>WHTW01000030.1:0-359 GCA_009377525.1 Rhodospirillales bacterium
TGCCGCAAGCCGGCTTGCGCGGGGCCGGCCCGGGCCTGATACAGGCGTCATGATGAAAGTTGGCGCCGAGCAGCCGGTCGCAATGGGCAAGCGCGTCCTGGTCTTTTCCTCGATCGGGCACGCCCTGATGCACATGATGACGGCCTTCTATGCCGTCATCGTGCTGACCCTCGCCGTGGCCTGGGATCTGGCCCCCGAGCGCCTGCTTGAGCTCTATGCGCCGTCAGCCGTCCTGCTCGGCGTCATGTCTCTGCCGGCGGGCTAGGCATCGGACCGCTTCGGCGCACCGCTGATGATGGTGGTGATGTTCTTCGGGCTTGGCCTGTCGTCTATCGCCTGCAGCCTGGTCGCCGAGGGGG
>WHTW01000030.1:369-61461 GCA_009377525.1 Rhodospirillales bacterium
CCGAGGGGGACACCTTCGCGCTGATGCTGGCGCTGTGCGGCCTCGGCGTATTCGGCGCCATCTATCACTCGGCCGGCATCGGCTGGATCATCCGCACCGCCAAGGAGCAGGGCCACGCCATGGGCGTGAACGGCCTGTGGGGCAGCGCTGGGCTGGCGCTCTACGGCATCGTGCCGGGTGTGCTGATCACGCTCGCCTCATGGCGCGCCGCCTTCATCGTGCCGGGCGTCGTCTGCGTCGCGGTCGGGGCGCTGCTCGCCTGGCAGATCCGGCAAGGCAAGGTCGGCGACCGGGCGATGCCCGCGACGGCCGGCGTGCAGACCGGCAGGCGCGAGTTCTGGCGCGTCTTCTCCGTGCTCTCGGTCACCATGGCGCTCGAAGGCATCGTCTGGGCGGCCGTGATGTTCGGCGCCGCCCTGGTCTTCGAGACGCGGCTGGCTGACGACATCGCGAGCCTGCGCGCGCTGCTGGCGTCGTGGGGTGTGGCCACCCAGGTCGTGCTGTGGGTCGGTCTCGCGACCTCCATGATCTATGTCGTCTCGGGCATCGCCCAGTACGTCATGGGCCGCACGATCATCGATCGCTATCCGCTGAAGTCGACCTACGTCGTCGCCTCGGCGTTGCAGGTGCTGGCCATGCTGGCGCTGGCCATGGGCAACGGCTATGTGGCGCTCTTGGGCGCCATCGCCTCGGCGGTGCTGAGCTCGGCCTCGGGGCCGATCGAGAACATCCTGATCGCGCGCTACACGCCCAGCCGCTATCACGGGCTGGGCTTCGGCGCAAAGTTCGTGGTGGCGCTGGGCGCGAGCCCGATCGCCATCATGCTGATCGCCTGGGTGCGCGAGGCGACCGGCAGCCTGGAGCTGCTGTTCCTCAGCCTCGCGGGTGTCGCCGTCGCGATCACCCTGGTGGCGCTGCTGCTGCCGTCCGGCGGGCGGGCGCGCACCGCCGTTGTCGTGGCGCCTCAGCCTGCACCGGCCGAGTAGACACAAGCTTCGGACTCTTCCGGACCGCGCGCGTCTCGCGCGCTCATGATCATGAGGCGCGCGAGACGCGCGCGGTCCGGAAGACTCTGAACTTCCTTACTTCGTCGAGCGCGCCGCCTTGTAGGCCGGACGCGACAGGCAGCGGTCGAGCCAGGCGCCGGCGTTGGGGAAGGGACCGAAGTCGAACTTGATCGGCTTGGCCCAGCTGCAGATCGAGGCGAGGTTGAGGTCGGCCACGGTGAAGGTCGGGCCCAGCAGGTACTGGCGTCCCTCCAGCGCGCCGTTCAGCACGGCGAACGGCTTGGGCAGCGCCTTCTGCGCCTCGGCGACGGCCTCGGGCTTGCGCTTGTCAGGCGCCGTCATGAACATGTCGATCAGGATGGTGAGCAGGGGCCGCTCGACCTCGGTCATGCCCCAGAAGCTCCACTGATGGCAGATCGCCTGGTCCTCGAGACTCGCCGGGAAGAAGCCGTCCTTGCCGTGCTTGGCCGCGAGATAGAGGTTGATCGCCATCGATTCGAAGAGCTTGAAGTCGCCGTCGACCAGCACCGGCACCTTGCCATTGGGATTGATCTTCAGGTAGTCGGCATTCTTGAGATCCTTCATCTCCATCGCGACATGCTCGAACGGTATGCCGAGCTCATGCACGATCCACAGCGCGCGTGCCGCACGTGAAGCAGTGGGCCCATAGATTTTGACGGTCACTGTGAAGTCTCCCAGGGTCTCGACCTTTCTCTGGGGACGATAGAGCAGAGTGTGCAGCCGGTCTAACTATTCTCCCAGTCCGTACTCGTTTCCGACGTAACCGTGCCGATGTCCGAAACGCTCGGTCATGACGGCAGCGAGATCCTTGTTCGGATCGGCGACCCAGGCGCCGGAGCGCACGGCATATTTCTTCGCAGCCTGTGTCGATTTCGGCTCGCTGCCCTGCTGCAGGGCGCGTGCCGCACCCATGACGAGCTTGCGGAACTCGACGATGCCGAGATCGGTCGTGCCGAGATGCTCCTTGGTGCGGTCCTGGATCGGACCCTGGCTGTCCTGGATCGCCGAGTCCTGTTCGCTGACGCCGGTGATGCCGGTGAAGCTCTGATGCTTCTGCGCCGTGCGGTCGATCAGGTACTCGTTCCGAACATTGCGCAGCGGCATGTAGTCGTCGTCGACATGGCTGTGCACGCCAAAGCCGCCGTCGAACTGCGCGCGCTCGGAGTTGGTGAAGGCGCGGTCGGGTCGCCAGCTGTAGGTATAGATCCAGCAGTTGGTGTCGCTCACCGGCACCCAGGCCTGGCCGTAATAGACCTCGCCCGGCATCGCCGCCGGCGCGAAGGCATGGTTGGGCATCAGAAACTGGGCGATACGCCAGTAGAGCTCGGGCCCGTCTGTCTTACGCGCGCCACCGATCACCAGGCCCGCGTCGTGGCCGAGGATGCTGAACTTGGGCCTGGGATCGTTGCGGATCCAGCGCACGCGGTCGTCGGGCTTTGACTGATCGCCGAGCGCGGCCGAGCGGCTGTAGATCGCGAGCGCTTCCTTCTCGTCCTTGGTCAGCACGGCGTGCAGGAAGGAGAAGTGCGCGGTGTCGATGCCGCCTTCCAGGCTCTGCACCCAGTTGCAGTCCTGCCACTTCTTGCTGACGTAGCGCTGCGAGGACGGTACCAGCCCCATCTCGAACTGGGGCAGCTCCGGCATCTTTTCGCGCGGGCCCATGTAGACCCAGATCATGTCGCCCCATTCGCGCGTCGGGTAGGCGAGCAGCTTGATCGTATCCTTGTAGGACGATTCGGGCGGCGAGGTCGGCAGGTCGACGCAGTTGCCGTCGACATCGAACTTCCAGCCGTGGAAGGCGCAGCGGATGCCGCATTCCTCGTTGCGGCCGAAATAGAGGTTGGCGCCGCGATGCGGACAGTGCGGTTCGACGATGCCAACGCGACCATCGGTGGCGCGGAAGGCCAAAAGGTCCTCGCCGAGGATCTTGACCTTCCTGGGTGGCCCGTCGCGCTCGGGCAGCTCTTCGCTGAGCAATGCCGGCATCCAGAAACGGCGCAGCAGGTCGCCCATCGGCGTGCCGGGCCCGCTGCGCGTCAGGAATTCGTTGTCCTCGCGGCTCAGCATCAGTCCCCTCTCTCAGTCCCCGAGGCCGTATTGATTGCCGACATAGCCCTGCCGATCGCCGAAGCGCTCGGTCATCACCGCGGCGAGGTCCTTGGCCGGATCGGCGACCCAGCCGCCGGAGCGCACGGCGTAGCGGTTGGCGGCCTTTGCCGCGCGCGGCTCCTCGCCCTTGGCCAGGGCACGCGCGGCGCCCATGACGAGCTTGCGGAACTCAACGACGCCGATGTCAGTCGGGCCGAGATGCTCGCGCGTGCGGTCCTGGATCGGACCCTGGCTGTCCTGGATGGCGGCGTCCTGCTCAGACACGCCGGTGATGCCGGTGAAGGTGTCGTGCTTCTGCACTTTGCGGTCGATCAGGTACTCGTTGCGCAGGTTGCGCAGCGGCAGGTAAGTGTCGTCGACCTCGGCATGGACGTTGAAGCCGCCGTCGAACTTGGCGCGCTCGGAGTTGGTGAACGGCCGGTCCGGATGCCAGCTGTAGGTATAGATCCAGCAGGTCACGTCATCGACCGGCACCCAGCATTGGCCATAGTAGATCTCGCCGGGGAAGGCGGTCGGCGTATAGGCATGGTTGGGCATCAGGAACTGCGAGATGCGCCAGTAGAGCTGGGCACCGTCGGTCCTGCGCGCGCCGCCGATCACCAGGCCGCTGTCATGACCCATCACCTGGAACTTCGGGCGCGGATCGTTCTGCACCCAGCGGATGCGGTCGTCGGGCCTGGACTGGTCGGCGATCGCGGCCTTGGCCATGGCGGCGCGAGCCGTCGCCTCGTCCTTGCTCAGCACCATGTGCAGGAAGGAAAAGTGCGAGGTGTCGAGCGCACCCTCGACGCTCTGCACCCAATTGCAGTCCTGCCACTTCTTGGTGACGTAGCGACTCGCGGCGGGGACCAGGCCCATCTCGATCTGCGGCAGCTCGGGCATGCGATCGCGCGGGCCCATGTAGACCCAGATCATGTCGCCCCATTCGCGCGTCGGGTAGGCGAGCAGCTTGATCGTGTCCTTGTAAGAAGACTCGGGAGGTGAGGTCGGCAGGTCGACGCAGTTGCCGTCGACATCGAACTTCCAGCCGTGGAAGGCGCAGCGGATGCCGCATTCCTCGTTGCGGCCGAAATGGAGGTTGGCGCCGCGATGCGGACAGTGCGGTTCGACGATGCCGACACGGCCGTCGGTCGATCGAAAGACAAGCAGGTCTTCATCGAGGATCTTGATCTTCTTGGGCGGCCCGTCGCGCTCGGGCAGCTCTTCACTCAAAAGGGCGGGCATCCAGAAGCGGCGCAACAGGCCGCCCATCGGTGTGCCGGGCCCGCTGTAGGTCAGGAACTCGTTGTCGGCCTTGCTCAGCATCAGGATGTCGCTTTCTTCAGAGCTTGCTCCAGATCGGCGATGATGTCGTCCACCGTTTCGATCCCTATCGACAGGCGAACCACGTCCGGGCCGGCACCGGCCGCGACCCGCTGCTCGTCGGAGAGCTGGCGATGGGTGGTCGAGGCGGGATGGATGATCAGGCTTTTGGCATCGCCGATATTGGCGAGATGGGAGAACAGCTCGACGCTGTCGACAACCTTGATGCCGACGTCGTAGCCACCCTTGACGCCGAAGGTGAAGATCGAGCCTGCGCCCTTGGGCAGGTATTTCTTGGCAAGCTGGTGATACTTGTTGTCCGGCAGGCCGGCATAATTGACCCAGGCGACCGCCGGGTGCTTGGCCAGATACTCGGCGACCTTCTGGGCGTTGGCGCAGTGGCGCTCCATGCGCAGTCCCAGGGTTTCGATACCCAGCATGGTGAGCCAGGCGTTGAACGGCGCCTGGCTCGGCCCCAGGTCGCGCAGGCCCACGGCATGGCTGTGGAAGGTGAAGGCCATGGGCCCGAAGGTCTCCTGGAAGCGGAGGCCGTGATAGGCGGGCTCGGGCTCGGTGAGCGAGGGGAAACGGCCGGGATTGGCGTTCCAGTCGAACTTGCCCGAATCGACGACCGCGCCACCCATCGAGGTGCCGGTGCCGCTCAGGAACTTCGTCGTCGAGTGCACGATCAGCGTCGCGCCATACTCGATCGGCTTGCACAGCCACGGCGTGGCCAGCGTGTTGTCGACCAGCAGTGGCACGCCGGCCGCCTCGGCGATGCGGGCGATCGCCTCGATGTCGCTGATGACGCCGCCCGGGTTGGCCAGGCTCTCGATGAAGAAAGCCTTGGTGTTCGCCGTGACGGCGCGCTCGAAGTTCACCGGATCGTCGGCGTCGACGATCTTCGCCGTCCAGCCGAACTTCGGATAGGTGTTGCGCATCTGTTGCAGCGAGCCGCCATAGAGGCGCGAGGAGGCGACGATTTCCGCGCCGGGTGACATCAGCGGGAAGAGCGCCAGGACCTGCGCGGCGTGACCCGACGATGTGACGGTGCAGCCGCGGCCGCCTTCCAGCGTCGCCAGCCGAGCTTCGAGGGCAGAATTGGTCGGGTTGGTCAGCCGCGAATAGATGAAGCCCACGGTCTGCAGGTTGAACAGGGCGGCAGCCTGGTCGGCATCCTCGAACACGTAGGCCGTGGTCTGATAGATCGGCAGTGCCCGTGCGCCCGTCGCCGGATCGGGGGCGGCGCCGGCATGCACGGACAGGGTCTCGAAGCCGTAGGTCTTGTCGGTCACTTGAGGCTCCATCTGAAAGACCGGCATTCCGACCACAGCTCGCGCGAGGCGTCAAACGGTGCACCTCATTCACCCCCCCCCCGTGATACGGTCGTATGACGGGGGAGGTGATCCTTCGTCGCTACTCTTCGCTTTCCTGCAGCCGCTTGATGTCGACGATCCGCAATTGCCGGCGGCGGACCTCGACGATGCCGTCGGCTTCCAGGCGATTGAACTCGCGGGTCACGGCTTCGCGGTGCGAGCCGATGCGGGCGGCGATCTCGTAATGCGTGGGCGCGGGCCTGATCACGATGCCGTTGCGGAATTCCTCACCGTCCTTGGCCAGCCGCAGCAGCTCGCGACGCACCCGCTCGCGCACGGCGAGCGCGCTCACCTCGAACACGCGTTCCGACATCGATCGGATCTTCGCGACCAGAAGCTCGATCAGGCGGACGGCGATCTTGCCGTTGCCCTCGAGCATCTTCAGGAACTTCTCCCTGGTCATGCGGGCGACACGGCAGTCGGTCATCGCGACGCATGAAGAGGCGCGGGGAAGGCCGTCCACGGCGGAGAACTCGCCGAAGATCTCGCCGGCCTCGATCTCGTTGAAGATCACCTCTCGCCCCGCCGCCGTGTAGCTGGTGGAACGGACGGTGCCGGACAAGATGAAGAACACGTCCGTCGTCGGTTCCTGCTCACCCAGGATCTGAGCTTGTTTCTCGAACGTCCGGATTGCGCACGATGCCGCGACCGCCGACCGCTCGGCGTCCGAGAGGTCGTCGAAGAGGGAGATCGAGCGAAGCGGGGTCTCGTCACTCATATCGAAGTCAGAGCAGGCACCGTGAGTTTGCACTGCAGCATGACACGGTGGCCGGCAGGTTCAACTCCTCGTAGTCAAGCCATTCCGCAATTTGCCTGACGCAATGTGCGAAATACCACAGAGCGCAACAACCGGATCGGCAGAATCACTTCATGTGTGTGGCAACAAGCAGTGGGGAGCTCGACGTGGCGCCTGTCTCGAAGGAGCGTGTCGATCCCATCCTGGAAAACTACCTGCTGGCGCTCGCCGGCGTCGACCAATGCTCCTCGAATGCGCCTGAGACCACCAGGAGCCGCCTGGCGGTGAACCTGGAGAGGGCCGAACGAGCCTATGCCGATGCTGCGGCTGACGGCCTGATCGATGTGTCGGCCGACATGGAGGCCGAGCTTCAGGCCCTCGGGCGAACCAACGAGCAATCGCGGCGCAGGCTCCATGGTGGTGCACCGATCACCGATCTGCTTGTCGAGTTGGAGCTGGGCACGGAACAGGCGAGCCGGATCGTGAGAGCGGCGATCTGTCGGCAGGAAAGGAGATGAACTTCATCACCTTGCGCCCTTTTCCCGGAGGTCAGACCGGCGAGAAGACGATGCATGCCGGGCTGCCGACCCTCATCCGGATGCGGGTCGGCGCAAGCCGGCCGTCACGGCCGACGCGGTAGCCGACGATCGAGCGGCTGTCCTGGTTGGCGACGTAGAGGAAGCGCTGATCGGGATCGAAGGCGAAGAAGCGCGGCGTGCGGCCATGGGTCGGCACCCACTGGCGCGACGACAGCGTGCCCCTGGTCCGATCGATGCCGAACACGCCGATGCTGTCATGGCCGCGATTGGAGACGTAAACATTGCGGCCGGCGCGGTCGACCCAGATCTCGGCACCCGTGCTGTAGCCGGTGAATTCCGACGGCGTGGCCGGGATCGTCTGCAGCGGCGTGAGCGCGCCGCTTTGCCGATCCTGGCGATAGGTGGTGATCGTCGAATCGAGCTCGTTGATGACGTAGGCCAGCGCCTTGCCGGGATGGAAATCGATATGGCGCGGCGCCGCGCGCGGCCTCGGCCAGGATCTTCCGCCTGGTGTCCAGGCGGTAGGCGACGACGGCGTCGGAGCCCTTGCAGGGCACATAGAAGAAGCGACCCTGGCGATCGAGCGGGATGTGATGCACGCACATTGTGCGCTGCTGGATGCGATGCGGACCGAGCGTGCCTGTTACGGTCGTGAGCGTCCGGTAGGGCAGCAGGCTGCCGTCGTCCGCGAGCGGAAAGACGGCGAGCGAATCGGTGCCGTAGTTGCACACCACGAGGAAGCGGCCGGTCGCGTCGAAGGCGAGATGGACGGGGTTGTAGCCGCCGGTCGGCTGGCGATTGAGCGGAGTCAGGTGTCCGGTGCTGGGATCGATGGTGAAGGAATTGATTTCGCTGCGGTCGCCGTGGACCGAGTAGAGGCGTGTGCCGTCGGCATTGATGGCAAGGAACGACGGATTCTCGAGCCCGCCCAGTTGCTGCAGGTGGGTGAAGGCGCCGGTGCGGCGATCGACGCGATAAACGTTGATGCCGTCGCCCTCGCCGTGCCTCTCAGGCGTCGTGTAGCTGCCGACATAGGCGAGCAGGGGGCGGATGCGTCTTGGTTTTCTCATCGGACCGGTCGTCAAGTGTTGGAATGGATGCGCAGTGTCGCCTTGAGCGACGGTCCGGGCAATCCGTGCAGACAGCGGAGGATGACATGGCTGACAACGAGAATCGGTTCGAGATCGGCCTCGCCATGGCGGGCGCCATCTCGGCCGGCGCGTACTCTGCCGGCGTCGTGGATTTCCTGTTCCAGGCGCTTCACGAGTGGGAAGTGGCCAAGCACGAAAAGCCCGGCACGGTGCCCAATCATGCCGTCTGCATCCGGGCTGCTGCCGGCGCGTCGGCCGGCTCGATAACGGCGGCACTGGCCGCGGTTGCCGTGGCGGGCGGCCTGCGGCCGGAGAAGGTCGACAAGCCCGGGAAGGACTGGCAACCCTATCGTTGTGTCTTGCCGGCGCTCTATCAGGCATGGGTGACGCTGCCGGACATGGCGGCGCAGCAGCCCGGCACCCTCGACCTGCTGACGAATGACGATCTGAAGGACGGAGTGTCGCCGCAGTCGATCCTCAATGCGGCGATCCTCGACACCCTTACCGACAAGGCACTCGCTTTGCCGGCTCCAACCGAAGGCGTTGCGGCCGGCCCAGCTCATGGAGGGGAGCCGCTTCCTTACATCGCCGAGCGCCTGCACCTCTATCTCACGCTCTCGAACATGCGCGGCGTGCCCTATTTTGTCGGCTTCGAGGGCAGTGGCAAGGAGCGCGGCCACCACATGATGTGCCATGGCGATCGGGCGCACTACGTCCTCGAAGGCATCGGCGCACATGGCGGTGAAAACACATGGTTGGCCGACGATGACCACGATGTCCTCAAGATCAGGACCGCACCTGGCGGCGACAAGACAGACGAGTCCTCCTGCAAGAATTGGAAAGAGTACGGCCGCACAGCTCTGGCGTCGGCAGCATTTCCGCTCGGCCTTGCCGCGCGTCCGATCGAGAGCAACGTCAGCAAGTATGTGAAGCGCAAGTGGCCGTACCTTTCGGGTATCGACCAACACGACCCGCCGAGTTGGCCCGATTCGTGGGACAAGACCGCCCATCCGTACAACTTCATGAGCATCGACGGCGGGTTGATCGACAACGAGCCCTTCGAATATGCGCGCCGGGCAATCATGCGCGACAATGACGCCAACAAGTCCGGCGAGAGCAGCGTGAAGGGCGCCGTCGTGATGATCGATCCGTTCCCGGAGCCCCCGGCTTTCTCGCTCCAGGAGGCCAAACAGGCGTCGATCTTCGACGTCGCGCGTGCCGTGTTCCCGATGTTGAAGAACCAGGCCCGCTTCAAGCCGGGCACATTGGCGACGGCATTCGACAACACCAACTACGGCCAGTGGATGATCGCGCCTTCTCGACCGGTCGAAGGTTCTCACGGCAAGAAGAACGAGCGTTACGCCGTCGCGACGGGTGTGCTGGGCGGTTTCGGCGGCTTCCTCGATGAAGCGTTCCGGGCCCACGACTACCAGCTCGGCCGCCGCAACTGCCAGAAGTTCCTTCGGGACATCTTTTCCGTCGGTGAAGGGCATCCCTTCGTCAAGGATTGGCCGCCCGGCGTCGACAAACTCTTCCGCAAGTACGACGACGATACGAAAAGATTCTACTTCCCGGTGATCCCCCTCGTGGGCACGGCGGCGCTGCAGGTGCCGGCTCCGGACTGGCCGCGCATGAGCCAGGAGCGTCTGGCGGAGGTCGAAAAGCGCATCGGGCAGCGCGCGGCCTATGTCGTGCCCCGGCTCATCACGAGCAAGACGCGGCACAAACTCCTGAACGCCGCGGCGTGGCTGCTATGGGTGTGGAAGGGCAAGCGGCGTCTCTTGAAGTATGTGCACCGCGTTGTCGAAGCCGACCTGTTTCGCCGGGACCAGCTTGAGACCGGGACGCCGTACAGCGCTGAGGCCCGCGAGGTGTTGACTGAGCTGAAGGCTCCAGGCTACGGCTATCGGACCATCAAGGGCCTCGACCAGGCGATTGACCTGAGTGAGAAGCAGATCGAGGACGCGCTGAAGGAGCTCGGGAGGATTCCGAATCTCCTATGGTCCGGCGAGGTGAATAGTCAGCGATGCTGGGTCCTATCGGTCCGACGTCCAGGCTGGTGGAAGCGCAACGATCCATTCAGAGGCGAGCCGGTCATCGGTTGACCGTTTTGCTGGAGCGCGGACCTCCAGGTCCGCGATCCGGCAGGAGGTCTACCGTGCGGCCGGGCCGGTCAGGACGACGCCCAGCCCTGGCTTGCGGTCGGTGAGTTCGATCGAAAGGCCGTGCAGGCCGGCGATCGCCTTGACGAGTGCCAAGCCAAGGCCGCTGCCGGCCGTCGAGCGGCTGTGGTCGAGGCGGTAGAAACGGTCAAGCACCTTTCCGCGTTCAGCCTCGGGAATGCCCGGACCGTTGTCGGCAACGTCGATTTCGAAGCGCGTTCCCGTGCGACGCAGTGCCAGCATCACCGTTGAGCCGGCGGGCGTGTGGCGCAGGGCGTTCTCCACCAGGTTCGAGAGCATCTGCGCTACGAGCTGACGGTCTCCGGTGAGACGCACGCCGTCGTCGATGCGGATGTCGAGCTTGTGGCCGGAATCCTCGACGGCGGGTTGGTAGGCTTCGCCGACACTGCGGGCCAGCGCAGAGAGATCGAGCTCGGCGAAGGCGCTCTTCTGCGCGCCGGCCTCGACCTGGGCGATGCGCAGCAGGGCCGAGAAGGTTTCCAGCAGCTCGTCGGCTTCGGCAATCGCCGCCTCGGTCGCGGCGTCGTAGTCGGCCGTGGTCTTGGCCCGCTCGCGCGCATCTTCCAGATGCTGGCGCAGCCGGCCGAGCGGCGTGCGCAGATCGTGGGCGATGTCGCTCGACACCTGGCGCAGGCCATCCATGAGCTGCTGGATGCGGCCCAGCATGGCGTTGAGGCTGGCGATGAGCTGGTCGATCTCGTCGTTCGTGCCGCGCACGGGAATGCGCGCCGAGAGATCGCCCGCCATGATGACGCGGTTGGTGCGCGTGATGGCGTCGATGCGGCGCAGGAAGGAATTGGCAAGTACCGCGCCGCCGGCGATGGCGAGCAGCAGCGTGAGCCCGCCTGCCCAGGCGAAGGCGCGCACGATGGCGTGTTGCATGTCGGTGAGGCGCGCGACGTCCTGGGCGACCAGCAGGAACGAGCCGTCGGGCAGGGTGAGGCCGAAGCCGGTGAGCTTGGTCTGTTCGTCGTAGACCTCCGGCGCCGGCGTGTCGGCCTTCGGCACGAAGTCGACGACACCGTTGACCGGCGGCATGCCGGGCAGGTTGCCGACGACCACCCGGCCATTGGGCGCCTGCAGGAGGTAGAAGATCGGCCCGCGCGTACGGAAGTTCATGCGCCGCGCGATCTGCTGCGCAAGGCCGGTCAGTCCGGTGCGGCTATGCACCTCGGCGAGCTGATAGGCCTCCGAGCGCAGCACCGCCGCCATGTCGGTCTGCATCGCCGCCGTGGCCGTCACGTACACGGTGGCGAACAGGGCGCCCGCGGAGGCGATGAACAGCGCGGCATAGAACAGCGTGAGCCGGAAGCTCGCCGACCGCAGGATGCGGCCGAGCGTGCTACTCGAGCGCGCGGATGACATACCCAGCCCCTCTGACGGTGTGGAGGAGCGGCCGGCCGAAGCCCTTGTCGATCTTGGAGCGCAGGCGGCTGATGTGGGTCTCGACGATGTTGGTCTTGGGATCGAAATGGAAGTCCCAGACCTTTTCCAGCAGCATGGTGCGGGTCACGACCTCGCCGGCATGGCGCAGCAGGTATTCCAGGATCTTGAACTCCTGGGCCAGCAGCTCGATGCGTTTGCCGGCGCGCGTCACGGTGCGCGCCAGCAGGTCCATCTCGAGGTCGCCGACCGACAGCGACGTCGTCGCCACGATCGGCGGCCGGCGCGACAGCGCGCCGATGCGCGCCAAGAGTTCGGCGAAGGCGAAGGGTTTCACAAGATAGTCGTCGCCGCCGGCATCGAACCCTGCCACGCGATCGTCGATGCCGCCCATGGTGGTGAGGAACAGCACCGGCGTGCGCACGTTCGACGTGCGCGCCGCCTTCACCAACGACAGGCCGTCCATGCTGGGCAGCATGCGGTCGACGATCATGACGTCGTACTTCTCGCCGGTGGCGAGGTAGAGCCCGTCGCGGCCGTTGTCGGCCTGGTCGACGACGTGGCCGTGCTCGCGCAGGCCCTTGGCGATGTAGTCGGAGGTCTGCTTGTCGTCTTCGACGAGGAGGATCTTCACGGTTTACCTGTCAGGCCAACGCTCGTTGCAGGTCCGTTTTGCCCGAATCCAGGCCAAAAACAACGTTCCTCACTATACAAACATTCAATTTAGCAGCCATCCGGTCGCCATGGGCCCACGCCCATATTCCCTCCTACCAAAGCCCGGACCCTCAAGGAGGTAGCTTCAATGACCAAGACCAAGTCCCGCATCCTCACCGCGCTGGCGCTTACCACAGCGCTGACCGCGCCGGTGCTGATCGCTCCGATGTTCACGGCGCCTGCGGCCGTGGCTGCCGCGCCGACCGTGTCGGGCGTGCAGGACTTCTCCGATCTCGCCGCCAAGGTGACCCCGGCGGTGGTGAACGTCGCCGTGACCATGAAGGCCGGCGGCGACGACGGTGACGAGACCCGCATGTCGTCCGACCAGCAGAAGCAGATGGAAGAGTTCATGCAGAAGTTCGCCGAACGTTTCGGCGTGCCGATGCAGCCCGGCCAGCCGGGTGGGCCCGGCGCCAAGCCGCAGCGTCCGAACCACAAGGGCCAGGCCGTCGGCACCGGCTTCATCATCGACGAGAAGGGCTGGATCGTCACCAACCATCACGTCGTCGGCAAGGCCGACGAGATCACCGTGACCATGTCAGACGGCCGCAAGCTGCCGGCCAAGCTGATGGGCGGCGACGAGAAGACCGACATCGCCCTGCTCAAGGTCGAGAGCAACAAGCCGCTGCCGTACGTGTCGTTCGGCGACGCCGGCAAGGTGCGCGTCGGCCAGCCGGTGATGGCGGTCGGCAACCCGTTCGGCCTGGGCGGCACCGTGACGACCGGCATCGTGTCGGCGCGCGGCCGTGACATCCAGTCCGGTCCGTTCGACGACTACATCCAGACCGACGCCGCCATCAACCGCGGCAACTCGGGTGGTCCGCTGTTCGACATGGAGGGCAGGGTGATCGGCATCAACACCGCCATCTTCTCGCCGTCAGGCGGCAGCGTCGGCCTGGGCTTCGCCATCCCGTCCAGCCTGGCCGAAGGTGTCGTGGCCCAGCTGAAGGTCAACGGCAAGATCGAGCGCGGCCTGCTTGGCGTGCAGATCCAGCCGCTGAACGAGGAGCTCGCCAAGAGCATGTCGTTCGACGGCGACAAGGGCGCCCTGGTGGCCCAGGTCACGCCGGACAGCGCGGCGATGGCGGCCGGCATCAAGTCGGGTGACGTGATCAAGAGCGTCGACGGCAAGAACGTCGACACGATCAGGGACCTGACCCGGATGATCTCGTCGATGAAGCCCGGCACCTCGGCCAAGATCGGCCTGTGGCGCGACGGCAAGGACGTGACGGTCATCGCCAAGATCGGCGGCGACCAGAAGGACGAGGCGAAGGTCATCAAGGCCAGCGCCGACAAGGCCGACAAGAAGGCCGAGCCGCTGTCCTACGGTGTGTCGCTGGCGCCGCTCTCCAAGGAAGCGCGCCAGGGCATGAAGCTGGACGACTCGGTCAAGGGCGCGCTGATCGCCTCGGTCGAGGCGGGCAGCCCGGCCGATGACATGGGCCTGAAGGCGGGTGACATCCTGCAGCAGGTTGGCAAGGAGGCCGTCGACAGCCCGCAGATGGCTGCCGAGAAGCTCAAGGAAGCCAAGAACACCGGCAAGCCGGTGCTGATGAAAGTCTATCGGGAGGGGATGACCAGATTCGTCGCTATCTCTCCCCGGGCGGCGTAGCTGATCCTCTCGAGAGAGCCGGCGGTGGCCCCACCATCGCCGGCTTTTTCTCATCCAGCGTTTCTCTTCAGGCAGCAATCTTCAGGAGGGGGGCACATCCAGCCGCGCTCCACAAAAGCGGCGGATGTGTTTCACGGAGGGGGACGGGGTCCGCGGCTCACGCGTACGTGGGGTCGCGGGCCTCTCTTATTGGAGCGTTCAAACTAAAGCGCCGGCATCACTTCCTTGGCCAGCAGTTCGATCGAGCGGGCCGATTCCTCGAACGACAGGTCGCCGAACGCCAGCCGGCACAGGCAGTAGTTGATGCCGGCGATCTCATTGTCCTTCTTCAGCCGGTCGCGCACCGTCGACGGCGAACCGGCGACGATGTAGCCGCCGTCGAGCGCCGGCTCGAACTCGGCCGGGATCATCTGGCGCGGCAGGCCGACGCCATGGGCGCGCCACAGATGGATCAGCGCGTCGTACCACAGGGCGAAGGCACGCTTGGCCGCGCTCTGCGCCTCGCGGTCGGTGTCGCCGACCACGACATGGCGGCTGAGCCCGATCAGCGGCAGGTCCTTGTCGGCTCGGCCCAGCGCCTTCCACGCCGCGCGATAGCGCGCCGCGAACTGGCCGACGCCGTCCGCCCGCATGCCGACCACCGTGTTGCAGGTCTGCTTGGCCAGCCGATCGGCGCTCTCCAGCGAGTTGGCGCCGTACCACAGCGGCGGATGCGGCCGTTGCACCGGCTGCATCTCCATCGGCACGTCCTTGAAGGTGAAGTACCTGCCTTCGTGGCTCAGCCGCTTCTCGGTCAGGCCCTTCATGATCACCTGCATGGCCTCGGCGAAGCGCTCCGGCCCGGTCGCGGGATCGACGCCGTAGTAGCCGACCTCGTAGGGCGAGATGCCGCGGCCGATGCCGAGCTCCAGCCGCCCGCCGCTCATCTGGTCGAGCATGCAGATCTCGTCGATCAGCCTGAGCGGATGATAGAGGTTGACGGTGTACACCAGCGGCCCGAAGCGCAGTCGCTTGGTGCGCTGCGCCACGGCGGCCAGGAACACGCTGGGCGAGGGCGCCATGCCGAGCGGCGTCGCGTGATGCTCGGCCAGATGATAGGCGTGAAAGCCCGCGCGGTCATAGAGCTCGATCAGGCGCAGGCGCTCGTCGAACTGCCGGCCGAGATCGGCGCCGGCGCGGTCCATGTGGTCGAAGACGCCGAACTTCATGCGTTTCCCCCGTTTAGGCGATGCTACAAGGTCTGCATGAAGAAGTATCTGTGTCTCGGCTGCGGCTTTTCCTATGACGAGGCGCGCGGTCTGCCCGAGCATGGTATCGCCCCGGGCACGCGCTGGGTCGAGATTCCCGACGACTGGGTCTGTCCGGATTGCGGAACGCCCAAGGCGGGCTTCGAGATGGTCGAGATTCCCTACTGGTCCGAAGCGAGGCCGGCGTGAGCGTCCGTTTCATCCTGCGCGCCGGCGACCGCGGCTACTCGTACCTGCCGTCGACCGGGCTCAATGCCAGTTACGTCGCCGGCCATCCCGACGGCGTGATTACCCGCCATTCCAGCTTCAACTTCCATGAGTACCAGTCCGGCATCCCGGGCCTCGGCGTCATGAAAGTGTTCGGCGACGAGACGTTTACGCCGGGCGGCACTGGCTACAACATGCACCCGCACCACAATTTCATCATCATGGCCTTCGTGCTGGGTGGCACACTCACCCACATCAACACAATCGCCAAGGTCGATGAGCTGCGCGAGGACGACTACTACGTGTTCGCCGCCGGCTCGGGCGGCAAGCACAGCGAGCTCAACATCGGCGAGCAGGATCTCCACGTCATCTATGTCTGGATGCTGCCCGGGCAGCTCCTCGCGCCACTGTCCTACCGGCGCAACCGCTTCGATCGCGCGGCCGGCGCCAACCGCATCACCTGCCTGGTCGGCGACGAGCAGGGCGCGCTGCCGATCGGCCAGACCGTCAAGGTCTCGCGGCTGCTGAGCGACGCCGACCGGACGCATGTCTATCGAGCGGCGAAGGCGAACGGCATCTACACCTTCGTCGTGGAAGGCGACGTGGAGATCGCCGAGGCCATCCTGACGCGCCGCGACAGTCTCGCTCTCGAGGGCGAGGACAAAATCGAAATCAAGGTCCGCACCGCCGGCACGGACATCCTGGTGGTGGAAACGAAACTCTGACGGGCGCGTTCACAAGCGCCGCACGGTGATCCGCGCGAAGACGTGCCATTTGGAGTTTTCCACGAAGACCCACAGGTAGATCTGCTCGGGCTTCGATCCTGATTGATGTTCCAGCAGGAGCTGCGCCGGCCTGTCGGTTTCGTAGAAGGCTTCGAACAGGCTGGGCACGAGGTTGGCCGTGCTCGGGCTGCCGATGCAGATGACGCTGGGATCGTCGTTGGGCAGTCCCCGCATGTTCGCCGGATCGACGACGGCATCGGGATCGAAGCGGCGAAGCCGGCAGTACCCCGCCGACGCCGGTGAGCGCGGCACGATCGTTTCCGGCGGGTCGTCCTTGGTGAAGTAGGCGACCGCGGAGAGACCGGAAACTTGATAGGCGCCCGGCGCCAATGTCAGGATTCCCGTCGAGAAATCGCACTGGACGGCGCTGCCCTTGCGGACGTCGGTGTCGGTGAAGACGCGCCGGTTCCAGCCGGGTTGCGCCGGCTTGGAGGCGGGCGAGAGTTCGGTGAAGACTGCGTAGTCAGCCGGTGAGGACATCGCCTAGAGCGCCCGTTTCCTGCTGGAGATGACGCCACTTGCGATGCCGTGCCATTCGATGGTGCCGGATAGCCGCGAGTGCTCGATCTTGGGGCAGCGGTTCATGACGACCTTCAGGCCGGCCTTCTCCGCGCGTTCGGCGGCTGCGTCGTTGCGCACCCCGAGCTGCATCCACACCACCTTGGCGCCGTGCTTGATGGCGGCATCGGTGATCGGTCCTGCCGCCTCGGAGTTGCGGAAGATGTCGACCATGTCGGCCTTCTGCGGCAGCTCCTCGAGCGAGCCGTAGACCTTCTGGCCCATGATCTCCTGGCCGGCCGCGGCTGGGTTGACCGGCAGGATCCGGTAGCCGCGATCCAGCAAGTACTTCATTGCAAAATAGCTCGGACGATTCCAGTTGGCCGAGGCGCCGACCATTGCGATGGTCTTGGTATCGCGCAGGATCCGGCGCAGGTAGGCGTCGTCGTAGCGGTCGTGATTCACGGCGGACATGGGGGGAGTATACATGGCGCAGCCGATGCTGTTCGAACCGATTTCAATCCGCGACGTGACTTTGAAGAACCGCGTCGTGGTGGCGCCCATGCATCAGTATTCGGCCGTCAAGGGCTTCGCCACCGACTGGCATCTGATGAATGCCGGCCGCTATGCCGCCGGTGGCGCGGGCCTGGTGATCATGGAATCGACCAAGGTCGAGCGGCGCGGCTGCGGTACGGTGGGCGATCTCGGCATCTGGGATGACGCGTTCATTCCCGGCCTCAAGCGCTGCGTGGAATTCATCCGCCAGCACAATTCGGTGCCGGGCATCCAGCTCGGCCATTCCGGCCGCAAGGCGCGGCGCTTCCGGCCGTGGGAGGGCGGGGCGCCGCTCACGCCCCAGCCCGAGATCGACGACTGGGACCAGTGGGAGCTGGTGTCGTCGAGCGCCAAGAATTCGCCGGAGACCGATCCGACGCCGCGGGCGCTGACACGCGACGAGATTCCGCAAATCATAGAGCGCTGGGGCCAGGCGGCGCGACGCGCGCACGAGGCGGGGTTCGACGTGCTCGATATCCATGCCGCGCATGGCTACCTGATCCATCAGTTCCTCTCGCCGTTCTCGAACGTGCGCAACGACGAATACGGCGGCAGCGAGCTCAACCGCATGCGCTTCTGCATCGAAATCGTGGAATGCGTGCGCACCTACTGGCCCGCCAGCAAGCCTCTGTTCGTGCGCTTCTCCGTCGAGGACGATGCAGGCTGGGGCCCGGACCAGAGCGTGGCGCTGGCGAAGGTCCTGAAGCCCAAGGGCGTCGACGTGATCGACTGCAGCTCGGGCGGCATGCGCGGCTCACCGGTGGTGAGCGCGGGACCGGTGACCTACGGCTATCAAGTGCCCTATGCCGAGCGGCTGCGCCGCGACGCCGACATCATGAGCATGGCGGTCGGCCTGATCGTGCACGCCGACCAGGCCGAGCAGATCCTGCGCGAGGGCAGGGCCGACCTGATCGCGCTGGCCCGCGAGCTTTTATACAATCCCAACTGGCCGATGGATGCGGCGCAGAAGCTGGGCGTCGATCGCCAGTTCGGCTCGGTGCCGCCGCCCCAGGCATATTGGCTCGCCAAGCGGGCGCAGTCGGTGAAGAGTGTCGTGCCGTCGACGTACAGCAAGGGTATAAGCATCGGCTGAGCAGCGTGAGTACTCCAAATGGCGACCGTACCGCCAAATTCGCCTCGGGTCACGGATGGCTCGTCTGATGCGAATGATCAGCCGGCCTTTGCCATCTTCGTGACCTGGCTCTCGGCGCGCTTCCTCAGAAGGTGCGCGGCGCCCATCGGCGCTCTGCGGTGAGCACGATCGTGAGCATGGAGACGGCGGCGATGATGGGATCGATGGCGAAGCGCAGGTCGTCCCACATGCGCCGCGGCAGGGTGAGGGAGCGCCACGATCAGCCCGTCGATGGCCGACCGGCGAGCCGAAGAGGCCGAAGCGGGCGTAGGCATAGCAGATGCCGATCACCACGACGATGCCCGGCACGATCAGCGGAAGGCATTGCCGATGCTGGACAGGCGATGGCAGGCGCCGATGAGGACGAGCGACGTCGCCAGCAGGACGGCCGACAAGGTCGCCGCATATCAGTACGCCAGGAGATTGTCGCGGAAGTGCTTGTGCTCGTAGGCGGTGCGCATCAGCCCGCGATCTTGCAGCGCCGGCACCAGCCCGTCCTCGATCTCCGCCAGCGTGCGGCGGCTGACGTTCGGCATCGAGAACAGGTAGCCGTCGCCACCCACTTCCTCCATCACCTCGCCCATGCGCGCCGCGACAGAGTCGGGCGTGCCGACGAGCTCGATCGAGAGATCGACGGCGTTGAAGCTCGCCATGGTCTCGCGGATCGACCGGCCGTTGGCCATCTTGCGGAACTGCTCCAGGTTGGCCTGATGGCCGTTGGTGGTGACGTGGTCGGGCAGGGGCATGTCGAGATCGAACTTGTCGAAGTCGATGTTGGTGACCTTGCCGAAATGCGCCAGCCGCTCGTCGATCTTCTCGAAGGCGATGGCCTCGCGCTGCTTCTTGCGATCGCGGGCCTCTTCCATGGTCTCGCCGACGATCGGGTTGATCAGGAACAGCACCTTGCAGTCCGCCGGCTTGCGACCCTGCGCCACCATGTGCTTGTGGACGTCCTCGCGGTAGGCCTTCATCACCTCGATGCCCTTGGCGTGCACGACGATGGTGTCGGCATGGGCTGCGGCGAACTTGCGGCCGCGCGGCGAGCCGCCGGCCTGGGCGATGACAGGTTGGCCTTGCGGCGCCGGCCCGGAATTCAAAGGCCCGCGCGTGCTGAAATACTTGCCCTGGAAATTCACGGCATGGACCTTGGTGTGATCGACCAGCACGCCCGACTTGCGGTCGGCGATGATGGCGCCCGGCTCCCACGAGCCCCATAGGCCGCGGCATACTTCCATGTACTCGTCGGCCATGTCGTAGCGCAGGTCGTGCTCGGGCATGCCCTGCATGCCGAAATTCATAGCCGCAAAATCCGAGCTGCCGGTTACGGCATTCCAGCCGATGCGGCCGCCCGACACCTGGTCGAGCGTCGCCACCAGGCGGGCCAGGAGGTAGGGGTGATAGGCGTATGTTCCGAAAGTCGGAACGATGCCGATGCGTGACGTCACCTGGGTCATCAGCGCAGCGATGACCGAGGGGTCCTGGCGCGGCACGGCGATGGCGTTCTTGAGGTAGATCTCGGTCGAGCCGCCAAAACTCTCGCCGACATAAGATGAATCCTCGAGCAGGATGTAGTCGAAGCAGGCGCGCTCGAGGGTGCGCGCCATGCTGAGGAACAGCTCAGGCTCCATCCAGGTCTGGCCGATATGGCCAGTCCACGCCTCGCCCCAGGCCTGCGCGCTCGACCCCTGGAGGAACCATGCGAGATGAAACGGTTTGCAGGCCACGGTTCAAGCTCCCCAAAAGAGTGAAAGCCGATGAGAGACGACGGGCAAATACTGTGCCGAGAGGCGGAAGAGCCGTCTACTCGCGTTGGCGCGCGAGTTGCATTAACATTGGGACAACATCGCGAACCGCTTACGGAGCATTCGATGAACGCGCCGCCGCAAGTCGACCGTCCCAGCATGACCGACGCCGAATGGCAGGCGCGCTGCGACCTCGCCGCGCTCTATCGCATCACCGACATGTACGGCTGGACCGACACCATCGACACCCACATGTCGGTGCGCATCCCGGGCGAGCCCAAGTGCTTCCTGATCAACAACTACGGCGACCTGTTCCACGAGATCACCGCTACGAGCCTGGTGAAGATGGACATCGACGGCAACGTCTACTCCAAGGAAGGCAAGTTCAACACGGCGGGCTTCACCATCCATAGCGGCGTCTACAAGGCCAGGCCCGGCGCCAACTGCGTCATGCACACCCACACGCGCGCCGGTGCGGGCGTCTCGGTGCTGAAGCAGGGCCTGCGGCCGATCACCCAGGACGCGCTCTCGGTGTACGACGACCTCGTCTATCACGAGTACGGCATGCCGACCTCGCAGGAGGAATGCGATGCGCTGGGCATGAGCTGCCAGCACGGCAACTCGGTCGTGCTGCGCAACCACGGCCTGCTGACCGTCGGCGCCACCATCCCGGGCGCGCTGCGCCGCATGTACATGCTCGAGCGCGCCTGCGAGGTCGAGGTCATCGCCCGCGGCCTCGACGAGGAGCCCGCACCGATCGATCCCGACGTCATCCGCCAGTACGGCGAGCGCGCCAAGCAGCAGCGCGCCAATCCGGAATACGGCATGACCTACTGGAGGGCCGCGCTCCGCCAGATCGAGGGCAAGGGTGGCGACTGGCGGCAGTAATCTTGCCGGACCGCGGGCCTGGAGGCTCGCGGTCCGGCGAGATTATCGCCCCTTCCAGTCCGGCTTGGGCTTCTTGCCCGCGAACGCGTCGATGCCGGCCTGCGCGTCCTCGCGCTGGATGGCGCCGGCCATGAAGTCGGTAGCGTAGGCGTAGGCCTGTTCGAGGTCCATCGCCATGTGCGCGTGGAACATTGCCTTGCCCGAGGCGATCTGCTGCGGCGGCTGGTTGGCGATGTGCTGGGCGAACGCCTTCGTCTCGGCGTCGAGCTTGTCGGGCGGGGCGATGCGGCTCACCAGGCCGTCGCGCAGCGCCGTTGCCGCATCGATCGGCTGGCCGGTGAACAGCATGTCGAGGGCGCGCTTGGAGCCGACATTGCGGCCGACCGCCACCGAGGGCGTGCCGCAGAACAGGCCGTTGTTGATGCCCGACGTGGCGAAGGTGGCGTCCGTCGAGGCGACGGCGAGATCGCAGGCCGCCACGAGCTGGCAGCCGGCGGCCGTGGCGAGGGCATGCACCTTGGCGATCACCGGCTGCGGCAGGCGCTTGATCGCCATCATCATCGCCGAGCAACGCGTCAAAAGGTCGTGGTGGAAGGCGTAGTCGCGCGTCGACGTCACTTCCTTCAGGTCATGGCCGGTCGAGAAGGCGCGGCCGGTGGCCTCGATGACGACGCAGCGGATCGTCTTGTCCTTGGCCAAGCGGTCGAATTCCGCTTGCAGCGCGTCTATAAGCTCGCCTGACAGCGCGTTCATGGCGTGCGGGCGGTTCAGCGTCAGGACGGCGACGCGGCCCTCGTCGCGACGCAGCAGGACCGGTTCGTTGGAGGCGGTGCTCATGGGGATATTCTACGGGATCGGAGGAGGGGCGTCATGCCGGCGATGACGCCCGAGGAGCTGCACAGGTTCCTGGAGGAGCACTTCCCGCAGGCCACCCATTTCGACCTCCGGATCGAGCATCTCGACGACACCACCATCCGCGTGCGCCTGCCGAGCAAGGAGCAGCATCTGCGGCCCGGCGGGACGATCTCGGGCCCGACCCTGGTGTGGCTGGCCGATCTCAGCTTCTATCTGCTGATCATGGGCCGGCTGGGGCCGGTCGCCATGGCGGTGACGACCAACCTCAACATCAACTTCATGCGCAAGCCCGAGCCCGCCGACCTTTTAGGCGAGGGCAGGCTGATGAAGCTCGGCCGCGCGCTGGCGGTCGGCGACTTCACGATCAGGAGTGACGGCAGCGACGAGCCCGTGGCGCACGCCACGCTGACGTATTCGCTGCCGCGCTGAGTTATTGGAGCGCGGACCTCCAGGTCCGCGCTCCAGCATGAGCGGGCCGGAGGCCCGCGCTCCGATGATCACCCGCGCCGCGTCGGCACCACGGCGATGTCGACCGAGGGGCGCAGCCCGGCGCAGACCTTCAGCACCTCGTGGATGTTGCTCGACAGGAACTTGTCGAACGGCGTCTGGCCCCTGGCGGCGCTTTCGTCGATCGCCGGGAAGGCCTGCTGCTTCAGGATGTAGTCGAACCGCGCCGCCCACTTGCGGGCGCCGAGCCGCGCCGTGGTCGAGCAGTTGTCGACCATGTAGGAAACGCCTTTGTAGTCCATGTAGGGGTTGAGCGAGTCGACCGCCTCGATGATCGATTCGTTGGCGATCTCGGAGTAGGGGTGGCCGTGATCCTTCAGCAGGTCGACCTGGGCCATCATGCAGGCCATGTAGACGCCGGCCGTCTCCGGGTTGAGCGGCGCATAGTTGCGCTCGGTGTTGGCGCGCACCTTCTCGCCCACCACCCACATGTCGGTGCTGTCGATCTTGCCCATCGGGTAGGTGCCGTGGCGGCGCGTCGCCTGGATGACCGAACGCACCTCGTTGCCCGAGGCGACGTCGTCGTAGATCTCTTCCAGGATCTCGCGGCAGGGATGGTAGGAGGCGTTGTAGGCCTTGCGGAACGCCGCCTTCTCCTTGTCGTCGAGCTCGTCGTAGACGGCTTTGAGGCCCGAGCGCGAGATCGTCTTGCTGATCGGCCCGGTGATCGACTCTGACGTGTTGAGATAGGCGTCGTCCTTGCCCATGCCGTTGCCGACATAGCGCGCATAGAGGCTCTCGGCGATGCCGTGCACGGCACCCAGCAGGATGCCGCGCTCACCGAAGATGTCGGAGCGATATTCCGATTCCAGCGTCGTCTCGAAGGTGTAGGGCGAACCCAGCGCCACCGACCAGCCCAGCGCATAGTCGGTCGCCTTGCCGTTCACGTCCTGGTGCACGGCGAAGCTCGCATTGATGCCGGCGCCGTTCACCTCACGGCCCTGCTCATAGAGCCGGCGCACCGACGGGCCCATGCCCTTGGGGCAGACGGCGATGACGTTGATGTTCTTGGGAAAATCCTCGCCCTGCGCCTGCAGATGCGACAGCAGGAAGCCGTGGCTCACGCCCAGCGTCGTGCCCGGACGGAAGGCGGCGAAGATCTTCTTGTAGTTCTCGGCGAAGGCGGCGTCGGAGATCAGCAGCAGCGACATGTCGCTCTCGCGGATCACGTCGTACATCTCGCCCAAGGTGCCGTTTTTCTTGGTGAAGCCCACGGCCTCGGCCTCCTTCATGGAGGAGGAGCCTTCGCGCAGGCCGACCTTGACCTTGATGCCGGTGCCCTCGAGCGATTCGCGCAGGTTCTGCGCCTGCGCCGGACCCTGCGAGGACCAGCCGATGACGCCGATCTGCTTGATGCCGTCGAACGCCTTGGGCAGCAGCGGGAAGAGGTTGCGGCCGCCGGCGACGATGGTCTCTTCCCGGTCGGCCATCTTGACGGTGCGGGTCTGGAAAACCTTGGAGGAGAAAGCCATCGGTCGGGATCCTTGATATTGCTTGCGCGGGTCGTTGTCGGCGGCCTCTATGGCGCGCTGAACGCCCGCTGCCAAGGGAAATCCACCTGTGGTATAAGGATACCGCGCCAATAACCAATTGAATCTATTATGTTATCGCTCACGATTTGACAGGTGCGGCCTTTCTCTCCATAAGCGCCGCCTCACGGAAGAAAGACCCATGAAAACGTTCAATCTCAAGACTGCCGACGTGCAGAAGAAGTGGGTGCTGATCGACGCCGATGGCCTGGTCCTGGGCCGCCTCGCCTCGATCATCGCCATGCGCCTGCGCGGCAAGCACAAGCCGACCTTCACCCCGCACATCGATTGCGGCGACAACATCGTCGTCATCAACGCCGAGAAGGTGCGCCTCACCGGCCGCAAGGCCGAGCGCGAGGTCTTCTACTGGCACACCGGCCACCCCGGCGGCATAAAGGGCGAGACCCTGGGCAAGCGCCTGGAAGGCCGCTTCCCCGAGCGCGTCATCGTCAAGGCCGTCGAGCGCATGATCACCCGCGGACCGCTCGGCCGCGCGCAGATGAAGAACCTGCGCGTCTACAAGGGCCCCAACCACGAGCAGGAGGCCCAGCAGCCCGAGAAGCTCGACGTTGCCGCACTGAACCGCAAGAATTCGAGGATTGCCTGATATGGCTACCGAACTTTCGTCCTTTGCCGAGCTGAAGAAGGTCGCCCCGACGGGCGGACCTGGCACCCAGATCGCCGCCGCCGTGCGTGAGAAGGAAGTCGACGCGCAGGGCCGCGCCTACGCCACGGGCCGGCGCAAGAATGCCGTTGCCCGCGTCTGGGTGAAGCTCGGCACCGGCAAGATCACCATCAACGGCCGCGACCAGACGGTCTACTTTGCCCGTCCGACCCAGCAGATGGTCATCCAGCAGCCGTTCGACGTCACGCAACGGCGTGATCAGTTCGACGTGATCGCCACTGTCTCGGGCGGCGGCCTGTCCGGCCAGGCCGGCGCAGTGCGTCACGGCATCTCGCAGGCGCTGGTCAAGTTCGAGCCGTCTCTGCGGACGGCCATCAAGCAGAACGGCTTCCTCACCCGCGACCCGCGCGTGGTCGAGCGCAAGAAGTACGGCCGCGCCGGCGCGCGCCGCCGCTTCCAGTTCTCCAAGCGCTAAGCGTGATCGGAGCGACGAAGAAGGGCGCCGCGAGGCGCCCTTCTTTTTGTGCGTTGAGCTTATTGGCGCGGCGACTGCGCAACACCGGCTGGCGGAGGAGGCGCATCGAACTTCTTGCGCTTCAGCAGGTCTTCCATGGCCGCGACGCCTTCCACGGCGTGGCCGTTGGCGCAATCGATGTCGGCGCCGATGCGCGTGTGATTGCGCGCGCCGTCTGAATTTTCGCCTCGGCTCGCGCCGTAGCGGTCGTACATCGAGATGAGCTGCTTGCAGCGCGCCTTGAGATCGGCGTCGCCCGGCGCGGTGGCCGAATTTTGCGCGATGGCGGAACTCATCAATCCCGCGGTCACGACAACGGCAAGGGCGATGGTTGAACGAATGGACACAGAACGCATTTCGTTACTCGCAGATGGTCATGATCTCGATACGCCGGATCATGGTCGGCTCCGCGCAGAGGTGGGCACGCGCTTGCGCGCCGTTGATGCCGTCTTGGAAATTTCATCTTGCCGAGTGCGTCGCTCGCCCTGGCGCACATCGATCACGTCGGTGAAACCGAAACGACAGAATCGTTTTGTGCAGGGACCACGCCATCTTCACACTCCTGTCATTCCGCGGAGCCCAACGTCATGTCCGGCCTGATCGTTCCTCACAGAGGCTTCGTGCCCAAGGTCGCGTGCTCGGCCTTCATCGCGCCCAACGCCACCTTGGTCGGCGACGTCGAGATCGGTGAGAACGCCAGCATCTGGTTCGGTGTGATCCTGCGCGGCGATGGCCCGGGCATTCGCGTCGGCGAGAGCTCGAACCTGCAGGATGGCACTGTCGTGCATGTCGCCGCGCGCGGGCTGATGACGGTGGTCGGCCGCAACGTCACCGTCGGCCACAAGGCGCTGCTGCATGCCTGCGAGGTCCAGGACGGCGCGTTCATCGGCATGAACTCGACGGTGCTCGACGGCGCCGTCGTCGAGAGCGAGGCCATGGTCGCGGCCGGCGCCCTCGTCACGCCGGGCAAGATCGTGCGCCGTGGCGAATTGTGGGCCGGCAGCCCGGCCAGGAAGCTGCGCGACCTCACCGAGAAGGACTTCGCGACCTTCAAGCGGATCGCGGCGAGCTATGTCCGGTTGGCGCGGTCCTATCGCCCTGAGGAGACGGCGAAGGCTGCCGAGTAGGCGCGCTTACATCGGCATTTCCACATCGAAGCCACCGTCTCCAAGCCGCCTTCGCAGCTGCTCTACGCGATTGCGAACGAGCGAAGGCGACTCCATTGGGCCCGGAATGTAGAAGGGTCTTCCGTCTTGGCCGAACTTGAAGGCAACGTCACAAGCACCGGCGTCGACGTCGCCGAATGAACCCTCGACAACCGGAAAATCCGGCGGCGGCGGGAGGCCGATAGACCGTGCCCACGCCGCCAGCTCGCGAAGCAGCTTGCGGGCATAGCTCGGCTCGACCGTCTCCAGAGGTGACGCCATGTTCGTGATCTCGAGATACGTCTCGAAGCCGGATCCGGTCATGCGCTGGAATGTGACATCCTTGATGCCAAGACAGAGAGGGTCGAGCAGGAACGCGGCCAACGCAACGTCATATGATGCGGAGCCGCGCGCGAGCACCAGCGTTCCCATGCCGTCGTCGAACAGCGACTTGGTGAGCAAGCAATGCAGGATTGGCAGCCGAGACGCTCGATGGACCTTGCCGGCGAGGCTTGCCTCGAAGGCTTCTGCCCGGCGCCTGGCTGCAGCGGCAAGCTTCCGCTGCTTCTCCTTCCTGGCGCGTTTCTGCGCAATGTTCGTCGCCATCGCTGTCTCTCATCGGGTTTGGAACGCCCGATGATAACGCATGGCCGGTCCGACGGGGCTGTTGACAACATGCGCATCCGTTCACGGCCTGGCAAACTGCCGCAAAGAAGCAATTCGCACGTGACACCTGGCGCGTCGCATCCATTTCGGCGGCGCGTGGCCGTTTTCATTCACGTTGACATCATGATGTCTGCCCATTAGCATCATCGCATGCGGACGACTCTCACATTGGATGACGATGTAGCCGCCAAGCTCAAAGCCGAAGCTCGGCGGACCGGCCGGCCTTTCCGTGACACCGTCAATGAGACGCTGCGGCGTGGCTTGGCCACTCGACGTGTCGGGTCGGCGCAACTGCCGTTCAAGGTTGCCACGCGTGACCTCGGTGACCTTCGGGCGGGACTCTCGCTGGACAATATCGGCGAACTGATCGAGCAGGTGGAAGGCGCACTGCACCGGTGATTCTTATCGACGCGAACCTGCTGCTTTACGCATATCATCCGAGGGCCGAGCAGCATGAACCAAGCCGGGCATGGCTTGAGGCGACGCTCTCCGGATCGGAGTTCGTTCGCTTCGCGTGGGTCACTTTGTGGGCTTTCCTGCGGATCAGCACCAATCATCGCGTCTTCGAGCGGCCGCTAACGATGGCCGAGGCCGAAACGGCAGTTTCCTCGTGGCTCGCTCGACCCGTCGCCGGTCTCGTCGAGCCTGGGGAAAGGCACTGGGAGATATTGCACGAGCTGATGCGCGAGGGGCAAGTGGCCGGTCCGCTCGTGACCGATGCGGTGATCGCAGCGATCGCCCTCGAGCACGGCGCCACGGTGTGCACCACGGATCGCGACTTCTCGCGCTTCGTCGGTCTCAAGTGGATGAATCCGCTTGCGGCCGGCAACTGAGGTGGCTGCCAGCGTGAAAGGCAACGAGATGAAGACTTATACGGTCGCCGCGATTCCTGGTGACGGTATCGGCACCGAGGTAATCTCCGCCGGCATTGAGGTGCTGCAGGCCCTGGCCAAACGTGACGGCCGCTTCGCCTTCAAGGTCGATCACTTCGACTGGGGCGGCGAGTACTACAAGAAGCACGGCCGCATGATGCCGGTGAACGGCCGCGACCTCATCAAGAAGCACGACGCCATTCTGTTCGGCTCGGCGGGCCACCCCGACATTTCCGACCACATCACGCTGTGGGGGCTGCGGCTCGCCATCTGCCAGCCGTTCGACCAGTACGCTAACGTCCGGCCGACGCGTGTGCTGCCCGGCATCACCTCGCCGCTGCGCAGCGTCACCGACAAGGAGCTCGACTGGGTGATCGTGCGCGAGAACTCGGAAGGGGAGTATGCCGGCGTCGGCGGCCGCGTCCATCAGGGCTCGCCGCTCGAGGCCGCTACCGACGTCGCCATGTTCACCCGGCCCGGCGTCGAGCGCATCATGCGCTTCGCCTTCCGGCTGGCGCAGTCGCGGCCGCGCAAGCTGCTCACCGTCGTCACCAAGTCCAACGCCCAGCGCCATGCCATGGTGATGTGGGACGAGATCGCCGTCGAGATCGCCCGCGAATTCCCCGACGTCACCTGGGACAAGATGCTGGTCGATGCCATGACCATGCGCATGGTGATCAAGCCGCAGTCGATCGACACCGTGGTGGCGACCAACCTGCACGCCGACATCCTGTCCGACCTGGCGGCAGCACTCGCGGGCTCGCTCGGCATCGCGCCCACGGCGAACCTCAATCCCGAGCGCGCCTTCCCCTCGATGTTCGAGCCGATCCACGGCTCGGCCTTCGACATCATGGGCAAGGGCATCGCCAATCCCGTCGGCACCTTCTGGTCGGCCGTCATGATGCTCGACCATCTCGGCGAGGCCGCGGCCGGCGCACGCCTCATGCGGGCGATCGAGCGCGTCACCGCCGACAAGCGCTGCCACACGCCCGATCTCGGCGGCACGGCGCGGACGGCCGACGTCACCGCCGCCGTCGTCGCAGCGATCGAAGGCGCCAACGACTAATTCCCGTCATCCCGACCGGAGCGAAGCGGAGTGGAGGGACCTGCTCTTGTGCCCGCATCGGCAAGAACAGGTCCCTCGACTACGCCGCCTTTCAGGCGGCTCCGCTCGGGATGACGGGTCTTTATTACCATGTGCCATGGCGTGGTATGCATCGACCGCTCTCTCAACTAGCAGGATCGATGATGAACGCCCTCAGCCATATCCGGCAGCTCGACTACACGGTCATCTACGCGCGCAACCTGCCGGCCATGCGGCACTTCTACGAGAAGGTGATGGAGTTTCCCGTCATCAATGTGCTGAGCGAGAGCTGGATCGAATTCGGCATCGGCTCGAACCGGCTGGCGCTCACGGTTCACGGCAGGAGGTTCAAGGACCAACCGCCGCCGGCCGGCAGCCTTTCCCTGCAACTCGCCTTTCGCGTGCCGCCGGCCGAGGTCGCCAAGTGTGCGGAACTCCTGGAGAGCAGGGGCGTCGAGATGATCCTGCCGGTGACCGACCAGCTGTTCGGCCATCGCACGGTGTTCTTCCGCGATCCCGACGGCAACGTCCTGGAGATCTACGCCGAGATATAGGGGGACAGCCATGCCCAGGATCGAAACCGCCTTGACCGGCAAACTCGGCATCACCCATCCGATCCTGCTGGCGCCGATGGGCTCGGCGGCCGGCGGCAAGCTCGCCGCGGCCGTCACCAACGCCGGCGGGCTGGGCCTGATCGGCTCGGGCTACGCCGACGCCGCCACCGTCTCCCGCGAGCTTCTGGCCGCCGGCAACGCCCGGGTCGGCGTGGGCTTCATCACCTGGGCGCTCGATGCCAAGCCGGACGCCTTGCGCGCCGCGCTCGACGCCAAGCCGGCGGCCATCATGCTGTCGTTCGGCGATCCCGAGCCCTACGCGGCGCAAATCCGCGACGCCGGCGCCAAGACCATCTGCCAGGTGCAGACGCTGGCGGAGGCCGAGCAGGCCGTTCGCCTCGGCGTCGACGTGATCATCGCCCAGGGCCGCGACGCCGGCGGCCATTCAGGTACGACGCGCGGCACGATGGGCTTCGTACCGGCCGTGGTCGACATCGCCGGCTCGATCCCGGTGGTCGCTGCCGGCGGCATCGCCGATGGCCGCGGCCTGGCGGCGGTGCTTAGCCTGGGCGGATCAGGCGTGTCGATGGGCACCCGTTTCACGGCGACCCGTGAATCGCTGTGGGACGAAGCCATGAAATCCCGCGTGATCGGTGCCGGCGGCGACCAGACGGCGCAGACGCGGGTGTTCGACATCGTCCGCGGCGCGCCCTGGCCGGCGCAGTACCCGGGCCGGGCGCTGAGGAATGATTTCTATCAGCGCTGGCATGGCAAGGAGGAGCAGCTTCAGGCTCAGCAGGCCGACGCGGAAAAGAGCTACTTAGCCACCAAGCCCGACGATTTCTCGGCCCGCGTCGTATGGGCCGGCGAGGGTGTCGATCTGGTGAAGGACGCGCCGTCTGCCGCGGAGCTGATCGAACGGATCGTTGCGGAGGCTGCAGCGGTGCTGGCGCGCAGCGCAGCGCTGGTTCGTTGACACATCCGAACGCGCCATAGGATCCATCCGGCGGCTTTTGTGTGCAGCCTCAATCCCGTCGGGATTCGTGAATTTTGACGAGGTGGAAGTGCAACAAGCCCTTGGTCCCAGATTGGGATCATGCTAAGTAACTCGCCGTGCGAATCATTGCGCTCGGAGCCATTAAGGTATTTCTGGCCCGAAGTCCGGCTCGTGCCGACGCTCGGGAACCGCTGATGGCCTGGTACCGGCAGGCCAAGGCGGCAAACTGGGCAACACCGGCCGACGTCAAGCGTGAGATCGGTACTGCAAGCATCCTGAAGGACGGACGTGTCGTGTTCAATGTCGCCGGCAACAAGTACCGCGTCGTCGTCTGGATCAACTACCCGTACCGGGTCGTATACATCCGGTTTATCGGAACGCACCGGCAATACGATACCATCGATGCCCAAACGATCTGAGAGTTGCAACATGGACATTCAGCCGATCAAAACTGCGCGCGATTATCGCCGAGTCCTCAAGGAGATCGAAGGACTCATGAGGGCGAAACGTGGCACGCCGGAAGGTGATCGTCTCGATGTGCTGGTCACCCTCGTCGAGGCCTGGGAAGCCAAGCACTACTCTCTCGACCTGCCCGATCCGGTTTCTGCGCTCAGGTACCATATGGAGCAAAAAGGCCTGGCGCCGCGGGACCTCATCCCGTTCGTAGGCAGCCGCAATCGGGTGTATGAGGTGCTTAATCACAAACGGCCGCTGACACTCAAGATGGTCTGGCGACTCCATACGGGACTTGGCATTCCCGCCGAATCTTTGATCAAACAGCAGCGCGATCGAGCTGCTTGATCTCCGGCAATGCGGAGTGGTGGCGGGCCTATCGAAGAGAAAGCTGGACGTCGAATGCTCAGCTGGGCGGATTTTGGTGCAGAGGTCCCGCATCTCGAAGCGTTCGGCCGTCGCAGGCTCGAACGGCGCATCGCCTATCTCGCCACGATCCGCGCCGACGGGTCGCCGCGCGTCCACCCTGTTTCTCCCTTCATCGGTGGTGGCTGTCTCGCCATCTACATGGAGCCGACGTCACCAAAGGTCGCCGATCTTCGGCGGGATGCGCGCTATGCCCTGCACTGCGGCGTCGAAGACAACGAAGGCGGGGAGAGCGAATTCTACGTAACTGGGCGCGCAGAGGAGATCACCGACGCGCAGAAACGCATTGGGGCGGTCAGCTGGGCCGAGGGGGCTGGCTACGATCCGGTCGATCGGCACGTCTTTTTCGAGTTCAAGCTGGGCCACGTCCTCGCCACGACTTACGACGAGGGCCCAAAGCGGGAGCGATGGCGGGCTGGCGCGAACGGCCATTCGCGTTGAACGAAGTCGGCGTAGGGACGCGCCATCGGCACAGGCAGAAGCGGCGGATCGCGACGCGTGATGGTCAGCAGCCCGGCATCGACGCGGGGAACCGGCCGGAACAGCGCCGCCGGAATGCGCCGTGTGAGCTGCATCCCCCACCATGGCGCCCAGGCCGTCGAGATCAACGTCACGGGCGGCGTGGCGGCGCGTTTGACCGCCACTTCCCACTGCACGATGACATCTGCTCGCTGCATGGGGATCGCCGGATCATCCAGCAGGCGGTGAAGGATATCCGTCGTTCTGGCGAACGGCAGCGAACCGATGACGCGGAACGGCTCGGGGGGAAGGGTGACGGCCAGAAAGTCCCGCGCGACGACATGAACGCCGAGCGTACTCCGTACCGTCTGTTCGCGCAGCCGTTAGGCCCAGACAGGATCCGGCTCGACGGCGATCACCCGCAGCGCCCGGCGGGCAAGCGCGCGCGTCAGCGCACCCGAACCGGCGCCTATCTCGACGACAAGCTCGCCCAGGAATACGCGAAGGCCATCAGTTCGTCGTTGCGGCAGTCACCTCCATTGCGGCAGGCAGCAGCGGGCGCCAGCTCCCCGATATCAGATTGATCGCCCGGAAAGATGGAGTATGTCTAAGAAGCCACTACCTGGACTTTATGGGGAAAATTGGCTCAACTCTCGCCAGGGGAGGCGACAGTGGTAGCAACGAACAATACCAAACACTTTGGCGAGACAGCATCCGTCTTCCAGAGCGCCTTGCCGCTTGAGGAAAAGCTTGAAAGGGCGAGGACGGAACTGCTCGATTTGTCTGCGCGCAACCGCCTGCTCAACATGCCGCGGTCAGCGAAGAGCGCCAGAATTTTGCAGGTGGTTAACGAGCAATCGGCCGAGATCTACGCTTTCTTAGTCCGGGACAACAAGCCGATGGCGTTCCTACCCGGGCGCGGCCCGAACGGAGCTCCGTCAGAGAACGTTGACGAGGAGAGTGGCGAAATCGCCGAAATGGCCCAGCCAGAAGACGAAGCCGTCACTGAACAGAGAGTGCAAAGCCGGTACCTCGACAACAAGCTCCAGACGCGACTAACGCCGGCGGGCCTGCAAAAGCGTTTGCTCGACCTTTTCTATGACGCGCGCACGCTTGAGGAAGAGCAAGGGGTCAACATCTTGTTCCTAGCCCTCGGCGCGCTGAAGTGGGTCGACCAGAACAACCCCGCGAACGTTCGCTACGCCCCATTGGTTCTCGTTCCTGTCGCACTGGAGCGAGGCAATGCGGGTGAGCGCTTCAGGCTCAGGTGGCGGCAAGAAGAACCGGCCTCAAACTTGTCGCTAGAACTTTACCTCGACCGGGTGCACGGACTGAAGATGCCCCCTTTCGAAGCGGGAGAAGACTTCGGCTTCGCCGACTACGTGAACGAAGTAGCGGATGCAGTCACTACGAAGCAAGGCTGGCAAGTCGAGCCTGATGATATCACGCTTGGGTTCTTTTCTTTTGCCAAGTTCCTCATGTACCGAGACCTAGACCCAGACGTGTGGCCGCGAATTGCCAAGATAAGCGAACATTCGCTGATTCGTTCCTTAGTTTCCGATGGATTCTCCGGACATGATGACCTGATTCCGGAAGACTGCAAGATCGACCGCCACCTTGCGCCATCCGACATGTTGCACATTGTCGACAGCGACAGTTCTCAGACGCTCGCGATCCACGAAGTACGACGCAATCGGAACATCGTCATTCAGGGACCACCTGGCACAGGTAAGTCGCAGACTATCGCGAACATTGTTGCGTCCGCCGTGGCAGACGGCAAGACAGTGTTGTTCGTCGCAGAAAAGATGGCCGCGCTTGAGGTTGTCAAACGGCGACTCGACATCGCTGGTGTTGGCGACGCTTGTATAGAGTTGCATAGCAACAAGGCGAATAAGCGAGCCGTACTACAGGAGTTAAAGCGCACTTGGGAACTCGGATCCCCTATAGGCGACATGCCTGCGGCGCTTGACGCCCGGCTTGCCGAGACCCGCGACAGGCTCAACGGGCACGCCGACCGCATGCATCGCCCTCATGGCGCTGCGGGCCTCACACCTTATGACATCGTGGGTCATCTCACGCGCCTGAAGCAAGACGGCCAAGCCCCGAACGATATCAAGCTTGTCTCGCCGGAGATGTGGACGGCGGATGACTTACGAGAACGCGTCGACGTCTTGTCGGAGTTGATGGAGCGCATCTCCGACATCGGGCTGCCTGTCGGGCATGTTTGGCGTGGCGTCGGCGTCGATATCATGTTGCCGCCTGATATTGACCGGTTGGTCATACGGCTCCGTTCTCTCGCCGAGCGGCTCGGACAACTACGTTCCGAACATGCCGCCGTCGCGACCAGTCTTGAGGCCCCGCCTGTCGAGTCTATCATCGCATTTGACGAGCACGCTCGTCTCGCCCGACGGATCGCAGGTGCCCCGGCACTACAGCCGGAAGCATCGGGCGATTCTCGCTGGGACACCAACACTACTGAAATCGAGACATTACTTCACGCGGGCACCGAACACGCCGATGTGGCTGAGAAACTGAACGGGCACGTCCGCGCCGTGGCGTGGTCGACCGACGTGACGTCGGTCCAGGAAGTATTGCGCGGCCTTCCCGACGGGTTCTCGATCGAGGCGTTCGAACATGCTGGCCGGCTTTCGACGCTTGGGCCGCAGTTACTTGGAGAAGCAGCCAGCCTAGCCCGTGTCCTCGGACAGGGCCCGCCGACGACAGCCGGCGCCATCGATCTGGCGGCACGAATCGGGGAACGGGTCGCTATCGCGCCGTACGCCAGCCCCAACGCTTTCCTAGCTGCCGAATGGGAGAATAACATCGATCGTGCAACGGATCTTGCCGGTGCAGTGGCCACCCTAGAGGCAGTTCGCGCGGATATCGGTAGCAAATTAAGTGACGTCGCGTGGTCCATGGACCTAGGGCAGGCGCGCACGGTGCTAGCTGCGCATGGGACCGGCTTTTTCAAAGTCTTTAGTGGCGATTGGCGTAGAGCGAACCGGCTCATCCGATCTGTGATCGCCAACCCACAGACGCCTCTTCCCGAGGTCCTGTCGTTGCTCGACACGCTATCGAGGGGACAGACGGCGTTGAAAGTGATTCAAGAGGACGATCAGTTCGGTCGCGCGGTGTTCGGATCTGACTGGCGGCATGATAAGTCAGCGGCTGCCCCACTCCTCGCGTTGGCAGACTGGATGCGGACGATCAGAGGCCTCGGGGCAGAGCCTCGGCTTGTTGCGGCCCGGCGGCCAGATAGGTCCGAGATCGGTGATCGGGCTGGGCGAGTTGGTGCGCTGCTCTCAGAGGCAAAGCCGGCGCTTCTCGCGTTGTGGGAAAGCTTGGCGGACAGGACTGAGCTTCTGTTTGGAAGTGCTTTGAGTCCTGAGAGAGCTTGCCTTGCAAGCGTTGCGAGCCAATTGGCAAAAATTTATGCGGCTCACACGCTTTGCCGCAGTGTCATGACTCCCGTGCCGTCCGCGCTTCCAGACTGCCGCAACGTTCTCCACAGCCTTGCCCGCGGGCAGGCAGCCGCTCGCAAGGTGTCCGACGGAGAAGCGCTGGGAAGCGCTGTGTTCGGCAGCGAGTGGCACTCTACATCATCGAACTGGGGCTCGCTTCATGGAGCCGCTGACTGGATCATGGCCAATCTCGACGTCCGATTGCTCTCGAGCCGTGTCGCCAATCGTGCTGCGCTGCTGGAGCGCGCCGATGCTGCCGTCGCGGATGGCGAGAAGCTAACGGCGGACTTTGGCTTGGTGCTCGACGAGCTCAAGTGTGACCGAAGACAAGCGTTTGGTGCCGAAAAGCTCGCCGCTCTTCCGCTCCGGCTCCTTTTCGATCACTTGTCAGCGTGGTTATCCGCTGAAGAGCTACTATCGAAATGGGTGGCATATCGTGGTTGCGCAGACCGCGGCCATTCGCTCGGAATCGGTCAAATCGTTGAGCGCCTCCACGACGGCCGTCTCGTACCGGCGGAAGCCATACCGAACTTTGAGATGAGCTACTACGAGGCCGTCTTCACTGACTTGGCCAACGTCCAGCCGGAAATCGCGCGGTTCGACGGGGCGCTCCATGGTCGAACAGCTCGTGACTTCGCCAACTTCGATCGGCAGCGCATTAGGGCGTCTGCCCTGGAGGTTGTCCGAGCGCATCATCGGAAGATTCCTCCAACGAGCGGGGGAGCAGTCGGGCCGCTTGGCGTGCTGCGCGGTGAGATCGCGAGGAAACGCGGCCACATGCCGATCAGGCAACTTATTCAAAGTGCCGCGCCCGCGGTCCAAGCGCTGAAGCCAGTGTTCATGATGAGTCCGCTCTCCATAGCGCAATTTCTCCCGCCGGGCGCCCTAACGTTCGATTTGGTAGTGATGGACGAGGCCAGTCAGATTCAGCCCGTCGATGCGCTGGGTGCCATCGCCAGAAGTGGCCAAGTCGTGGTCGTTGGTGATCCCCATCAATTGCCGCCCACCGCCTTCTTCGCAAAGATGACAGGAGGTGCTGCGGACGACGAAGAAGAAGAAGCGAGGCTGGCGGACATCGAGAGTATCTTGGGACTGTTCACAGCTCGCGGACTGCCGACGAGGATGCTTCGATGGCACTACCGAAGCCGGCATCAGTCGCTAATCGCCGTCTCAAACCGACAATTCTACGACAACAAACTGTTTATAGTTCCAAGTCCGTATACCGCCGAAGCAGGGATGGGGCTTCGGTTCAATTTCATCGAAAATGGCGTCTTCGAATCAGGCACAACCCGCACCAACCCCGTAGAGGCGAAAGCCGTCGCTCGGGCCATCGTGGCTCATGCCGTCCAATTTCCAAAACTTTCACTAGGTGTTGCGGCGTTCTCGGCCGCTCAACGTCGAGCGATCCAAGACCAAGTCGAGTTCCTGCGCAGACAGTTGCCGCCCGAGCATGAAGCATTTTTTCAGGCGCACCCAAGCGAGCCATTCTTCATCAAGAACCTAGAGAACGTCCAGGGTGATGAGCGCGATGTTATCTTCATTTCAGTAGGTTATGGACCGACGGCTCCGGGCCAAAAAACTCCGATGCGGTTTGGACCGCTCGGCGTTGAGGGTGGCGAGCGTCGCTTGAACGTACTTATCAGCCGCGCGAAGCGCCGCTGCGAGGTCTTTTCCTCCATGACGGATGAGGACATCGACCCGGACTTCGCAAGCGGGAGTTCCCGGAAAGGTGTGTTCGCGTTCAAACTCTTTCTGCACTTCGCTCGTACGGGTCGAATGGCAATGGCGGAAACCACCGGGCGCGATCACGATAGTGTCTTCGAGGAGCAGGTGGTAAAGGCGCTCCGCGCGCGCGGCCACACCGTCCACTCACAGGTCGGTATCGCGGGCTTCTTCGTCGATCTCGCGGTCTCTGATCCGAACCTTCCGGGTCGCTACGTTCTCGGAATTGAATGCGACGGCGCGTCCTACCATGATTCTCGTTCAGCTAGGGATCGCGACCGGCTGCGCCAAGCAGTGCTTGAAGACCATGGCTGGATTATTCATAGAATATGGAGCACAGACTGGTTCAACCGCCCTCGCGAGGAACTCAAGCGTGTCGAATTGGCAATTGAGGCTGCTAAGGTGGAACTCGCGGAAAGGGGTAAGCGAGATCGCCCGACCGATCTCGTTGCAGCGACGATCATCGATCGCGACGCGGACAACGATACTGACGTCGATGGCGATTCGGACCTCGCCGAGATACGACCCTACACCGAAGCATCTCCCACCAAGCCGAACCACCTCGACTGCGAGATACACGAGGCCCCAACCGGGACACTGGCCGCTATGGCCGAGGAGGTAGTTGGAATCGAGGGGCCAGTTCATCTCGATGAAGTTGTGAACCGAATTAGAGAAGCATGGAACCTGAAGCGGTCTGGAGGAAGAATTCAGGATGCCGTCGAGAAGGCGGTTGCTGCCGCCGTGCGCCAGCAGCGTCTGGAAAAGGACGGGAAATTCCTTTCCGTGCCGGGCGCGGCGATCCAGGTGAGGGACCGCAGCGAGGTTCAGTCGGCGGCGCTTCGCCGCCCAGAGATGCTGCCACCAACAGAGCTTCGACAAGCAGCGTTGGAAATCGTCGCCTCGAACTTCGGCGCTACCGACGATCAGATCGCGCAGGCCGTATCTCGAGCTCTGGGCTTCAAGGTGACCAGCACGTCCCTTCGCGTCACTATCCAGAAGGCGATAGATCGGGGGGTCTCCGATCAGCTGTTCAAGCGTCAGGATGATCTTATCGTGTTGGGTCCGGCCGCACCTGAAGATCGCATCATCAATCGCAGAACTCCCGTTGAGAAGCTCATTGCGGAGGGTGAGCATGAGTTCCTTGAATTCAAGCAAACGCTGCGTTGGGACGTGGATCAGCGGCGTCACAATAGGGTGCTGGAAGAGGTCGTCGTGAAGTCTATCGCGAGCTTCGCGAACGGGAACGGAGGCACATTGCTGATCGGCGTATGTGACGATGGTGCCATCGCCGGCTTGGAACCCGACTTCGGTTCGCTTGGTGGCAACCGAGATAAGTTTGAGTTGCACTTGACCAATTTGGTCATCAAGTACCTTGGTAAGGCGTTCGTTGCGCAGAAAGTCCGAGTGACTTTTCCCGTGGTTGGGGATATCCAGATCTGCCGCATCGAGGTCCGTCGAGCGACACGCGCGATTTTCGTCACAACAAGCGATAAAAGGGGCAACCACGCTGAGCGTTTTTTGTGCGCTCAGGGAATTCCTCACAAGAACTTTCGCCGAGTCAGGTGACCGAGTACGTCAGCGAGCGATTCCGACAGCGTTGATCGCTAGGTCACCTTCGAGGGCTGCGTCCTCTGTCATGATGGCGAGCTTGGTACGCAGTACTACCGACGTTGGCCAAACGGCTCAAGGCAGTCCGGGTCTGGCGCACCAAAGAATCAAAATACCATTTCTCCGGCGAGATGGCAGCGCGTGAAATGGCCCGGCGCGATCTCACGCAGCGCAGGGGCCTCGACCTTGCAGCGCGCCACGGCGTGGCGACAGCGTGGATGGAAGTAGCAACCTGACGGCGGTGCGGCGGGGCTGGGCACCTCGCCGGCCAGTATACCGTCGACATTGCGCACGCGCGGATCGGCGACCGGCACGGCGCGCATCAGCGCCGCCGTGTAGGGATGCTGCGGCTGCCGGAAGATCTCGTCGGTCGGCGCGAGTTCCACGAGCTGGCCGACATACATCACGGCGATGCGGTCGGAGATGTGTCGCACCACCGAGAGATCGTGAGCGACGAACAGGAAGGTGAGCTTCAGGCGGGCTTGCAGCTCGAGCAGCAGGTTGAGCACCTGCGCCTGGATCGACACGTCGAGCGCCGACACCGGCTCGTCGGCCACGACCAGGCGCGGGTTGGTGGCGAGCGCGCGGGCAATGCCGATGCGCTGGCGCTGGCCGCCCGAGAAGGCGTGCGGGAAGCGGTGCATGAACTCGGGGCGCAGGCCGACCAGGCGGAGAAGCTCGGCGACGCGGTCGGCGCGCTCGCGGCGGTTCTTCATGCCGTTGACCAGCAAGGGCTCGCCGACATTGTCGAGCAGGTTCATGCGCGGATTGAGCGAGCCGAACGGGTCCTGGAAGATCATCTGGATCTCGGCGCGCAGCGGCAGCAGCTCGGCCGGCGGCAGGCTCGCAAGGTCGACGACCTTGTTGGCGCGCGTGCGGTAGAAGATCTGGCCGCCGGTCGGATCGATGGCGCGCAGGATGCAGCGCGACGCCGTGGTCTTGCCGCAGCCGCTTTCCCCCACCAGGCCCAGCGTCTCGCCCTCCTGGACGGTGAAGTCGACGCCGTCGACGGCGCGCACGTGGCCCACGGTGCGCTGCAGGAAGCCCCGCGTGATGGGGAAGAACTTCTGCAGGCCGCGGACGTCGAGCAAGGGAGCGCGGGCCTCTGGCCCGCTCATGATGCGGGCCGGAGGCCTGCGCTCCGATGAGGTGTCGCTCATGGCTGCTCCGCCTCCTCATGATGCAGGAAGCAGCTCGCGAGCTGGCTGGCCCCGACCGGCATCAGGCGCGGCACCTCGGCGGAGCAGCGCGGCATGACGTCGGGGCAGCGTGGATGGAACGGGCAGCCGGGCGGCCGGTTGAAGGGATGGGGCAGGGCGCCGCTGATCACGGGCAGCGCCACGCGCGTCTGGCCGTAGAGGCTCGGGATCGAGCGCAGCAGGGCCCTGGTGTAGGGATGCTTGGGCGCATGGAAGATGTCGTCGACCGGCCCTTCCTCCATGACGCGGCCGAGATACATGACCACGACATAGCTCGCCATCTGGGCGATCACGCCGAGGTCGTGGGTGATGAAGATGATGGCGGTGTTGTAGCGCGCCTGCAGGTCGCGCAGCAGCGCCAGCACCTGGGCCTGGGTGGTGACGTCGATCGCTGTCGTCGGCTCGTCGGCGATCAGCAGGCGCGGCTTGCAGCTGAGCGCCATGGCGATCATGGCGCGCTGGCGCAGGCCGCCCGAGAGCTGCCAGGAGTAGGTGTCGATGCGCTGCTCCGGCATCGAGATGCCGACGTCGCGGAACAGACCCACCGTGATGTCGCGCGCCTCGCGGCGGCCGAGCTTGCGGTCGGGTTGCCAGCGATGGCTGTGCAGCAGGATCGCCTCGACGATCTGATCGCCCACCGTGTGCACGGGGCTGAAGGCGGCCATCGGCTCCTGCGGGATCAGCGCGATCTCGCCGCCGCGGATGTCGCGCATCTCGGCGCCGCGCGGTGGCAGCTGCGCGAGGTCGACGACGCCGCTGTCGCGGCGGAAGTGGATCTCGCCCTTGGTGATACGGCCCGGCCGCTCGATCAGTTGCAGGATCGCCCGCATAGTGACGCTCTTGCCGCAGCCCGATTCGCCGACCACGCCCAGCACCTGTCCGGGCATGACGTCGAAGCTGGTGCCGTCGACGGCGCGCACCAGGCCCTCGTCGAGGGCGAAGGAGACGCGGAGGTCGCGCACGGAGAGCAATGGCTGGGCGGCGGCGCTCACATCGTCCTCAATGGCTGTACGGATCGGCGGCATCGCGCAAGCCGTCGCCGACGAGGTTGAAGGCAAGCACGGCCACGATGACGACCACGCCCGGGATCAGCAGCCAGGGCGCCAGCGCCAGGGTCTGGATATTCTGCGCCTCCTGCAAGAGCACGCCCCAGCTGATCGCCGGAGGCCGGATGCCCAATCCAAGGAAGGAGAGCGAGGTCTCGTTGATGATCATCACCGGGATGGCGAGCGAGCTGGTGGCGATGATGTGGCTCAGGAAGGTCGGCACCATGTGGCGCAGGATGATGCGCATGCGCGAGCAGCCGGCGAGGCGCGCCGCCAGCACGAAATCCTCCTCGCGCAAGGCCAGGAAGCGGCCGCGCACCTCGCGGCCGAGCGTCGTCCAGCCGACCAGCGACAGGATCACGGTGATGGCGAAGAATATCTGGATCGGCGTCCAGTCGCGCGGTAGGGCGGCCGACAGCGCCAGCCAGATCGGGATGGTGGGGACAGACTGCAACAGCTCGATCAGGCGCTGGATCACCGAATCGGTCTTGCCACCGACATAGCCCGAGATGCCGCCCAGCACGACGCCCAGGATGACGCTGAGCGCCACCGCCACCAGCCCGACCGTCATCGATGTCTGGGTGCCGTGCATGATGCGCGACCACTGATCGCGACCGAGGCGGTCGGAGCCCAGCAGGAAGATGCGCTGGTTGGGATCGACGGGCGTGATCAGATGCCGGTTGGTCTCGAACAGGCCGAAGACCTTCCACTTGTAGCCGGTGCCAAAGAAGGTGACCGGCACCTTGCGCTTGGGATCGGTCGTCCATTCCATGCGCAGGGTCGTGGGGTTGCGCTTGCCGACGATGGCGGGAACCCAGGGCGAGAAGCTGCCGTCGTCGAACAGATGCACCGTCTGCACCGGGATGAAGGCCTGCCGCGCGTCCGTGCGCTCGGGGTCCTGGGTCGAGAAGAAATCCGGCACCAGCACGATGGCGTACATGAAGATCAGCAGCACCGCGCTCGCCATGGCGAGGTGGTGCCGGCGGAAGCGCCACCACACGAGCTTCCAGTTGGACGCGACGGCAATCCGGTCCTCGGCCTCCTTGCCGACGGTGATGTCTGCGGTGGTCATTGGACCGCGGGCCTCCAGGCCCGCTCAGAGTCTTTCGGACCGCGCGCATCCTGCGCGCTCATGAGCTTGAGCGCGCAGGATGCGCGCGGTCCGGAAGAGAAGATATCGACCATCGCTATCCCGCCACCCGGATGCGCGGATCGACCAGCGCGAGGAGGATGTCGGACAGCAGCGTGCCGACGATGGTGAGGAACGAGTAGATCAGCAGGATGCCGCCGGCGAGGTACATGTCCTGGTTGACCAGCGCGCGCAGCAGCAATGGCCCGATGTTGGGCAGGTTCATCACCGTGGCCACGATCAGGCTGCCCGAGAACAGCATCGGCAGGTACCAGCCGATGGTGCTGATCAGCGGATTGAAGGCGAGCCGCACCGGATAGCGCAGCACCAGGCGCCATTCCTTCATGCCCTTGGCGCGCGCCGTCACGACGTAGGGCTTGTTGAGCTCGTCCAGAAGGTTGGCGCGCATGATGCGGCTCAAGCGGGCGGTGCCGGCGATGCCCAGCACCAATGCCGGCAGCCACAGATGCGCCAGCAAATCCCAGAGCTTGCCCCAGCTCCATGGCGCGTCGGCATACTCGGGCGAATAGAGGCCGGTGACGCTGAGATCGAAATAGGCGAAGGCCACCCACATCAGGATCAGCGCCAGCATGAAGTTGGGCGTGGCGACGCCGATGTAGTTGATGACGGTGAGGATGTGGTCGCCGATCGAGCGCGGATGGGTCGCCGAGTAGATGCCGGCGGGGATGGCGATCGCCCAGGTCAGGAAGAAGGAGAACAGGGCCAGCGCGAGCGTGAGGCCGATCTGCTCGCCGATAAGATCGGCGTTGGGACGCTGGTACTCCAGCGACAGGCCGAAATTGCCCTGCACCAGGTGCTGCACCCACAGGAAGTATTGCACCACCATCGGCTGGTCGAGCCCGTACTGGGCGCGCCACGCCTCGATCTGCTCCTGCGAGATCGACGAGCCCGACGAGGCCAGCGTGGCGACATACGCCGTCAGGAAATCGCCCGGCGGCGCCTGGATGATGACGAAGATGACGAAGGAGTAGATCACCATCAGCAGCGGCAGGAGCGCCAGCCGCTGCAGGATGTAACGGGTCATGGGTACGCCACGCGCTTAAGACATGACCTCACCCTGAGGAGGCCCGCAGGGCCGTCTCGAAGGGTGGCAACAGGCACCTTGCCTGAGGCCCATGCTTCGAGACGCTCGCTTAGAGCGCATGTGAATGCGCTTAGCTCGCTCCTCAGCATGAGGTTATGTTGATCGACGATCGATGACTCTCACTTCGCAAAAAAGAACTGCTCAGTCCGCGCATTGCCCGGGCTGCGCAAGGGCCAGTCGTTGCCGAGCGTGGTCGGCACGTTGCGGAACTTGGTGTTGGTCACCACCACGCCCTGCACCATCGGCGTCAGGCCGACGGTGCCGATCTCGTAGAGGTTCTCGGCCCAGATGCGATAGAGTTCCTGGCTGAGCTTGACCTGCTCCTCCGGTCCGACGGTGCGCGCCTTGTCGACGATCTCGACGATGCGCTTCATCTCGGGCGGCGGCTCGACACCCTCCTTGCCGCCGGTCGCATACCAGCGCCGCCACAGCGGGCCGATGGTCAGGATCGGCGCGTTGCGCGGGTCGGCCTTGGCGTTGCCGGTGTAGGGGAAGGCGCTGGTGTCCTCGTTCCACACCTCGGCCATCAGCTCGTTGTTCTCGTTCATCTTGAAGTGCAGCGCGCGCTCGCGGACCTGCACGATGGTCTTGATGCCGACCGCCTCCCAGTCCTTGGAGACCAGCAGCGCCACGTCGGGCCAGGCGCCGAACGCCGGCACGACGCTGATCTCGATGGTCGCGGGCTTGCCCGAGGGCAGCAGCCGGATGCCGTTGGCGTCTTTCTTGCTGAGGCCAATGCCGTCGAGCATCTTGTTGGCTTGGTCGCGGTTGAACTCGGTGTACTTCTGCGCCCATTCGGCCCCGGGGAAATACGGATGCCACGGCGCCGGCACGCCCTGGCGCGCCTCGCCCAGCCCTAAAAACACGCTCTCCTTGATCTGATCGCGGTTGATGGCGAGCGACAGGGCCTTCCGGAAGTCCTTCTGCGCCATCACCTTGCCCATCTCCGGATCGGCCGTGTAGGTCGAGTTGATGGCGACCACGGCATCGGCGCCGCCGAAGGTCGGCCAGGCGATGACGCGATACTTCCCGGTCTTCTCCTGCTCCTTGAGCACCGGGTAGTTGGTCATGTTGATGTGGCGCGCCTGCATGTCGAAGTTGCCGGCGATGGCGGCAAGGTTGAGCGCCTGGGCGTCGGCGAAGTAGGTGAAGCGCACCTCGTCGATGTAGGGCAGCTGATTGCCCGCCGAATCGACGCCGACGTAGTAGGGATTGCGCTTGAGCGTGAACACCGGATCGCTGGCGCGGCTCGAAGGCACCCAGGCAGCCATGGTCGGCCGCTCGGGATTCTCCGGCGGCGCGTTCTTGTTGGCGAACAGTTCGGTCCAGGTCTTGAAGCCCGCAGCTTGGGCGACCTTGTCGATGTCGGCCTTGGGCGTGTGCGCCGGATGGAATTTCTTCAGGTAATGCGCCGGCAGGAACATCGCGAAGGTGCGGTCCGCGCCGTCCTGGTTGGCGACCGCCGTCAGGAACAGCGTGGCGGGTGCGGCGTAGGTGAAGCGCACCGTGTTGTCGTCGACCTTCTCGACCTTGGCCGGCGTGCCGTCGGCGTTCTTGATCCAGCCGGGTAGGGTGGGCGTGAGCTCCTTGTTGAGCAGCACGTCGTTGTACCAGAACAGGATATCGTCGCCCGTGAAGGGCTGGCCGTCGGACCACTTGGAGCCCTTGCGCAGCTTGATGGTCCAGGTCTTGAAGTCGGCCGAGGGCGTGGCGCTCTCGGCGACCTTGGGCTCGATCTTGGCGCCGTCGGGCGAGAAGCGGAACAGCGCGTCGTAGACCACGCGCACGTAGTTGTTGGCGTCGGCCGGCCCGAGGAAGGCGCGGCGCCACGTGCCGCCATACTCGCCGACCTTCTCGACCGTCGGCACCACCAGCGGCTTCTCCGGCAGTCGGGCATCGACGGCGGGCAGCTTGCCTGCCTTCACCTGCTCGGCAAGCGCGGGTGCCTCCTTGTACTTGCCCTGCGCGAAGGCCATGTCCGAAAGCGCCAGCAGGCTTACGCCGGCCGCCAGCGCGACGAGCGCATGGCGGCGTTGATATGAGCGGATCATTTGGGCGTTCCTCTGATGTGTTTCTTGTCTTGTTTCCCCGTAGGCCGAGCCTCATTCGGCCGCCCGAGCGAGTCAAGAGATTGACGCCGCAGGCCGTCCAGCAACCGGCCGACGCTCTGTTGGTCGAAGCGCGAAGACAGCTGCAGGCAACCTCCTTGCACGGGAGTCTGGACCCGCCGGCGCAGCGCCTAAAGCACATTCCGTCCGGCTGGAATCTGCCGGACGGAATGTGCCCTGTGGAGCCAGCATCTCTCGTGCGCGCGATTCCGATCGTCTGGAACCGCGCGCGGTACCAGACGATCGGAATCCGCTCTCGCCCTGGTCTCGACGCCCTCCGTCGACGACGGCAGCGTCTTCGGATGAGGCGAGCTATAATTGTCGAGAGTCCCTCGCATGGCTGACGCCCTGGCATGAAGATGTTGAACCGCGCCGCGGATCGTCGATCTCCAACGGCCCGACTGTTGGGGCTCTCCGGCCTTGTGGCAGTCCTGGCCGTCGTTGGCACCGAGGATGCGGTCCGGGCAGAAGAGGACCGTTGGGCCCAGCCGCGCGCGGCCATGGTAAGCACGATCCAGGCCCATGCGGCCTCGCTTCCGGACACGGCGAATGGCCGCGGCATACCCCCAGCCGTCCTTGATGTCATGGGTAAGGTGCCGCGGCACCGGTTTGTGCCCGAACAGGTTCAACGCCAAGCTTATGCCGACATGCCGCTGCCCATCGGCCATGGACAGACGATTTCGCAGCCGTTCATTGTCGCGCTGATGAGCCACCTCGTCAGGGCGAGGCCGGAGGCAACGGTGCTCGAGATTGGCACAGGGTCTGGCTACCAGGCCGCAGTGCTCTCGCCGCTGGCGAAGACCGTCTGCACCATCGAGATCATCCCCGCACTCGGGGAGACTGCCGCCGGCCGTCTTCGGGATCTCGGCTACCACAACGTCCAGACCAGGATCGGCGACGGCTATTTTGGCTGGCCGGAGTGCGGCCCCTTCGATGGGATTCTGGTGACCGCCGCCGCCGGCCATGTTCCGCCGCCCCTCGTGCAGCAGCTCAAGCCCGGCGGCCGCATGGTGATCCCCGTCGGCACGGTCTTTGGACCCCAATTCCTGACACTGGTCGAGAAGACGATGGGCGGGCGGGTCACGTCCCGTCAGATCCTGCCTGTCCGGTTCGTGCCGCTGACGCGCGAGGCCCGATGATCCACTACCTCGCGCTCGCTGTCATCTCGGCGGCGACGCTGGCTTACGAGGTCCTTCTGGTCCGGCTCTTCGCGATCGTTCAGTGGCACCACTTTGCCTTCATGGCGATCAGCATCGCGCTGCTCGGCTTTGGCGCCAGCGGCACATGGCTCGCTCTGTGGCAACACCGGGTCGGGTCGCGCTTCACGCCGACCTTCGCGGCGAGTGCCGCACTATTCGCGCTTTCCGCTCCCGCGAGCTTCCTCGCGGCTCAGTCCTTGCCATTCAATGCCTTGGCCATCGTCTGGGATCCAGGCCAGCTCCTGTATCTGCTCGCCATGTACCTGCTGCTTGTCGTTCCGTTCTTCTGCGGCGCCACCTGCGTGGGCCTGGCCTTTGTCTGTTGCGGCGACAAGGTCGGGCGCGTCTATGCGTTCAATCTGGTCGGATCGGCCGTGGGGACTCTCGGCATCGTCGCAGCCCTCTTCGTGCTGTCTCCCTCGGACGCTCTTCGACTGATTGCCGCCCTGGGGTTTATCGCAGCCGGACTGGTTGCGCTGGATGGAAGGTTGGCCTTCTGGCCCGCGCTGTCTGCGGGTGGCGCGATCCTGGCCCTCACGGTCTTGGTGGCTTTGCCCGAAGCGTGGTTTGCCCTGAGGATCTCCGACTACAAGGCACTTCCCGGCGCCCTCAATGTGATGGGCACGAAGGTGCTGGGCGAGCGCTCGGGGCCGCTCGGCCTTCTTTCGGTCGTCGAGAGCCCAAGCGTTCCCTTTCGCTATGTGCCCGGATTGAGCCTGAACGCGCCGATGACGCCGCCGGACCAGCTCGGGGTTTTCTTCGACGGCGATTCGATGACGGCGATCACCCGTTTCGACGGCCGACGCGAGGGGCTCGCCTGGCTCGACTACACCACCGACGCGCTGGCCTACCATCTCCTGGAGGAGCCGCGGGTGCTGGTGCTTGGCGCCGGCGGCGGAAGCAGCGTGCTGCAGGCCCTCTACCATCGGGCCACGCGAATCGATGTGGTGGAACTCGATGCCAACATGGTGCGCCTGGTCGGGGAAGACCATGCGCAATATGCCGGGGACATTTACAAACGGCCGGACATTCAGGTGCACGTGGCCGAAGCGCGAGGGTTCGTCAGCTCGAGCAAGGACCAGTGGGATGCCGTGCAGATTCCGTTGTTGGATGCTTTCGGAGCCGCAGCAGGGATGCACGGCCTCAGCGAAACTTACATCTACACGGTGGAGGCCTTCGAGCAATACCTCAAGCGCCTGCGCCCCGGCGGCTGGCTCAGCATCACGCGCTGGCTCAAGCTGCCGCCGCGCGATGCGCTCAGGCTGTTCGCCACCGCACTCGAGGCCTTGCGCCGCTCGGGTATCGAGAATCCCGAGCAGCGCCTCGTCCTGCTTCGCGGTCTCAACACAACCACGCTGCTGGTCAAGAGCGGTGTCGTAACGGGCACGGAGATCGCCAAGGCCAGGGCCTTCTCCGCCGAGCGCTCGTTCGATCTCTGCTACTATCCCGGAATCAGCGCCGATGAGGCCAACCGCTTCAACATTCTGGATGAGCCCTACTTCTTTGCAGGCACCACGGCTCTGATCGGAACAGGGCGAGACGCGTTCATGGCCCGCTACAAGTTCGACATCGCGCCATCGACAGACGAGCAGCCCTATTTTTTCGACTTCTTGAAATGGCGCACCTTGCCCGAGCTGGTGGCGATCCGCAGGGCGGGCGGCGCGGGCCTTCTGGAGCTAGGCAAGCTGATCCTGGTCGCCACCATGATACAAGCGACGCTGCTGAGCGCCGTATTCATTGCGGCGCCCCTTTGGACGACGCGGCGAGTTCTTGCTCGGTCTTCTCAGGTCTGGCGCGTCGCCATCTACTTCTTTGCTCTTGGTCTCGGCTTCCTGTTCGTCGAGATCGCCTTCATCCAGAAGTTCATTCTGTTTCTGGGTCATCCCCTGTATGCTGTTGCCGTCGTTTTGACGGGCTTCCTTCTGTTCGCTGGTGTCGGGAGCGCCGCCTCATCGTGGTTTGCCGAGCGCATTGACGCCTGGCAAAGGGCGCACCTGGATTGGGGCCGGCATCTTTCCGCGATCCAACTTTCGGTTATGGGTATCATCGCGGTCTCGCTGCTCTACCTCTTGATCCTGCCCGCCCTGTTCGATTCGCTGCGATCGCTTGCCGACATCGCCAAGATCCTGGCCTCGCTCGGCCTGATCGCTCCACTGGCCTTCTTCATGGGGATGCCGTTTCCGCTTGGACTGTCGCGACTGTGGTCGGGGTCCCGGACCCTCGTTCCCTGGGCCTGGGGCGTGAACGGCTGCGCCTCGGTCCTAGGGGTCATACTCGCCTCACTGATCGCCATGACATGGGGTTTTTCGTCGGTGGTGCTGGCTGCAAGCCTCCTCTACGCGGGTGCCGCAGCGATCTTGCGGCGGCCTCTGTGATCGCGTTTGCGAGCGACGTCAGATCGCGAAACTTTTCTTGTCCCGATGGGCAACGTTTTCTGCGCTAAAGCATATCCCGTCCGGCCGGAATCAGCGGGGCAGGATATGCCCTGTGAAACCAGCATCACCAGTGCTCGCGTTCCCGATTCGATGGCACCGCGAGCGGTTCCATCAAATCGGGAACCGCTGCCGGGCCAGGCGGTCGCTGCTGGACCGATGACAGCACTGCCAGCAGTCGGGTTGGGCCGCACAAGCCTTGGTATGACGGCGGCGTCGGCCCGCGATAGGGACCCCCTTGTGGAGCCCAAAAAGTCGCCGAATCGAAACGCGGCATCGACGCGCGACGGTGCCCCTTGCATTGCAAAACCATGGTTATTGACAAGCACGGCGGTTTTCGATAGGGTTCGACGTCTGTCGCTCTATGCATCGTCCATCCGATCCACAACAGCCGGCCGGCGGGCCCGTTCGGCAAGGCCGCGGTGCGCGAGGTCGATGGCGAGAATGCCGAACGAAACTCTCCCGAACGAAAATCGCCATCGGAACTATCCGAAGTGCCCGAAGGGCCCAAAAAAAGCCCAAATAATCGCGGCTTTTGCGGGGTCGAATTCGGATAAAGCGAAACTATCCGAATTCATCCGAATTCTCGGCCCTCTGCCCAACCGTCCGCAGGCCAACCCGTCATAACCTCTGTGACGCGCTACTGGTTCAGGAGGCCGGGACCGAGCCTCAACAGCGTGATGTGAGCGACCGCCAGCACGAGCGCGCCAACACCGTAGAGCGCGAACCGGGCAGCGTTCAGCCGCAGCTGCCGCGCCGACGGTTTCAGCATGGCCCATCCGAGCTGGAGCGCGGCTACGAGCATAAGGAAGAGGGACGCAAGTACCGCCGAACTGGCGAATACGCCCGATGTTGCGGTGAACATCGCATCCGGCGGCAGCGCGGCTGTACCCGGGCGGGGCGGATGCTTCCACGGCGACAGCCTTGCCATGAGCAGGCTCGCGACGACGAAGACCAGCGATAGCAGGGCCAGAACGCAGGCGGCCCTGGCGATCAGGGTCCTGCCCGCGTCGCTGTAGTAGTCGAGGCGCAGGAACTCGGCCGAACTGCGGCCGATACTCGGCGCGCACGCGCCTGCCGGTACCGCCCAGACGAGGTACGTCGCGTCGCCACCACGAACCACAGCACCGACACCACGGCCGTGGCGCGCAACGCCGGCACGCGCCAGTGGCGCAGCAACAGGGTGAAGCCCGCCCACAGCACGCTCGAGGCGAAGAACAGCAGGTCGCCCAGCCAGGCCCGCTCGCCGGCGGGCTGCCGCAGCCCATCCCATCCGACCAGCGCAATGCCGCCCAGCACGATGGCCGCGCCTGCCAGATGCTCGCGGCTCAGCCGTTCGCGCAGAAACAGGGCGGCGCGCGATGACCGCGCCATGGGCGAGCGGCGCGAAACCGTAGCCGCCGGTCTGCAGCAGCGCGAACGGCCCGCCACCCAGCAAGGTCAGGAAGAGGGCGCGCCGCCAGCCGACGCCCGCCAGGTCGCGCACGCCGAACCGCAGCAGCAGCGGCAGCATGATCAGGCCGGCGACTATGAAGCGCGCGAAGATCATGTCGACGGTGAGCAGGCCACCCAGGATGCCCGCCCGGGCAGCGGCAAAGCTCAGCGACGCGCCCAGCGCCATGGTCGCGCCGCACAGGTAGCCCCAGCGCTCGCGTTTCGCTGCGCGTCGTCTCGATCGTTTGTTCGGCCACCTGCAGCAGCCGCTAGCACGGAGCGCGTCAGGGCCCCAAGAATTTTGTAGCGTTCGTTACATAATAGCGCTTTCATCGGCCATGGCCCGCCTCAAAGCCTTCGATGAGGATCGCGCGCTCGACGCCGCCGTCGACTGCTTCTGGATGCGTGGCTACGAGGCGACGTCGGTGCGCGGTCTCGCCGAGGCGATGGGAATCGGCGGCACCAGCCTGTACAACGCCTACGGCGACAAGCGCGCGCTGTTCCGTCGCTCGCTGCAGCGCTACGCCGAGCGCTCCATGCGCGAACGCATCGCGCGGCTGGAGGCGGCGCACAAACCGAAGGAGGCGATTGCGGCCTTCGTCAACGAGATCATCGACCGGTCGCTGAAAGATCCCGACCGCAAGGGCTGCCTGCTGGTGAATTCCGCGCTCGACGTGGCGCCGCACGATGCCGTGATCGGCAAGGTGGTGGGCGGCTATCTCGACGAGATCCGCACCTTCTTCCGGCGCAACATCGAAGCGGCGCGCATGGCGGGCCAGGTGTCGCGCCGGATCAACGCCGAGGAGATGTCTGACCATCTGCTAGGTGTGATCGCGGGCATCCGCGTGCTGGCCCGCACCGGGGCAAGGCGCCGGCAGCTGGAAGGCGTGGCGCGGCCTGCGCTCGACCTCCTGGAAACCCCATGATTGACCAGCTCAACGAAGCGGCACTGAAGGCGCTGGCCGACGACACGCCGGTCACCATGCTGAACCTGATGCACTTTCGCGAGCGCTCGCTCGATGGAAACGGCAGCGGCTGGGATGCCTATCTGCGCTACAGCAAGCTCACGATCAGGCTGATCAAGGCGCAGGGCGGGACGATCATCTGGACCGGCAGCGCCGAGGCTGTGGCCCTTGGCGCACCCGAGCGGCATCACTGGGACTATGTCGCGCTGGTCCGCTATCCGTCGCGGAGGGCGTTCCTCGCCATGATGAACTCGCCCGAATATGCCGCCGCTAACGTCGAACGCGAGAATGGCTGCGCCGATCACGCCATTGTTGCGGTGAACGAAACCTACAACGGGCTGAACCCCAAACCGAAGGAATAGGAACATGTCCCTAGAAGAGAAATTGGCCGCCACCCGCGCGGCATCCGCGGCGCGCATCCCTCCCGACCGCGCGGCCATCATGGAGCGGGCGACCGAGGATCTGCGGCGGTCCGGAATGCTCGACCGCATCGTCAAGGTCGGCAGCCCGGCACCCGCGTTCGAGCTCGCCGGCCACGACGGCCGGCGCATCGCCTCGAGCGAGCTGCTCGCCGGCGGACCGATGGTGGTCTCGTTCTTCCGAGGGTCGTGGTGACCCTACTGCCGGCATGAGCTGGATGCTCTGCAAAGCGTATACGCCGACATCTCGGCCCTTGGGGCATCGCTGATCGTGATCTCGCCCGAGCTGCCGCGAGCCACGGCCGACATGGCCGCCAAGCAGAAGCTCACCTTCCCCATCGTGTGGGATGAAATGTCGAAGGTCGCCGAAGCGTTCGGTCTTGCCTTCACGCTGCCGGACGACCTGCGCAAGGTCTATCTCGGATTCGGCAACGACCTCGCCGTTCGCAACGGCGATCCGTCGTGGCGCCTGCCGGTGCCGGCGCGCTTCGTGATCGACAGCGGCGGCATCGTGCGCTCGGTCGAAGCCGATCCGGACTACCGCTATCGGCCGGAGCCGGAAGCGACGGTCGAGGCCTTGCGCAAGGTCGTCGCCGGCTAGGAGTACGACAATGGTCAAGCGTCTCAAGGACATGCCTGGCGTCGAAGCGCGCCATCTCGCGCACATCGAGTGCCCGACCTATGACGACACGCCGTCGCTCGCCGGCAAACCGCTGGCCCAGCGACGCGTGGCGATCATCTCGACGGCCGGCCTGCACAAGCGCGGCGACCGGCCGTTCCGTCTGGGCGACGGCAGCTACCGCGTCATCCCGGCCGAGACGCCGGCCAGCGACCTGGTGATGAGCCACATCTCGGTCAATTTCGACCGCACCGGCTTTCAGCAGGACCTCAACGTCGTGTTCCCGATCGACCGCCTGCGCGAGCTGGTGGCCGAGGGCAGCGTCGGCTCGATGGCGTCGGTGCACTATTCCTTCATGGGCGCCTTTCCGCCGGCGGCGGCCGAGCCGCATGCGCAGCACTTGGCTGGGCTCCTGAAGGCCGACAAGGTCGACGCCGCGCTGCTCGTTCCGGTTTGACCCGCCTGCACGCGCGCCGTGGGCGCGCTCGGTCATTTCCTCGAGCGCCAGGGCATCCCGACCACCGGCATCAGCCTGGTACGCGAGCACACCGAAACCGTGCGTCCGCCGCGCGCTCTGTGGGTCACCTTCGAGCTCGGCCGGCCACTCGGCAGGCCTGACGATCCGCCGTTCCAGCGCCGGGTCACCAAGGCGGCGCTCGATCTGCTCGAGCGCACCGACGGGCCGCTGATCGCCGATTATCCCGAGCATGTCGACGAGCCGGCTGACTTCTCCGGCTGGGCTTGCCCGATCAACCTGGCACCCACCGAGGTCGATTCGCTGGCGGCCGAGATCGACCGGCTGGCGACCTGGCACGACCGGGCCGTCGCCGCGCAGGGTCGCACGACGGTCGGCGTCTCCGGCCTCGACGTGCCGGCTGCCGGCGCCCTGGTGAGCGAGGCGCTGAACGGCACGCTGCCGCCGGCGCAAGCGCTCAAGGAGGCGCTCGACGATTTGCGTGCTTATTACCTCGAGGCGGCGTCGGCTTTCCCCGATCCCGGCTCACCGGCGACACGCAAGAAGTGGTTCTGGGAGGAGACGAAGCTCGCACGGGCGATGCTGGCCCTGCAGCCCAAGCTCGCAGCCAGCGACGACCAGCACCACAAGATCCTCGGCAACCTGACGATGATCCCGGCGACCGAGCGTCACCGGCTGGGCTAGTGCCTCGTCACAAAGCCGTTGCACGGGCTGTTGCAAATCGGGGCGCTGTGCTGGCTTGAAAGCAGTGCTGGCACTCGGGCTCGGCGTCCCGAGGAGTGGGTGTCGTCGCCCGGACGACCCGCCAAATGCGGTCCTCTACGGTGCGAAAAAACTCACGAAAACGAAACGGGCGCCGCTGACCACAGTTCTTGACATGATATTCACTTGAGTTATAATGGCGGCCTGTTGCGTTGCTTCCCCGCGTTGTCGCTCTATGCATCGTCGATCCGAGACCAAAAGGCTGCGCCAGACGCCGCGTGGGGCCGTCCGGCCGCCGAGGGGCTCGCCGCTCCAGGCTCCGGCGCGGCGATTCCGCTATCGAAACTTGCGTAACTATCTTAATTCGGAAGGAGGCCCAACCAGTAGGGGGTGAGATCTCGAAGGGCCACAAGGCTCTTTGTCGGAAATGCCGGAAATACCGGAAAATCCCCGCGCGCTGACGGCAGTGCATGCAGGGCGGCCCGTGGCCAACTGGTCAAAGTCGCCGTGCGGCGGAACTAGTGAGAGCCCGGTCCTGTGATCAGGCGCGCCCCGGACTGGAAGGTGAAGTAGGACCACAGCCAGTCGAGCATCACGACCAGCCGGTTCCCGAAGCCGATCAGGAACGACACGTGGACCGCGCTCCACAGCAGCCAGGCCAGCGTGCCGTCGAGCGTCACCCAGCCCAGGTCGGCCACGGCGGCGCGCCGTCCTATGGTCGCCATGGTGCCCGCTGATCCAGGCACTTGCCTCGTGGTCTTTCTTGGACGTGCCGGCGCAGGACGACGTGGCCGTCTGGCAGTCGTTCTTGCCGGCCTTGGAAATGCCGAAGCACTTTTCGCTGTTGCCCTGGGCCTGGGCAGCGGCGCCGAGCAGCAGCGCGGCGCTGAGCGCGGCGGCGATAGTGAGTTTGGTGTTCATGACGGTCTCCTCGTGTGAATGGCCCTTTCGGGTGGCCGCACACTGTGCTGAGACCGTCACGCGCTGAAATATCGACTCCCTATAAAGTCGATGCGCTTTCGCTATGAAATGAACCTACAGAATGCCTTCTTCCTTGAAGATCTCCAGGCACTTGCGCAGCGCGTTCTCGTAGCGCGCGCGCTCCTTGGCGATCGACTGGTCGTCCCACTCGAAGAAGCCGCGCTTGGTCTTGAAGCCGATGCGGCCCTCGTCGACGTTGCGCTGCAGGACCGGCGGCGGGCCGTCGGCATTGGAGAGGTCGGGCCAGATGATCTTGGCGACGGCGCAGGTCGTGTCCCAGCCCGAATGCTCCTTCTGCACGATCGGGCCGGCCGCGGCGTAGCGGAAGCCGAAGGAGAGCCGCACGGTGGCGTCGATGTCCTCGGGCGAGGCCACGCCCTGCTCGATCAGCCACAGTGCCTCGCGCATCAATGCGCCCTGGATGCGGTTGCCCAAAAAGCCGATGACGTCCTTCTTGACCTGGACCGGCCGCTTGCCGAGCGAGCGCATGATCTCGCCGACGCGCTCGGCCTCAGTCACGTCGGTGTGGACCGAACGGACGACCTCGACCAGCGGGATGAGATGCGCCGGCATGAAGAAGTGCAGGCCCATCATGCGGCCCTGCGTCGCGAGGCCCTTGGCGATCTCGCTGATCGGGAAGCTCGACGAGTTCGAGGTGATGGCGCAGCCGGGCCGCGCGAGCTTCTCCATCTCGGTGAACAGCCGGCGTTTGAGTTCGAGATCCTCGGTCACCGTCTCGACCACGACGTCGATCGCCTTCCACGACACCTCCGGCAGCGTCGCATAGGTCCTGAGGCCCGACGTATCGATGGCCTTGCCGAGTGCGGCGAGCGCGCGCGCACAGGCATCGGGCAGTCCGTCGCGCGTCGATGCCGAGCGCGACACGACGTCCACCTGCCAGCCGCCGCCCAGGAACATGGCGATGATTCCCACACCCATCGTGCCGCCACCCACCACGAGCGCGTGACCTGGGGCATGGCGTTCGCTTTGCGACATTCTTGCTCCTCCCAGCTCGACTGGTACCTCGACGGACGCCCCGGCGGCGGGGCAATATCGCCGCTCATCATTAGCCCGTGGGGGAAACGTATGAGCGCCACCTTCAAGGATATCGGCGTCAGCAGCGAAGGTCATGTCGGCATCGTCGAAATCCAGCGGCCGCCGCACAATTTCTTCGACAATTCGCTGATCAACCAGATCGCCGACGCCTTCGAGGCGTTCGACCGCGACGGCAACATCCGCGCCTACGTGCTGTGCGCCCAGGGCAAGTCGTTCTGCGCCGGCGCCGACTTCGCCAACCGCCCGCAGACCGGCGCCGCCGAAAGCGGCAAGCACCTCTACAAGGAAGCGACCCGCCTGTTCCGCGCCAAGAAGCCCAGCATCGCCGCGGTGCAGGGTCCGGCGATCGGCGGCGGCCTCGGCCTCGCCATCATGGCGGACTTCCGCGTGACCTGCGCCGAAGGCCGCTTTGCCGCCAACTTCACGCGGCTCGGCTTCCATCCCGGCTTCTCGCTCACCTTCACCCTGCCGCGCCTGATCGGCCAGCAGCGCGCCAATCTCATGTTCTACACGGGCCGGCGCATCGGCGGCGAGGAAGCGGTCGCCTGGGGGCTGGCCGACGTGCTGGTTCCGCTCGCCGACGTGCGCAAGGGCGCGCTGGATCTCGCCAAGGAGATCGCCGAATCCGCACCGCTGGCGCTGCTGTCGACGCGCGAGACCATGCGCCGCGGCTTCGCCGATGCCGCCGAAGCCGCGACCGAGCGCGAGCTGGTCGAGCAGGACTGGACGCGCAAGACCGAGGACTTCAAGGAGGGCGTGAAGTCCTACGCCGAGAAGCGCGCCGGCAACTTCAAGGGTCGCTGATGGGCCAGGTTTCGGGCAAGGCCGCCATCGTCACCGGCGGCGCCTCTGGTATTGGCGAAGCTTGCGCCGAGACGCTGGCGCGTGAGGGTGCCGCGGTGCTGGTCACCGATGTCGACGACACGCTGGGCAAAGGCGTCGTCGAGCGCATCACCAAGGTCGGCGGCAAGGCACGCTACCTTCACCTCGACGTGCGTGACGAGGCGGCGTGGCCGGGCGTGATCGCCGAGGCGGAGAAGAATTTTGGCCGCCTCGACATCATGGTCGCCAATGCCGGCATCGGCATCATGGCGCCGATCGAGACCATGACTTTGGCCGACTGGCAGCGCCAGCAGGCGATCAACCTCGATGGCGTGTTCCTGTCGATCAAGCATGCCATCCCCGCACTCAGGCGCTCGGGCGGCGGCTCGATCGTGCTGATGTCGTCGATCGCGGGCCTGCGCGGCGCACCGGGCCTCGCGGCCTATTCGGCGACCAAGGGCGGCGTGCGCCTGCTCGCGAAGTCGGTGGCGCTGGAGCATGCCGCCGACAACATCCGCTGCAACTCGGTCCATCCCGGCATCATCGCCACGCCGATCTGGGGCAAGATCCCGACCGGCGCGATGGGCAACATGCGCAATGCACCGATCGACCCGGTCGAGCGCTCGGCCGCGATCACACCGCTGGTCCGCGTCGGCGAGGCGCAGGACATCGCCAACGGCGTGCTGTTCCTGTGCACCGAGACCGCCAACTACATGACCGGCCAGGAGCTGGTGATCGACGGCGGCATCACGGCCGGCGGCAGGCCGCAGCCGCGGCCGCAGTAGTCCCATGGGCGCTGCGGCGAAGGGCTGGATCATCGTCGCGGCGCTGAGCGGCGCGATCGCCGTGGCCGTCGGCGCATTCGCGGCGCACGGCCTCGACCTCTCGACCGAGGCCGGCCGCAAGGCGCGGGAGTGGCTGCAGACGGGCAGCCACTACCAGATCATCCATGCGCTCGCGATCGTGGCCGTGGTCGCGCTGGCGCGCAGCGCGATGCTGAACGGCCGCGTCGCCATCGTCGCGCAGTGCCTGTTCTTGGTCGGCAGCGTGCTCTTTCCCGGCGCGCTGTACGCGCTTGCCTTCGGGGGCCCGCGATGGCTCGGTGCGGTGGCTCCGATCGGCGGTGCCGCCTTCATCCTGGGCTGGGCGAGCCTGGCACTTGCCGCCCTGATGAAGACCGACGCCGACTGACTCTCAGGAAAGTTGCTCGTCCAGCAGCTTCAGCGCCTCGGCCGCGAAGGTGCGCATGTTGGCGACGCGGTCGTTCGAGCCGGTGCGAAGCGTGCGGGCGATCTTGCCCTTCGGACCCACGACCGCCACGCACGTGTGACCCGCCGGATCGCCGTAGGAATTGCCGGTCGGTCCCGACGCACCGGTCTCCGCCAGACCCCACGTCGTGTTCAGTCGCTCACGCACCAGCTCGGCGGCAAGCGTCGCCCACGGCTCGGAAGACGAGCGGATACCCGCGCGCTTCTCCTTGGTGGCCGTCAGGAACGCCTCGCCCGCCGGCCGCGTATAGACCACGGCGCCGCCCATGAAGTAGGCCGAGGCGCCGGGCACGGCCAGCAGCACGGCCGAGATCAGGCCGCCGGCCGATGATTCGGAGATACCGACCGTTTCCTTGCGGGCCTTCAGTTTCTCGCCGACCTTCTTTGCCAGCGGCAGAAGCGAATCCATTCGTCAGTCCTTTTTCTTGGTGAAGATGTCGAGCACCAGCGGCACTTGCTGACCGAGCCAGATCGCTCGGTCGCGATGGTCTTCCAGATCCTGGCCGGTATTGGGATGCACGAAGATCGTGAGGTCGCCGCGGTTGAGCGCCAGCCATGAAAGCAGCGGCGCGAGCTGCTGGTTCTTGAAGGCCACCTGATAGCTGAAGCGGGGGTGCGGGCCGACCGGCCTCTCGTGGAAGCGGCCCATCTCGATCTCGAACGTCTTCTCGATCTTCTCGCGCAACGCCCGGGCGGGCTCGGTCGTGATGGCGTCGAAATAGACGTGGGCGTGCCAGTCCTGGATTTTCGCTGTGTCCATGCGCTCACCCTATCACATCGTTCAACCCGCCTGACGGAACCTTCTGCCGTTCCCCGGTGCGAGCATGCTTGCTAGGCTCAGCCATCATGAACTTCGATTTCTCCGACGACCAGAAGCTGCTCAAGGAGCAGGTTCGTAAGTTCCTCACCGACAAGTGCCCGACGAAAGTCGTGCGGCGCGTGCTCGATGGCAATGAGACCCATGCCGAGGAGGTCTGGAAGGGCCTCGTCGATCTCGGCGTGCCCGGCATCGGCATCCCCGAGGAGCATGGCGGGCTCGGCCTCTCGCCGCTGGAACTATGCGTCGTCGCCGAGGAGGTCGGCCGTGCCGCCGCGCCGGTGCCGTTCGACACGTCGGTCGTGCTGGCGACAGAGGCGCTGAAGCTCGCGGGCTCGGACGCGCAGAAGAAGAAGTGGCTGCCCGAGCTGGCGGCCGGCAAGGCGATCGGCACGCTCGCCATCGCCGAGGGGCCGCAGCCGCCCAAGCCGCGTGGGATCCGCACGACCTTCGGCGGCGGCCGTCTCAACGGCAAGAAGCTGCCCGTGGCCGACGGCGAGGCGGCGACCTTCGCCATCGTGCTGGCCAATACGGGCGGCCAAGGCGACCGCGCTGTCTCGCTGGTGCTGGTCGACCTCAAGCAGGCGGCTGTCGCCAAGAAGCGCGTCGAGACCATCGACCCGGCACGCAAGCACGCCGAGCTCACCTTCAAGGACGCCGCAGCCGACCTTCTCGGCTCGGAGGGCGAGGGCTGGCGGACGCTCGAGCGTCTGTACGACGCGGCCGCTGTCTACTTCGCCTTCGCCCAGGTGGGCGGCGCCGAGGCCGCGATGTGGATGGCGCGCGACTACGCGCTGCAGCGCCAGGCCTTCGGCCGCGCCATCGGCTCCTACCAGGCGATCAAGCACAAGCTCGCCGACTGCTACGTCAAGCTCGAGCTGGCGCGCTCCAACGCCTACTACGGCGCCATGATGCTGACCGAAGGCGGCGCAGACCTGCCGCTGGCCGCGGCGGCGGCGCGCATCGCGGCGACCGACGCCTACGACTTCGCATCGAAGGAGAACATCCAGACCCATGGCGGCATCGGCTTCACCTGGGAAGCCGATACGCAGTTCCACTATCGCCGGGCGCGCGTGATGGCGTTGGCGCTGGGCGGGCCGATGGCCTGGAAGGACAAGCTGGTGACGCGGCTGGAACAAAAGAATGTGGCGTAACACCCCGTCATCCCGACCGAAGCCGAGCGTAGCGGAGGGACCTGCTCATACGGCGCTAGCTGCATGAAGAGGTCCCTCCACTTCGCTTCGCTCCGGTCGGGATGACGGAAAATATTGGAGGAAACCATGGATTTCAACGACACCCCCGAAGAAGCCGCCTTCCGCAAGGAAGTGCGCGCCTGGCTCGACGCCAACGCCACGCGCAAGAGCGACGACAAGCAGAGCTTCCGCGCGCGCAGCGACGATCCGGAGCTCCTCAGGAAGGCCAAGGCCTGGCAGGACAAGAAGGCCAAGGCCGGTTATGCGCGCATCACCTGGCCCAAGGAGTATGGCGGCCGCGGCGGCTCGCCCATCCTGCAGGTGATCTACCAGCAGGAAGAGGCGAACTACCTGGTGCCGCTGGGCTTCTTCGACATCGGGCTTGGCATGTGCATCCCGACCATGATGGCCTATGCCTCGCCCGAGCATCTCCAGCGCTATGTGAAGCCCGCGCTGCACGGTGACGAAGTGTGGTGCCAGCTCTTCTCCGAGCCGGCGGCAGGGTCCGACGTGGCCGGCATCCGCACCAAGGCCGAACGTGACGGCGACGGCTGGGTGATCAACGGCCAGAAGGTCTGGACCTCGGGCGCGCACTACAGCGACTACGGCATCATCATCACCCGCACCGACCCCAATGTCCCCAAGCACCAGGGACTGACGATGTTCTTCCTGTCGATGAAGACGCCTGGCGTGGAAGTGCGGCCGATCAAGCAGATGTCGGGCGGTGCCAACTTCAACGAAGTGTTCTTCACCGACGTGCGCATCCCCGACAGCCAGCGGCTGGGCAAGGTGGGCGAGGGCTGGAAGGCCGCCCTCACCACGCTGATGAACGAGCGGCTGGCGGTCGGCATGCCGTCGGGCGGCCTCGACGTCGACGAGCTGATGGAACTCGCCCGCGACACCGACCTCGAGGACGGTCCGGCGATCCGTAACCAGCAGGTCCGCTCCAAGATCGCCGACTGGTACGTCCAGCGGCAGGGCCTGAAGCTCACGCGCTACCGCACCCTGACGGCGCTCTCCAAGGGCCAGACTCCCGGGCCGGAATCCTCGATCATCAAGATCGTGGCGGCCCCCAAGATGCAGGACATGGGCGCCTTCGCGATGGAGCTGATGGGCCCGGCCGGCATCATGAAGGAGGAGGTGCCGCACGCCGCGGGCTTCCAGGCGCAATGGATCGGCGGCGCCGGCTTCCGTATCGCTGGCGGCACCGATGAGATCCTGCGCAACATCGTGGCCGAGCGCGTGCTCGGCATGCCCGCCGACGTGCGTGTCGACAAGGACGTGCCGTTCAACAAGCTGAAGTGACTCATTCCTCCCCGGCGAAGCCGGGGAGCTGTCGCCGTCATACGGTGACGGAGGGGTCATGAGCATCTTCGCTGGCGCTCATGACCCCTCCGTCCGCTTCGCGGACACCTCCCCACGCGAAGCGTCTGTCGGATTCACACATCGTGACGCCGCAAGGTGGTGCCGTACTTGATGGCGTGGAAGTCGGCGAGACCGATACGCATGACCTTGGGGC
>WHTW01000031.1:0-9653 GCA_009377525.1 Rhodospirillales bacterium
TCGCATCAAACTCAAGCACCTCTACCCTTCGATCTGACTGAATCGGGCGACTAGTATCCACCACGGTCACTTACGGAACTGACCACTTCCGAAAGCCCATGCCATGGGTCTGCAAGAAAAGACTCGAGATGTGGTCGCCTCGGCGGTGAGGCCGCGCACCACCATCGGCGCGGCAATCGATGACGCAAGCAGACTCCGTCTCAGCATGATGTTTCCTCGTCGTGTTCGTTCTTCTAATGGTAATCGTTCTTCTATTAATGCCATGACATGATCGAGCCGCCGCGCACCGTCCAGAGCTACATCGACCAAACGCCCGCCTGGCCCGACGGCACTCCGACAGACTTCATTCCGATGACCGGCATGCAGTGGCGGATCTGGCTGCTCGCCTCGGCCGGCAAGTTCTTCGAGGGGCTGGTCGTGTTCATGACCGGCGTCGCCCTGCCGCTGATGGTGAAGGATTTCGGCCTCTCGCCAGTCGAAAAGGGGGTGGTCAGCGCGGCACCCTTGGCCGGCATCATGGTCGGCGCCATCGCGCTCGGCGGCTTGGCCGACATCTACGGCCGCCGTCGCATGTTCGTGGTCGAGATGGTGGTGTTCGCCCTGTTCCTGACGGGGCTGACCTGGAGCCCGACCTATCTCTGGCTGGTCGTGTTCCTGTTCGGCGTCGGCCTGGCGCTGGGTTGCGACTATCCGACGGCGCACCTCGTGATCTCCGAGAACATCGCCAGCAAGGATCGCGGCAAGCTGGTGCTGAGCGCCTTCGCCTTCCAGGCGATCGGCGCGCTGGTCGGCACCGTCGTCGGCTTCCTCATCTTGTCGAACCTGCCCGAGATCAGCGCCTGGCGCTGGATGTATGCCACCGCGATCGTGCCGGCGATCGTGGTGGTGCTGGGCCGCCTCAGGATCAGCGACAGCGGGCACTGGCTGATGAGCCAGGGCCGCAAGGCCGAGGCCGAAGCCGAGGTCGCGCGCCTGCTCGAGCGCGAGCCACCGTACCCGAAGGAAGTGCGCCTGGCCGACCTGCCGGCCGACGAGCAGGCCGCGGTGGCGCGCGTACGTCGGACGGGCGGTTGGCGCGAGCTCTTCACGTCGCCCGGCCGGCGCGCCACCATCCTCGCCTCGGTGCCGTGGTTCCTGCAGGATCTCAGCACCTACGGCATCGGCATCTTCACGCCCACCATCCTCGTCAAAGTGATCGGCCACGAGGACTTCGCCGCGCGTAATGTCAGTGCGCTCATCGCGCGCGACATCCTGGCCGCCAAGGGTGCGGCGCTGCTCGACGTGCTGCTGATCGCGGGCATCCTGGCCGCGGTGCTGCTGGCCGATCGGGTCGGCCGCATCCGGCTGCAGATCATCGGCTTCATCGGCTGCGCGGCAGGCCTTGGCCTCGCGAGCCTGTCGCTGCAGGCGGCCGAGCCGACACGCGGCATCCTGCTGTTCGGCGGCTTCATGCTGTTCAACTTCATGACCAATGTCGGCCCCAACGCGCAGACCTACCTGCTGGCCGGCGAGGTCTTCCCGACCGAGATCCGAGGCAAGGGCGCGGGCTTCGCCGCCGCCTTCGCCAAGCTCGGTGCGGTCCTGACGGCGTTCCTGTTCCCGGTGCTGCTGGCCGACATCGGCGTCGATTTCCTGCTGACCGTGCTGATTGCGACCTCGCTGCTCGGCGCCTGGATCACCTGGCAGTTCCGCATCGAGACGACCGGCGTCAGTTTGGAGAGGATCGGGCGGCGCTAGTCCAGTCGCGCGATCATCCGACGAAACCGATGAAGACGCGCCACTGGAGTGGCGCGCCCCCAGCCCGTAGCCTGTGCTCAATGAACGGGCCGATCGGGGAACTGCTCAAGACGCCGGATTTTCTGCGGCTGTGGCTGGTGGGTGCGTTCGCCAATGCCATGCGCTGGCTGGAGCTCCTGGCCTCCGGCCTGTTCGCCTACGAGGTGACGGGCTCGGCGCTGGCGGCGACCGCCGTCGTGGCGGCGCGCCAGCTGCCGCAGCTGCTGTTCGGCGCCTTCGCCGGCGCGATCTCGGAGGCGGTGAACCGCAAGACCATCGTCATGTTGGCGCTCACCATACCGGCCCTCGTCTCGACCGTGCTGGCCACGCTCGCCGCCACGGGCCAGCTCGCGCTGTGGCACGTGGCGCTGGGCAACCTGGTGTCGGGCACGATGTGGGCGACCGAGATGTCGACCCGGCGGCGCATGGTGGGCGAGGTCGCGGGGCCGCATCGCATCGTGCCGGCGATCGCGCTCGATTCGGCGACCAACGCCGCCACCCGCATGGTCGGCCCGCTGCTGGGCGGCATCGCCTTCGAATGGCTGGGCATGAAGGGCGCCTACACCTTCACCGCCTTGGTCCAGTTCGCCGGCGCCTTTGCGTTCGCGGGCCTGGTCCATCCGCAGGTCACTCGCCGCCTCGACCTGGCGCGCATCCCGGCCGAGATCGCCGAGGGCCTGGCCTTCGCATGGACCAAGCCCACCATCCTGCTGGTGTGGGGCATCACCGTCGTCACCAACGCCTTCGCCTTCGCCTATTCCGGCCTGGTGGCGCCGCTCGGCATCAGCGCCTTCCACGTCTCGCCCGCCCTGGTCGGGCTGTTGGCGGCGGCCGAGCCGATCGGCGCCCTGGCCGGCGGCGCGCTGATCGCGGCCGGCGTCGTGCGCATGGACCGACGGCTGACCTTCGCCGGCGGTGCGGCGCTGTTCATGGTGGCATTGATCGTGATGGCGCTGTCGCCGTCCTATTGGCTGGCCTTCGCCGTGCTGGTGCTGGGCGGCTTCGGCACCGCGGGCTTCGGCAACATGCAGACCACCCTGATGCTGACCGAGGCGCCGCCCGACATGCGCTCGCGCCTGATGGGCATCGTCACGGTCGGCATCGGGACGGGGCCGCTCGGCGTGCTGGCGGCGGGCGTGATCGCCACCGAGTTCGGCCCGCGCACCGCCGTGCTGGTCATGGCGGCGATGGGACTGCTGCTCACCGTGGCGCTGACGGTATGGCTGAGGCGCCGCGCACCTTAGTTCGGACCGTCGTGATATCGAACCGATTGCATGAATCGCAGGATCGTCGCGTCGCCTTCGAGCTCGGGCGGGAAGATGGCGACCACGCGGTAGATCCGCCGGCCGACGACGCGGGCGCATCTGCACCATGCGCTCCCCGTCGCTGACGAGCGTCTGCAGTGCCGCCGCCGGCGTCTCGTGCACGTAGGAGAAGGTGGCGGTGCCGTCGGGCGCGACCTGCAACGGCGGCATGTCGACGGGCACCGGAATCTCGAGCCTGAAGCGGCCGTCGGCGTCGGCGAACGTCAGCCAAGCCTGAACCAATGCCGGCCCGGCGCCAACCGACGCCACGAGCAATCTTGAGGGCTCGGGCCTACTGGCTGGCCTTGGTTTCCAAGCGCAACCGAAGCAACGTCTCTTGAGTCGCCTCCGGCTTGGCGAGGTTGCGCGACTGGGCGTAGCGGCGCAGCGCGGCCTGAGTCTGCGGCCCGACAATGCCGTCGATCGGCCCGACGGTGAAACCGACAGCGCCGAGCTTGCCCTGCAGTTCCTTGATCTCGTCCTTCGACAAGGGCCGCGACGGCGCGGCGACGGCCGGGGCTGGCGACGGTGCGACGGGCGTCGCGGCCGGCGCTGGCGTCGCCGCAGGCGCAGGTGCCGGCTTGGCTTCGGCCACCTCCGGTCGCGCCGGCGGCGGAGGCTCGACGGGCGTGGCAGCCTGGAGGACCTCGGGCTTGACCTCGACGACCGGCTTCGCCGTCACGTTCTGCGACGGCTCGAAATAGAGGAACCAGGCGATCGCGTAGCCGATGATGGCCAAGGGCACGATCGACAGGGCGCGGCGCAGCGCGGACGCGCCGACCAGCAACCTCAGGAAAGCGGCACCAGGGGCTTCCCATTCGTCGACATTGTCGCGAATGCGAATGTCATCGCGAAGAGGCGGCGCGAATTCGGGCGCAAGCCGTTGGCGGTGCTCGAACATGCGCGCGACGGCATCGGTGAATTCATTGGGAGCGGCCGGGCGCGGCCCATCTGGAGCGGGGCCCACCGCGTGCGGCGCCGCGGGGCGACGAAACGGCGGCGGTGGCGACTGGGGCTGCATTCCGACTATCCGATGCTGCGTTGTCGGGCGAAGCCCTGTCTAGCGCCTTTGCCATTCGCCCGGCTGTGATCAGACTGCGACCAGGGAACCTTTGAAAAGGAAATATTCAAGAATGCCAAAGGTTGCATGAAAGTTGTGCAACGTGGCCGCTCTCCATCCTGTTGAATCGGCAAACGGCGGAGGTTTGCCATGAAACGCGCAGTCCTTTTCGCTTTCGCATTCTTGACTGCCTTGCCGCTGGCACTCTGCATGCCTGTCCTGCAGGCACAAGGACCGAGCCAGGGGCCGAGCCAGGCGATCGACGCTTCGAAGATGCCGGAGTCGGGGCCGGCAGTCGTCGGCGGCACCGGCGCCACCGTCGGTCCGAACTCCAAGAACCAGGCGGTCATGCCGATGCCCGGATTGCGGCAGGACGAGGAGCTGAACGAGTTGCCGCGCGATGCGACGCCGCCCGTGCCGGACGTGCGGCCGGTCCCCGGCCCGCCGCGGGCAACGCCCGCACCGAGTCCTCGTTAGCCGGGTATCAGCCTTTCATTCAGGAGTGGTAGCAATGCTCAAGCACATCGTACTCGCAGCGTTCCTGACCTGTGGGGCGGCGGCTGCGTATGCGCAGCCCCAGCAGGCCGCGAGCCCGCCCGCGTCCGCGGCAGTCGATTCGAAGATGGCGCCCTCGGCCACTGCCGACACCCGCAAGCTGATCGGGCGCAACATCAAGAACGCCGAGGGCGAGACGATCGGCCAGATCAGGTCGATCTACCTCGACAAGGACGGCAAGGTCGACAGCGTCATGGTGGGCGTCGGCGGCTTTTTGGGCGTCGGAGACCGCGAGGTCCGCATCGCCTGGTCGGATCTGAAGATCACCGGCAACGGCGAGAAGGTCATGGTCAACATGACCAAGGACGAGCTCAAGGCCAAGCCCGAGTACCGGTACAGGAACGAGTCCTGGCGCGGCCAGGTCTTCACCGACACCGGCCCGTGGGCGGCGCGGCCGAGCGACACCGCACGTTCGGTCGACCCGCCGCCGAGCGATCGGCTCGCCCGGACGACCAAGCCGCCGGCTGACCGCCCGACCGACCGGCCAGACATGGCCGCCACCACCTCGACCGGCGACTTCAACGCCACGGGCGAGATGTCGGGCAACGCCCTTATCGGCGCCACGGTGCGCACCGAGAAGCGCGAGGCCGTGGGCATGATCGAGGACGTCTATGTCGACAACAGCGGCGCCATAAAGACCGTCGTGGTCGCGGTCGGCGGTTTCCTCGGCGTCGGCGCCAAGGACGTCGCGGTGAAGTGGAGCGACCTCAAGTTCTCGCGCGACGACAAGTCCATCGTCATCATGACGAGCTGGACCAGGGATTCGCTGAAGGCCATGCCGGACTACAAGGACGAACGGCGTCAACCCGCCAACAAGTCGGGCGGCTGAGATCGATACTCTGACAGGAGAACGGGCACCCAGCGGGTGCCCGTCTTCTTTTCAGCCGGCGATGAACGGCTTGGCCTTGCTGTCGTAGTCGCCGTAACCAAGGATGGTGCGCAGCTCCGGCGGCGGCAGCGCGCTCTTGGCTTCCGATTCGCCCGCCTTGAGGGCGGCCAGGCCCGCCTTCATGCCGGCGGTCGCCGGCGACAGCAGGCCGGTCGGGAAGGTGCCGATCTTGAAGCCGAGCGCTTCCGCCTGCTTCTGCGAGGGCGTGGCGCGCGGCGCGCCGGGCGACAGCACGACGAACGACGGGCGGCCCTTGGCGGCGGCGATGGCGCGGCCGATCTCGGCGTCGTCAGCGGGCGAATCGAGGAACAGGATGTCAGCGCCCTCCTCGACGTACATCTCGATGCGCGCGACCGCCTCGTCGATGCCCTGCGTGGGGCGGCAGTCGGTGCGCGCCAGCACCAGGATCCCTGAGTCCTTCGCCGCCTCGACGGCGGCGCGGATCTTCATGCGCGCCTCGGCGCGCGGCAGGCAGGGCTTGCCGGCGGCGGTGAGCGCGCGCGGCGTGATCTTGTCCTCGATCAGCACCGCGGCGGCGCCGGCGCGGCCATAGGCGCTCACCGTGCGCTGCACGTTCATGGCGTTGCCGTGGCCGTGATCGCCGTCGGCCAGGACGAGCAGCTCGGGTGCCGCGCCATGCACCATCTGGAAGGAATCGAACATCTCGCCGAACGACAAGAGGTCGAGATCGGGACCGCCGAGCCGCGCCGCGGCCACGCAGGAGCCGGAGAGGAAGGCGGTCTTGAAGCCCGCAGCGGCGGTGAGCTTGGCGGAGAGCCCGTCGTAGACCGCCGGCATGACGATCAGGCCGGGCTCGGCCAGCAGGGCGCGCAGGCGCTGCGGCGCGGTCAAGACGGGTTTGGCAGTCGGCACGTTCATGGCATCTCCTCCGAAGCGATTCTCGGCGGACGATAACAGAGAGCCGCGCCTCATGCTCTCTCCGTCATCCCCGCTACCTCGCGTTCAGCGCGCCGATCGCCTCGCGGTGCTTGCGCACCACCGGCAGCATCTTGATCGCCCGGGCCCTGAGCTGCTCGCTCCTGCTGCTCTGCTGGTAGGTGACCAGGAGCGCGATCGCATCGTCGTGAGCCTGCCGCTGGTCGGCGCGATATTGCTGGTCGAAGTCGGCGCCCTTCTTGCGCGAGATGGCGTTGATCCCGGCACCTTGGTCCCACACCATGGTGCGGGCGAATTCCTTCAGCCGGGGGTCGCTGCCCTGGGCCAGCGCGAGCTGGGCCTCCTCGACCTCGAAGCGGCTGGCAGTGATGGCCCGGCGCACGAACTCGGCGTCGCCGAGCGGCGCGCTCAGCGCACCCGGCGCGGTCCTGGCCGGAGCCTCCTCCATGACCGCGCCCTGGTTGGTCATCTGGGCTGAGGCGGCCGTGGCAGCCAGGCACAGGAAAAGCGTCGGCACCGTCGTCTTCCTCATTCTTCCCTCTTCGTTTCAGTGCCGTTGCAACGGGACGGCGGCGCGGAAAGTTGCAGCGCAACAGTCGACGGCCCGCGCCGAGCGGATTAGGCTTGCCGGACTCTGCGTTTGAAAGGGGAGTTCATGCGCAGCCCGGTTCGGCCGATCATCTGCGCGGTGGCGCTCGCCTGCGTCGGCGCCTGCGTGCCCGATGCTGGCCAGCATGCCGCCCATCATCCGGTCTCGCTCGTGCCGCCCTACAGCGAGCTGCCGCCGGCGCCGGCCGGCATGTCGATCGAGGCCGGCACGAAGGTGACGCTCGACGCGCGCCAGCAGGAAGCCGTGGTGGCCGGCGTCAGCAAATGGATGAAGACTCCGGCCTCGACCCAGTTCGGCATCATGAGCGGCGCGCGCAACAGCCGCGGCGTGATCACGGTGTGCGGCGAGGTCAACGGCCGCAACGGCAGCGGCGCCTATGTCGGCATGCGGCCCTATGTCGGCGTGCTGCTGGGCCCGCCGGCCAAACCCGATTTCGTCGTGGTCGGCATCGCCGCCTCCGAGCGCGAGCGCGCCGAGGTGGCGTCGCTCTGCCGTGACAGCGGCGTCACACCGACGTCATAGGAGTCGCCTCGGACCCCGAACCGGCCCTATGATGGCGCCCAAGAACAGGCCCTGAAGGTCGATGATATAGGGAGGCGCCTTGTACAGTTACATTGCGCGCAGGCTTGCGTTCGGCGCGCTTACCGTGGTCGGCGTATCGATCATGGTCTTCGTGGTGATGCGTATCCTGCCCGGGGATCCCCTGGTCGCGATCTTCGGCCCGGAGGGTATGACCAAGCTCACCGAGGAGCAGCGCGCCAGCTACATGTCTGAGCTGGGGCTGAGCGATCCGTTGTGGGTGCAGTACCTGCGCTGGATCAAGGACATCATCCAGGGCGATTTCGGCCATTCGTTCTTCCGCTCCGAGAGCGTGGCCGACATGATCCTGCGGCGCGGGCCGCTCACCGCCGAGATCGCCCTGATCTCGGTCGTGCTGTCATGGCTGGTCGGCATTCCGGTGGCCATCATCAGCGCCCTCAAGCCCAACTCGATCGCCGACAGCGCGGTGCGCTTCGTCAGCATCCTGTTCATCGCCGTGCCCGGCTTCTGGGTCGGCATGCTGATCGTGCTCGCGCTCCTGTTCTGGTTCGGCTACCGCGCGCCGATGGCCGGCGTCGGCTTCTTCACCGATCCGCTGGCCAACCTGCAGATCGTCATCGGTCCGGCCATCGTGCTGGGGCTGGGCCAGGCCGCCTACATCGCCCGCATGGGGCGTTCCAGCCTGCTGGAAGTGATCCGCGAGGATTACGTGCGCACCGCCCGTGCCAAGGGGCTGAACGGCCGGCTGGTGATCGCCCTGCACGCGCTGCCCAACGCGCTGCTGCCGGTGATCACGCTGTCGGGCGTGCTGCTCGGCCTGGTGCTGGCGGGCTCGATCCCGGTCGAGCGCGCCTTCGGCACGCCGGGCCTCGGCTATTCCATGTTCCAGGCGGTGAGCGAGCGCGACGTCTTCGTCATGCAGAACCTGGTGTTCCTTTATTCGGTGGTGTTCGTGATGCTGAATATCCTGGTCGATGTCACCATCGCCTTCCTCGATCCGCGGATCCGGCTGCGATGACCACGACCGTCAATGCGGCCCCGCCCGCGCCACCCACGGTCCTGGGATCGATCGGACGCGGTATCCGCGCCCTGTTCCGCCGCGCCCCGCTGTCGGCCTTCTGGGGCGCGATCGCCGCCTTGATCGTCGCCATGGCCGTGGCCGCGCCGGTCATCGCGCCCTATCCGCCGCTCAAGTCGGACTTCCGCGCCATGCAGAAGCCGCCGAGCGAGGCGCACTGGTTCGGCACCGACCAGATCGGCCGCGATATCCTGAGCCGAGTCATGTACGGCGCGCGGCGCTCGCTGACCGTGGCGCTGGGCGCCGTGCTGTTCGGCACGACGGTCGGTGCCCTGTGGGGTCTGGCCTGCGGCTACTTCGGTGGACGCTTCGACATGGCGAGTCAGCGTGTCATCGAGTTCCTGCAATCCTTTCCCGACCTGATATTGGCGATGGCGATCGCCATGGCGCTGGGCGGCGGCATGGCGACGGTGATCGTGGCCATCGCCGTCACCCGAATACCGTTCGGCGGTCGGGTCATCCGCTCCGTCGTGCTGTCGCTCAAGGAGATGCAATACGTCGAGGCGGCGCGCGGCATCGGCGCCTCGCACCAGCGCCTGATGTTCCGCCACATCCTGCCGCAATGCGTGGCGCCGTACCTGATCCTGGCGACGACCCATCTCGGCGTCGCCATCGTCATCGAGGCGTCGCTGGGTTTCCTGGGCGTCGGCATCCCGCCACCGACGCCGACCTGGGGCAACATGCTGGCCGATTCGCTGAACTCCGGCCTGGTGCCGCCGTGGTGGCTGGTGGTGTTCCCGGGTGCCGCCATCACGCTCACGGTGCTGGCGTTCAACCTTCTAGGCGACGGCATCCGCGATTTGCTCGATCCGCGCTTGCGGGGATCGGTCTAGTTCTGCGGCACGGTGAATTCGACCAGTTGGCAGCCGACTGGCTGAGAAGCCACCGGGCGGTGCATGCACTGCCGTCAGCGGTGCGAGGATTTTCCGGCATTTCCGCCGTTT
>WHTW01000031.1:9663-60187 GCA_009377525.1 Rhodospirillales bacterium
GCGGTGCATGCACTGCCGTCAGCGGTGCGAGGATTTTCCGGCATTTCCGCCGTTTCCGCCCGACCCTCTTGTGACGCCTTGAGATCGCACCCCCTATCGGTTGGGCCGCCTTGCGGGTTCGGACAGTTACGCTGGTTCCGCTACCGCAATCGCCCTCGTCGGAGAGCCGGAGCGGCACGCCCGTCCCGACCGGATGCAGGCGGCCGGACGGGCCGCGCGGTGTCCGCCACCCGGCCTTTTGGTCTCGGATCGACGATGCATAGAGCGGCAACGCGGGGAAGCAATGCAACAGGCCGATCTTATAACTCAAGTGTGCTCATGTCAAGAACTGAGATTATGATCCGCCCGTTTCGTTTTCGCGACTTTTTGGGCTCCGTAGAGGGCCCCATCTGGCGGGTCGTCCGGGCGACGACACCACTGCTTGTGTCGCCGAGCCCGAGTGCCAGCGATGCTTTCAAGCCAACCCGGCGCCCCGACAGGCGACAGCCCGCGCAACGTCTTCATCACGATCCTCGTCCGGCCGCGCGATCTGTAAATCCTTGCGTGACTCACACTCCAACCCGTCAAAACCTCTGTGACAAGCTACAAGCTACCAGCGTCTAGTCCATCCGGGCCGCGGGCTCTCCGCCCGCGTTCCGCAGCGGAAAGGCCACACCGCCGTCGTGCAGATGGCACGACGCGAAGTGGCCCGGCGTTACCTCGCGCAGGGCCGGCACGTCGGTCTTGCAGCGCGGCATGGCGTAGGGGCAGCGGGCGTGGAAGTGGCAGCCGGGCGGCGGGTTGATCGGGCTCGGCACGTCGCCGGTCAGGATCACGCGCTTGCGGCCGCGCGAGCTCGACTTGGGGATCGGCACGGCCGACAAGAGGGCCTCGGTGTAGGGATGCAACGGCATCTCGAACAGCGTGCGCTTGTCGGTCATCTCGACGATGCGGCCGAGATACATCACCGCCACGCGATGGCTGATGTGCTCGACCACGGCGAGGTCGTGGGCGACGAACAGGTAGGAGAGCTTGAACTCGTCCTGCAGCTCCATCAGCAGGTTGATGATCTGCGCCTGGATGGAGACGTCGAGCGCCGACACCGGCTCGTCGCCGACGATCAGCTCGGGATTGAGCGCCAGCGCGCGGGCGATGCCGATGCGCTGGCGCTGGCCGCCGGAGAATTCGTGCGGATATGAATGCACCGCCTCGGGCCGCAAGCCGGCACGCTCGAACAGGGCGGCGACGCGCTCGCGGCGCTCGGCCGGCGTGCCGATATTGTGCACGATCAGCGGCTCGCCCACGATCTCGCCGGCCGTCATGCGCGGGTTCAGCGAGGCGTAGGGATCCTGGTAGATCATCTGCATGCGCCGCCGGTACGGCAGCATGGCTTGGGCGTCGAGGCCGGTGATGTCCTCGCCGCCGACCTTGATGGTGCCGTCGGTCGGCTCGAGCAGCTTCAAGAGCGTGCGGCCGACCGTCGACTTGCCGCAGCCGCTCTCGCCCACCAGGCCCAGCGTCTCGCCGCGGCCGATCGAGAACGACACCCCGTCGACGGCATAGACGTGACCCGACACCTTCGAGAACACGCCCTTGTGGATCGGGAAGTGCTTCTTCAGGCCCTCGACCTCGAGCAACGCGGTCATGCGGCACCCGACATGCCGGCCATCACGCGGTCGGCATGCCAGCAGGCGATCCAGTGTTTGGGTCGGAGTTCCTCGAGCGGCGGTTGGCGGGCGCGGCACTGGTCGCTGGCCCAGGCGCAGCGCGGCGCGAAGCTGCAGCCCGGCGGCAGGTTGAACAGCGACGGCACCATGCCCTTGATCTCGTTCAGGCGGGCCCGCTTGGCGTCGCTGCGGGCGGCGGTGTCGAGATGGGGGATCGAGCCCAGCAGGCCCTTGGTGTAGGGGTGCCCGGGATTGTCGAACAGCTCGGCGGCGTCGGCCTCCTCGACCTTGCGGCCGGCATACATCACGACGACGCGGTCGGCGTTCTCGGCGACCACGCCCATGTCGTGGGTGATCAGGATGATCGCCGTGCCGTACTTGTCCTGCAGCTCGCGCATCAGGTCGAGGATCTGCGCCTGGATGGTGACGTCGAGCGCCGTGGTCGGCTCGTCGGCGATCAGCACCTTGGGATTGCAGGCCAGCGCCATGGCGATCATGGCGCGCTGGCGCATGCCGCCGGAGAGCTGGTGCGGATATTCCTTGGCCCGCTGCGCCGGCTCGGGAATGCGCACCAGATCGAGCATCTCGATGGCGCGCTTGAAGGCCGCCTTGCGGTCCATGTCGCGGTGCAGGATCAGCGCTTCGGCGATCTGCTTGCCGATGGCCATCACCGGATTGAGCGACGCCATCGGCTCCTGGAAGATCATCGAGATCTCGTTGCCGCGCACGTCGCGCATCTCTTCCTCGCTGATCTTGAGCAGATCGCGACCGGCGAGCCTGACCGACCCGGAAACGATGCGGCCCGGCGGATCGGGGATCAGGCGCATCAGCGACAGCGCGGTCATGCTCTTGCCGCAGCCCGATTCGCCCACGATCGCCAGCGTCTCGCCCGAAGCAACGTGAAAATCCACGCCGTCGACGGCCTTCACGATACCCTGGCGGGTGTAGAACCAAGTGCCGAGAGCCTCGACCTCGAGGAGAGCGCTCATCTACGCTGCACTCATGTACGTTGACGGGGGTCGAGGACGTCGCGCATTGCATCGCCCAGCAGGTTGGTGCCGAACACGGTGAGACTGATGGCGACGCCGGGGAAGATCACCAGCCACGGCGCCGTCCGCACGTACTCGGCGGCCGATTCCGAAAGCATGCGACCCCACGATGGATAGGGCTCGGGAATACCGAGACCGAGAAACGACAGTGAAGCCTCGGTCAGGATGGCCGAGCCGAGTTGCGCCGTGCCCAGAATGATCAGCGGCGCCAACGTGTTGGGCAAGACGTGGCGCGCGGCGATGCGCAGCTCGCCCATGCCGACCGCCCGCGCCGCCTCGACGAAGGGCTGCTCGCGCAGCGAAAGCGTGCTCGAGCGCACGACGCGCGAGACATTGGGAATCAGCGCAACGGCAATGGCGATGATGGTGTTCTCCAGCGACGGACCGAGCGAGGCGGCCATGACCAGCGCCAACACCAGAAGCGGCAACGCCTGCAGGATGTCCATCAGGCGCTGGGTGACGAGATCAACCCAGCCGCCGATGTAGCCCGACATCAGGCCGATCGCCACGCCGAGCGCGCCGCCGAGCAGCGTGGCTCCAAGCCCGACGGTGAGCGAGATCCGCGCGCCGTGGACGATACGGCTGAACATGTCTCGCCCCATGAAGTCCGCGCCAAGCCAGTAAGAGAGGCTGGGCACGGCGAGAGAGGCGCGAGAGTTCGTCGACGTGGGATCGTACGGCGCGATGTAGTCGGCGAACACCGCGGTCAGGATGAACAGCAGCACGATGGCTGCACCGACCGCCCCGAGCGGATAGCGGCGCGCCAGAAACAGCATGCCGCTCCAGGAGCCCGAGACGTTGGCGCCGGCACGGGCAAGTTCTGCATCGTGGTCAATCAGGGCCATGACCGGATCAGTCCGCGTACTTGATGCGAGGGTCGAGCGCCATGTAGGCCATGTCGACCAGGAAGTTCACCATGACGGTGACGAAGGCGATCAGCATCACGATGTTCTGAACGATCGGATAGTCCCGCCACACGATCGCCTCGACGAGGAAGCGCGCGACGCCGGGAATGTTGAACACCGTCTCGGTGACGATCAGTCCGCCGATCAGAAACGCCGCCTCGATACCAATGATTGTGACCACCGGCAGGAGAGCGTTGCGCAGCGCGTGCTGGTAGTTCACCGAGGTCTGCGAGGCGCCCTTGGACCGCGCGGTGCGGATGTAGTCCTGCCGCATCACCTCGAGCATGGACGAACGCGTGAGACGCATGATGAGCGCCGAGCTGCGGAATCCCACGGCCGCGGCCGGGACGCTCAGCAGCAGGAACTCATCGATAAAGCTACGCGGTTCGCTGGTGTACATGGGAATCATGCCGAACCATTGAACCGACGCCATCAGGATCAGCAGGGCGAGCCAGAACGACGGCAGCGACAGGCCACTGAGACTGACGACACGCAGGAAATAGTCGAGCCCGGTGTTCTGGCGCACCGCGCTGATGACGCCCAGTGGCACACCGAGGATCACCGAGTAGATCAATGCCAGCAGGGCGAGGTTGGCGCTGACCGGAATGCGCGGCGCGATCTCCTCGATCGCCGGACGTTCGGAGACGTAGGCAAAGCCCAGGTCGCCGCGCGCCAGGCCGAAAATCCACTGCAGGTACTGGTCGATGATCGGCCGGTCGAGGCCCAGATCCTTGACGATCCTGGCCTTCTCGACGGGATCCACGATTCCCGCCGAGTCGACCAGGATGTCGGCAATGTTGCCCGGGACGAGGCGCAGCATGACGAAGATGAGCACCGACATTCCGAAGAGAGTCAGCACCATCAATAGTGCACGCTGCGTCAGGTACGAACCCATCGGCGCCTCCGCCGGTCGGCAGACCGGCTGCTACTTGTCGAGCCAGACGCTCTCGAGACGCCAGCTGTTGTAGATGCTGTTGTGCTGCAGCACGAGATTCTTCACCGCGGGTTGCCAGCACGTGTTGGCGATACCATGGAAAATGACCGGGCGGGCGCCGTCCTTGACCAGCAGACGCTCGATCTCTCCCACGATCTTCAGCCGCTTGGCGCGGTCGGCCTCGGCCGACTGCATGTCGATCAGCTCGTCGACCTTCGGGTTCTTGTAGCCGGTGTAGTTGCGCGACGACGTGCTGTGGAAGTTCTCGTAGAAATTCACGTCGGGATCGTCGACGCCGATGCCGGTGAGATTGAGGCCGACTGCGTAGTCCTTGCGCTGCACCTTGGTGTGCCACACCGTGGTATCGACCGCATCGAGCTCGCCATCGACGTAGATCTGCTTGAGCTGGTCGATCAGGATCACCGCGGGGTCGCGATAGATCGCGATGTTGCGGGTCGCTATCTTGACCTTGAGAGGCTTGTCGGGTCCGTAACCCAGGCTCTTCATGATCGCCTGGGCCGCGGCCCGGTTCTTCGCGATGTCCTGCCCGTAGCCCGGCAAGGTCGCGAGCTCGTCAGGCGGCATGCCCCACTTGCCGGTCGGCGGCGGCAGCATGGCGGCGCCGATCAGGGCCTTGCCCTGCACCAGAACATCGTTGAACGGCTTGCGATCGATCGCAAGCACCAAGGCCTCGCGCAGCTTCGGATTGTCGAACGGCGGCGCGTCCCGGTTCACGATCAGGTTGGTGTTCACGTTGGTGGTGCGTGCCTCGCAGACCGCGTGCGGGGCCTGGCTCTTGACGTCCTGCAGCAACGGGAACGTGATGTCCGAATCGAACGTGAGGTCGAACTCGCCGGCGACGAAGCCCAGCACGCGGGTGCTGCGGTTCGGCACGATCTTCCAGTCGATCCCGTCCAGGTAGGGCAGGCCCTTCTTCCAGTAGTCGGGGTTGCGCACCAGCTTGATCGACTCGCCGCGCTTGAAGGCGACGACCTTGAACGGTCCGGTGCCGATCGGCTTGGACCGCATTTCGCGGCCCGTCACGTGGCAGGCATAGACCGGCGAATAGCCGGCGGCCAGCATCGGCAGGAACGACGATTGCGGCCGGCCGAGCGTGAAGGTCACCTCGCTGTCGGAGCCGACCGTCACCTCCTTGAGATTGCTGTACCAGACCTTGCGCGGGTTCTTGCGGATCAGGTCCCTCTGCGCTTCAGCGGCCCTGCCGGTCAGCGCGTCCCAGGTGCACTTGACGTCCTTGGCGGAGAACGGCTTGCCGTCGTGCCACTTCACGCCCTGCCTCAGCTTGAAGGTGAGCTTGGTCTTGTCGGCATTCCACGACCAGCTCTCGGCCAGATCGGGCACGATCTTGTCCGCCGAATTCAGCTTCTCCTTCGGATCGAACATCACGAGATTGTTGAATACCGACATGAACGGCATCACGGTCGAGATCGTCGCCTCCTCGTGGATCGAGGCGCTGGGCGGGTTGTCGCGATGAGTCGCCCGCAACGTCCCTCCCTGCTTCTGGGCGAGCACCGGAGTCGCCACCGTCATCAAGGCCGCCAGACCACCGACGACAACCGTCAGGCGTTTGATCATTCTCAATCCTCCCTAGTCCGCGCCACTACCGGCGCGTTGTTCTTCCCCGTTGCCAGGAAGCTAGCACATCGTGTGCACCGGCCAAGGCCTAATGCGACGATCTGGTCGGGGCACCCTTGAGCTCGATCTGGTTTCCTTCCGGATCATGGAAATAGACCGACGGACCGTCGCCCTCCGCACCGTAGCGCTCGACGGTTTCGCCGACCGGTATGCCAAATGGCGCGAGGCGCGTGACGATGGCGTCACGGTCGAACGGTTCCACACGAAAGCAGAGATGATCCATGTTCGCGGCGTCCTGCGGGCGGTCGGCCGCGATCAGGTCGAGCAACGAGGCACCGGCGCGCATCTGCACTAGGCTGATGCGGTCGAGCTTGCGCTCGACATGGAGGCCGAGCGCCTGCTCGTAGAAGCGGACCATGCCAGGCAGGTCGCGGCAGCGCAGCACGACATGGTCGATTCGTTCGACATGGAAGGTCATGGTGTCTAGCCTATCGCAAAAGCAGCCTGAGGGGGAAACATGGCTTTTGCAGTCAACGCCGCCAAGGCGCGGCTCAAGAGAAACCAGCTCGCCGTCGGCATCGGGGTGCGGCTGGTCCGCAATATCGACATCATCAAGGTGATGAAGGCGGCGGGCTTCGACTGGCTGTTCCTCGACCTCGAGCACGGCTCCATGTCGATCGAGACGGCTTGCGAAGTGGCGACGGCGGCGCAGGATTCGGGCATCGCACCCATCGTGCGCGTGCCCTACGGCGAGCTCGCCATGGCGACGCGCGTGCTCGACGGCGGGGCGCTGGGCATCGTCATCCCCCATGTCGACACCGCCGAGGAAGCACGCGAGATCGCCGACCGGCTGCGCTATCCGCCGCTCGGCCATCGCTCGGTGGGCGGCGGACAGGCGCAGTTCGACTATGCGCCCATGAAGCTCGGCGACATGACCAGGCGCAGCAACGACAACATATTGATCACCGTCATGATCGAGACGCCCAAGGCGGTGCGCAACGCCGAGGCGATCGCGGCCGTGCCGGGCATCGACTGCCTGCTGGTGGGATCGAGCGACCTGTCGATGGAGATAGGCATCCCCGGCGAGAACGGCCATCCCAAGATCCAGGAAGCGGTCGACAAGGTCATCGCCGCCTGCAAGCAGCACCGCAAGTTTCCCGGCATGGGCGGCGCCTACAGCGAGGAGCTGCTGCAGCTCTATATCGGCAAGGGCATGAAGCTGCTGCTGGCCGGCAACGACCTGCCGATGCTCACCAACGCGGCGCGCGCGCACCAGGCGAAGGTGCGGGCGATGGTCAAGGTGCGGGGGAAGAAGAAATAGCTCTTCCGGACCGCGCGCGTCCCGCGCGCTCATGATCATGAGCGCGCGGGACGCGCGCGGTCCGGAAAACTCAGCGCTTCCCTTCGATCTCGATCTCGATCAGGTGCGGCTTGCCGGACTTGAAGGCGGTCGCCACCGCCTTCTGGATGTCCTCGGCCTTGGTGACGTGCGTGCCGGAGACGCCCATGCCCCTGGCGAGGTCGACGAAGCTCAGCACGGGGCCGCTCAGGTCCATGTGCATGTAGGGCTTGTTCGACTTGACGTCGAAACGGGCGCGGTAGGCGTCGATGTTGTGCTTCAGCACGCGGTACTCGCGATTGGCCAGGATCACGAACACGATCGGCAGGTCGTGGTGCGCCGCCGTCCATAGCGCCTGGATGGAATACATCGACGAACCATCGCCCGAGAGGCAGAGGATCGGCCGGCCAGGCTCGGCCACCGCCACGCCGAGCGCCCCCGCCACGCCCTGGCCGATGCCGCCGCCGCGGCCGCTGTAGTAGTCGCCCGGGCTTGAGAAGCTGAAGGTCTTGAACAGGTCGAGGTTGGCCGTGATGGTCTCGTCGACCACGACCACATTGTCGGGCGAGGCCGCGCGCAGCTCGGCCATGACGCGCGGCATGGAGGTCGGTGTCCGTGACCACGCCTTCTCGACGCGGGCCTTCTGGGCGACGTCCTCGGCCTGCTTCTGCGCCCGGAACGCATCCTGGCGCGCGCGGGCCGCCGTGCCGTTGATGCCAGTGGTCGTCTGCCACAGCGCCTCGAGGGAAGCGTCGACGTCGGCGATCACGCCGGCATCGACCGCGAAGTTGTAGGCCATGCGTGGTGGCGCGGCTTCGATCTGCAGCACCTTGCAGCCCGGCGGGAATGGCGAACCGGGGCCGTACCAGACTTCCTCGAAGAACGGGCCGCCGACCAGCAGCACGAGATCGTTCCCGGCGAACTGCTTGGCCACGCCGGGCGCATCGAAGGCGAGCGTGCCGCGATAGGCAGGATTGTCCGTCGGAAAGCTGTTGCGGCCGCGCAGGCCCTCGAACCACACCGAGGCGCCGATGCGCTCGACCAGCTTCGCCAGCGTCTTGGCCGCACCGGCGCGGGCGACGTCATCGCCGGCCACGATGGTCGGGTTCTTCGCGGCGATGATCAGCCGGGACATCGCCTCGATTCCGGCGGGGTCGGGGCGGCTGGCGGTGAAGACCTGTGCGGGCCTGCCGGCCGGCACCTTGGTCTCCTGCTCCATGACGTTGATGGGCAGCGCCACGAACACCGGCCCGGCCGGCGCGTCGTTGGCGATCTTGAAGGCGCGCTGCAGGATCGGGCCGAGCTCGTCGGCGCTCTCGACCTGCACGCTCCACTTGGTGACCGGTGCGGCCATCGCCGCGAGGTCGTGGCCCAGCACGGGATCACGGAGCCGGATGCGCGTGTCCTGCTGGCCCGCCGTCACCACCATGGGCGAGTTGTTCTTGAGCGCGCTGTAGATCATGCCGATGCCGTTGCCCAGCCCCGGCGCCACGTGCAGGTTGACGAAGGCGGTCTTGCCGCTCGCCTGGGCGTAGAAGTTGGCGGCACCGACGGCGACACCTTCATGCAGATGGACGATGTACTTGAGCTGCGGATAGTCGTGCAGCGAATCGAGCAGCGGGCTCTCGGTGGTGCCGGGATTGCCGAAGATGCGATCGACGCCGTGGGCCAGAAGCGTCTCCATTAACACCTGACGACCGCGCATTGCTCCGTCCTTTCCATAGGCTTGCTTGGTATGGGAAAGCGATGGAGGTTGTCGAGCGATATTGGGAGAGAACGCCATGAGAGCGTTGCCATGAGGGCGGATTACGTCGTGGTGGGTGCCGGCTCGGCCGGATGCGTGGTTGCGTCTCGACTGTCGGAAACGGGAGCGTCGGTGATCCTGCTGGAAGCCGGCCCCAGCGACTGGCATCCCATGATCCATATCCCGGCCGGCATGCGCTCGCTGATCCGCAATCCACTGGTCAACTGGAACTACACGACCGAGCCCGAGGCCGGCACCGGCGAGCGCCGCATGGAATGGCCGCGCGGGCGGGTCATGGGCGGCTCGAGCTCGATCAACGGCATGCTCTATGTGCGCGGCGCGCCGGCCGATTTCGACGGCTGGGCGCAGATGGGCTGCCGCGGCTGGAGCTGGGACGACGTGCTGCCCTACTTCAAGAAATCCGAGCACTACGTGCAGGGCGGCGATGCCGAGGTGCGCGGCCGGGGCGGGCCGCTCAAGGTCGAGGATTACCGCACCATCCTGCCGCTGACCCACCGCTTCGTCGAAGCCGCCCAGCAGGCGGGCTTCCCGTTCAATCCCGATCTCAACGGCAAGCAGCGCCAGGGCGTCGGCTACTCGCAGATGACGCGGCGCGGCCGCCTGCGCGGCTCGACGGCGCAGACTTTTCTGCGCGAAGCCAGGGGGCGGCCGAACCTCCGGGTCGAGACCGATGCGCAGGGCGGCAAGCTGATGTTCGAGGGCAAGCGCTGTGTGGGCGTCACCTTCCGGCGCGGCGGCAACCTCACCGAGGTGCGCGCCAACCGCGAGGTGATCGTGTCGGGCGGCACCATCAACTCGCCGCACATCCTGCAGATCTCGGGCATCGGGCCTGCGGCGCACCTGCAGTCGCTCGGCATCCCGGTGGTGCACGACTTGGCCGGAGTCGGCGCCAACCTCATAGACCACTATGTGATCCGCGTGGTGCATCGCGTGCACGGAACGCCGACGGTGAACGAGATCGCGCGCTTCCCGCGCGTGCTGCCGGAGATCCTGCGCTTCGCCGTCACCGGCCGGGGCGCGCTGACCTTCGGCGTCACCACCGCGCAATGTTTCTGCGACAGCCGCGAGGGGCTGGCCTCGCCCGACCTGCAGCTCCTGTTCACGCCCGGCAGCACGCACCCGCTGAAGTTCGGCCGGCTCGACGAGCAGCCCGGCATGAGCTGCGTGGTCTGCGTCGTGAAGCCCGACAGCCGCGGCACCATCATGGCCGCCTCCCTCGATCCCTTCGCGCGGCCGGCGATCAAGCCCAACTACCTCACCACGCACACCGACGAGCTGGCCCTGCTGGGCGGCACGCGCCATGTGCGGAAGATCTTCGCCGCGCCGGCGCTGGCGCAGCACAGCAGGGGCGAGATCCAGCCCGGGCCCGACCTTGCAAGCGACGCCGACCTGCTGGCCTATGCCCGCCGCTCGGGCAACACGCTCTATCACCCGGTCGGGACCTGCAGGATGGGCGAGGACCCGCGCGCCGTGGTCGATTCGCGCCTGCGCGTGCATGGCATCCAGGGCCTGCGGGTGATCGACGCCTCGGTGATGCCGACGCTGACCACCGGCAACACCAACGCACCCACGATCATGATCGCCGAGAAGGGTGCGACGATGATCGCGGAGGACGCAGCGAGCTGACAGAGAAGCTGCCGGGCGGTGCCTGCACTGCTGTCGGCGGTGCGAGGACTTTCCGCCTTTCCCGCCTTTATGGCCGGTCGTTTTCTTCGGACTGCACCCCTCGGGTGAGACAGTAAAACCCGCCGGAGCCGCGAGCCCGTCTGGAGGCAAGCAGCCGAACGGGCCGCGCGGTGTCTGCCGCAGCCTTCTGGTCTCGGATAAACGATGCATAGAGCGACAACGCGGGGAAGCAACGCAACAGGCCGATTATATAACTAAGGTGCACCACTGTCAAGCACCAACGTTATGCACTGCCAGTTTCGTTTTCGCGACTTTTGAGGCTCCATAGAGGGGTCCATCTGGGGGGTCGTCCTGGCGGCGACGCCATTCCTTGTGTCGCCGGCCCTGAGTGCCAGCAATGCTTTCAAAGCCAGCGACGACTAGAACCGCTTTGGCCTGAGCCCGGCGTGGAACCAGGTGATCATCGAGTAGATGTCGTAGACCGGCAGGCCCACCGCCTCCTGCAATGCCGCCGCATAGGGTGGCATGTTGGTGCATTCGAGCACGATGGCGCCGATGTCAGGATGGCGCGCTAAAAGGCCCTTGCCGGCCTCGACCACGTCCTGGCGGGCAAGATCGACGTCGAGGTCCTGCTTCTCGCCCTTGATCAGCACGCGGAAGAACTCAGCTCCGTTCTCGGTGCCGGCGATCGGCGCATCGAGCGGCACGCCCGCCCCTTCGAGATGGGCCGGCGTGAGGCTCTGTGCACTCACCGAGACGATGCCGACGCGCTTGCCGGGCGGCAGGGTCGCCTGCACCCACGGCACCTGCATCAGCGACGACGTCGCCACCGGCACTCCAACGGCGGCGGCGATTTCCTTCTGGAAGATCGACAGGAAACCGCAGTTGGTGGTGATCGCCTCTGCGCCGAGATCGACCAGGTCGGTCGCGGCGGCGACGAAATCCTGCAACAGGCCGGTGGCGCCGGCCAGCACCACGCGCTCGGGGCTGGCGCCGCGCACGACGCGGAACAGAACCGGGAACGGCCATGTCGAGCCGTTGCCCATGTCGCCCGGGATGCGCGGGAAGCGCGCTTCCAGCATCAGGATGCCGAGCGGCGCGCCGTAGATGGACTTGCCGCCGCGCGCGATATTGGTGGTGCCGGCCATCAGTCGATCTTCGCGCCGGCGGCCTTCGCCGTCTCGGCCCATTTGGCGCGGTCGCGTTTCAGTGTCGCCTTGCCGCCGGCGCCGCTCTTGCAGTCGATGACCAGACGCTGGCCGAGCGACTTCTCGAGCGAGGGCTGCAGCATGCGGGCAACGACGTCGACGCCCGAGCCGGCCGGGAAACCCATCAGGATGGTGATGGGCTTGCTCGGCCAGCCCTGCGCCGACACGGAAGCCGCACAGAGAAAGAGCGCGGCCAGGAACGCGGCCAAGGACGCGGCAAGAGAGCCCACAAGGGCCTTCAGCATGGTGGTCTCCCGAGGAGCGGATGATTTGGCTGCTATGCTGGGCCAACGGAGGGAGAAACGCCATGGGCTACATGACCGAGGAGCGCCGGCTGATCCAGGAGACGGTGCGCGCCTTCGCCATGAAGGAGGTGCTGCCGGTCGCCAACAGGCTCGATCCGGAGAAGGGCGACATCCCAACCGAGCTCATCCAGAAGCTCGCCGATATGGGCTACTTCGGCATCGTCATCCCCGAGCAGTACGGCGGCATGGGCCTTGGCGTGTTCGAGTATTGCCTGATCACCGAGGAGCTGGCGCGGGCCTGGATGAGCGTCGCTTCCATCATCGCCCGCGGCAACGGCCTGTCGGCCGGCCGCGGCATGACCGATGAACAACGCGCCGTTTTCCTGCCGCGCGCCGCGCGCGGCGAATTTTTGGGCGCCGCGGCCATGTCGGAACCAAATGTCGGCTCGGACCTCGGCGCCATCGCCTGCCGGGCGCGGCGCGACGGCGACGATTGGGTGATCAACGGCAACAAGTACTGGTGCACTTTCGCCGACGGCGCCGATTACATCATGCTCGTCGCCCGCACCTCCGATGCGCCCGACCCCAGGCGCAAGCATGTCGGCCTGTCGTCCTTCCTGATCGAGAAGCCGCGCGGCACGCTGCCGCCGGGCGTGAAGGGCGCGCCGATTCCCAAGATCGGCTACTTCGGCTGGAAGACCTGGGAGCTCGCCTTCGACGATTGCCGCCTGCCGGGCTCGGCGCTGATCGGCGAGGAAGGTCGCGCCTTCTACTACATCTCGGCGGGCCTCGAACGCGCCCGCGCGCACACGGCGGCGCGCTCGATCGGCCTGGCACGTGGTGCGCTGGAGGACGCCACGGCCTACGCCCAGGAGCGCCGCCAGTTCGGCCAGGCGATCGGCGATTTCCAGAACACACGCTTCCGGCTGGCCCGCATGGCGACCGAGATCGAGGCGGCGCGCCAGCTCATGTACTTCGTGTGCGACGAGATCGACCAGAAGCGGCGCTGCGACAAGGAGGCGGCGATGGCGAAGCTCTTTGCCTCCGAGATGGCCGAGCGCGTGACCTCCGAGGCGCTACAAGTGTTCGGCGGCGCCGGCTACACCACCCTGCATGCCGTCGAGCGCTACTGGCGCGATGCGCGGCTCACCAAGATCTTCGAAGGCACGTCGGAGATCCAGCAGCGCATCATCTCCGACCATCTGCTGGGCAAGCCCCAGGAACGCGGCAAGGCGGCGTGACATGGAACTCGACGCGCCGATGGCCCACATCATCCGGGGCATCCTGATGGTCGGCGCCACCGGCGTCATACAGGTCGTGGCGCAGCTCGCGCTCAGCCGCATGATGGACATCCTGCCTCGCCGCCGGAGTCGCGCCATCCGACGTTCTACATGCTCACCCACAGCGTCAGCGCCGTCATGATCCTGCTGGTCGGCCACCTGCTGCAGGTGACGATGTGGGCGGCGCTCTATTTCTACGATTGGCGCGCGTTCAAGAGCTTCGGCACCGCGATGTACTTCTCGCTCACGAGCTTCACTACGCTGGGCGCTGCCGAGCTTTCCCTGCCGCCGCAGCACCGCATGATCGGCGCCTTCGAATCCGCCGCCGGCATGATGATGTTCGGCTGGTCGACCGCCCTTCTGGTCGCCGTCGTCGTCCGTACCGATCGCCGCGCCCGGCCCTAAAGTCTTTTGCTCATGTGGATCACGATACCGACCGGGACCACTTCCTCGCGGTCGACCTGATAGCCGAGCCGGCGATAGAGCGCGATGTTCTCGGCGAACCGCTGGTTGGTGTAGAGCCGGATCGTATCGAAGCCGAGCGCGCGCGCCAGCGTTTCGGCGTGCGCCATCAGCCGGCGGCCAAGACCGCGCCCCTGGAAGGACGGCGAAACAGCGACGTTCTCGACCAGCAGATGATCGGCTTCGCGGATCGTCTCGATCAAGGCGGCCAGCATGCCGTCGATGTATAGAAGGTCGAAGCGATGCCTGGCGACGGCGTCGTCATAGTTCGCCGTCATCGGCTTGGGCTCGCGACCGATCAGCGGCACCCATTTGGCGTAGGCTTGCCGCGTCAGATCGCGGATCGCGCCGGCATCCGCCGCTGTGGCCTGCCGTAGCTCCACGTCAGCCTTCCCGCTCGGCGATGCGCATCAGCCAGTCATCCATCAGCGCGGCCAACAGGTCCGGCGTGTCGAGTGGCCAGCCATGGTCGGCACGATCGATGACTGCAAAGGTGGCGCGCGGATAGCTCTCCAGGATAGTCCAGGCGTCGCGATAACCCACGACGGTGTCCTGCCGGGCCGCGATGATCAGCGTGGGCTCCTCGAAGGTCTTCTCCACCTCGGCCAGATCAAAGGAGAAGGCATAGCGTTTCGGATCGGTCCGGATCTCCATGGCGATCGGCGCCGTGGCCTGGATGGCGGGGTGGACCACGGCGCGACGCCTTTGGCCCAGCGCCTCGACGTAGTCGCGCGTCTGCACCAGGACGTTGCCCAGTGCCACCCGCTCCGTGGCGTTGAGCCTGGCCATGAGGGCGTCGTCCTGCACGAGCGGGCGAAACGGCGGCAACGTGCGCTGGCCGTCCTCCGCGTGAATGCGAGGCACGCGCAGCAGCAGACCTGCGATCCGCGGGCAACGTCGCGCGGCGATGGCGCGCGCCAGATAGCCGCCGGCCGACGAGCCGGCGAGCAGAAACCGGCCGGACGGCAGGACCTGATCGATGAAGGCCAGCAGAGCGTCCAACACGTCGTCCTGGCTCTCGAAGCCATCCTTCGCCACCGAGCGGCCCATGCCCGGCAGGTCGGGATAGATCCGCCGCCAGCCAGGACGCGTCGCGAAGAAGTGCTCGTAGGTGCCGGCTTCGACGTGGCGGTCCATGGTCCAGCCATGGAGGAAGACGATCGGCCGGCCCTCGCCGTGTTCCTCGTAGTCGATCGTCGCCTTGTCGGTCTCGCACTGCATGCTGCCCCTTGGCCGGCATGCGTGGGCCGGCTGGAGGCAAGACCTACAGCGTCCGCAGGAACTGCACCAGATCCTGTGTCTCCTGCCGTCCAGTAGCCCGCCGCGATGGCGACGCGCAGCGTGCTGTGCGGCGTGTCCAATCAGTCGCGGAAGCCCGGATCGATCCGGTCGAGCTTCCGCAGCAGCGCCGGCCAGTCCATCACGCCGAACGGACGGCGGACATGCGGCTGGAAGTTCATGTAGGTCTCGTGAACGACGTCGTCCGGCACCTGGATGAGCCTGGTGCTGCACGACATGGCCGCGATCTGGGTCTTGCAGCTGAGCTCCAGCCGGTGCATGGCGTTGAACGCCTCGGGAATGGTGGCGCCTGTCGTCAGCAGGCCATGATTGCGCAGGATCAAGGTGTTGTTGTCGCCGAGATCCTTGGCCAGCGCCGCGCGCGCAGCAGTGTCGAGCACGACGCCGTCAAAGTCGTGATAGCTGATCTTGGCAAAGCGCATCGACGTCTGCGTGTTAGGCAGCAGGCCGCACTCCATGGTCGACACCGCCATGCCCGCCCAGGTGTGGGTGTGGATGATGCAGTTCACCTCGGGCTTGGCCATGTGGATGGCGCTATGGATCACGAAGCCCGCACGGTTGACGCCATACTTTAGATCGCCGAAGTCGGGTTGGGCCAGGACGTTGCCCTCGTGGTCGATCTTGATCAGGCTAGAGGCGGTGATCTCCTCGTAGAGCAGGCCATAGGCGTTGATCAGGAAGGCGTCTGACTCGCCCGGCACGCGCATCGAGATGTGGTTGGCGATCAGGTCGGACATGCCATAGAGGTCGATCAGCCGGTAGGCTGCGGCGAGGTCCACGCGTGCCTGCCACTCCTCGGGGGAGACCTTCGCGCGAAGGTTGGCGACGTTCGACTTCTTGAGGGCGTGCACGGTCATGAAGACGCTCCAGGTGGACAGGCGGTTCCGGAACGGTATCGCCGGGCCCGCCGACCGTCCATCGGGTGGTCAGGCCAGCCCACGCAGAGCGAGATAGGCGCCGAGCGCCAGAAGCCCGAGGAAGAAGCACAACCGGAAGGCCTGCGGCCGCAACCTGGCGCGCACTTGCGCGGCGCCGGCAGGTTGATTTTGCCGAACTGCTCGACCTCCACTTCGTCGGCTTGCCGCGCGGCACGGCGCTCGACGGGCACCTGGCGATGCAGGCAGCCCGGCTCGGCCGCATGCTGCGGCTGCGCGTCAGGGTGAGCAGCCTGGATGCCGTCTGCGCCATGGTGGCGGCGGGCGTCGGCGCCGGCATCGTGCCGGAAGCGACGGCGCGCCGGCAGCGCCGCGGCCTGCCGCTGGGCGTCGTCCGCATCGCCGAGCCGTGGGCCAACCGCCAGCTCATGCTCTGCGTCCGCGATTCAAAGCGCCTGTCGCGGCCTGCCAGGAAGCTGTTCGATGCGTTGCGTTCATAATCTTCCGGACCGCGAGCCTCCGGCTCGCTCATGAGCGCGCCAGAGGCGCGCGGTCCAGAAGAGTTTGAACGCTACCGCTTCCTCACCGCCTTCACGTCGGCGGCGATGGGATAGGCCGTCGTCGACTTGATGCGCTCCATCGAGAAGCGCGAGGTCACGTTCTTGAGCGGCATGGTGTCTATGAGCTTCTTGTAGAAGGCGTCATAGGCCTGCATGTCGGGCACCGCCACGCGCAGCATGTAGTCGATGTCGCCGGCCATGCGGTGGAATTCCATGACCTCGGGCATGACCGTCACGAGCTGGGCGAACTTGGCGATCCAGGCCGAGGAATGATCGCCCGTCTCGATCGAGACGAACACTGTCAACCCCATGCCGATCGATTCCGGCGAGATCAGCGCCACCCGGCGCAGGATGATGCCCGCCTTCTCCAGGCGCTGGATGCGCTTCCAGCACGGGCTTTGCGACAGGCCTACGCGATGCGCGATCTGCGCCAATGAGAGGCTGGCATCCTCCTGCAGGAGAGCCACGATCTTCCTGTCGATCGCATCCATGGACCAGTCACCCGTGAGGACAGCCGCGACGCCACAAGACGGCGCTAGCACTGCACTGTCGGTCGTTGTTTGGGAAATCTCAACTGCGCGGTTCTAGACCGGCTGCGATTCCAGGCGTCCCGGGGCGCCCAGCCGCGCTCAGGCTCTCCGCCAGGACCTCGACGTCGCCGCCGAGCGGCCCGGCATAGCTGGTGAGCCGGCGGTCGGCCCCGTTGAACCAGGACAGCCGACCGGAGCCGTTTTGACAGACCAGCGAGCCTACGACGCGACCATGAGCGGAGACGGTCCACAGCGCAGGTTCGCCGGCAGCGGCGAAGAGCAGGCGTGTGGCGCGGGCAACGAACTGGTTGGCAAGGCTCAGCATGCGCCGACTGTAGGTGTTGGCCGATCACCCGGGCAATGAAACGGACGGTCGAATAGCGGCGGCGGCGCAGCAGTTCTGTCTCTGCCGCCAATGGTGGGGAGAAAATTCTTCCGATAGGGGTAGGGAGCGGCGCGGCCCGGATACCGATCAAGCAATTGCGCTGGCGGCACTCTCCAAGAGCAAGTCGCGCTCCCCACCCGGCAAATGCCGTGCAGGCCAGCGCCGCTTACTTGATCAGGCCGACCTCGCGAAAGTAGCGCGCGACGCCTGGATGCAGGGCGTCCCGTCGAGGCAACGCCTTGAGTGTGTTCCGTGCAGTGCTTTCCGCGATCTGGCCGCCGAACATGCTGCCGATGTGCTCGGCCTTGTGCAGCGCCGCCGCCAAATCGTAGCCGACCGCTCGTCGAGATTTGGCCGCGCCAACACATAGCTCCACGATCCGCCGGTCAGCAACGAGTCGGATTGACCGGGATAACGTGCGGCTGGGATGGAGATGCGCCTCACGAGGGGGTGGACTGCACCCCTCGGTGAGACAGCAAAACCCCGGACAGTTTCTCGCGAGGAGAGGAACTGATGAAGCAACCTTTAGTGATATCGGCTGAGAGCAAGCGAAGAGCGGTGGCGCGGCTGTCGGCCCGCACGACAAACATGCCGGGGCTCGAATAGGCGGTGGTTATCACCTTGAGCTGGGTTGGCCGCCCATCCTTGGGATTGAACAGTTTCTGGGCCATCTCGCCGAACACCAGGCCGTTGTCGACCGTGCCCGCTTCGAGCAACGGAACATTGTCCAGGCTGCCGCGGGTCGTCAGAGGCTTCACGCCTATCTTCGGGTTTGCCCATTTGACAGCATCGACGAAGGCGCTGGCATAGACGACGAAGCCGCCACCTTCGCCGCCGGTGCCGAACTTCAAGCCGCCCTGCTGAGCAACCGCAGCCGCCGTCGTTCCGGCGCCAGCCGTCAGGCCGGCCAGAAACGACTGTCGCCGCAAACGGCGAGCTTGTGTCGACGACGACGGGTACCCCCGCATCAGGATGCAACTTTCGGCTAAGGCCTCACGCCCGGCGACTCGAATATCATGCCCTTCGCCCGATCCATCAGGAAGACCTCGAGGGCGACATACTCCGAGGCCTCGTAAGGATAGGCCTCGGCGCGGACGCCGACCAGACAGTTGCGCAGCCGCCGCTTGAGCGAGCCCAGGGCCTGCCACTCCAAGCGGTAGATCGGATAGGCGGTCGGGTGGGCCTCCGGGATGGTGACGCCGGCCAGCTTCTTGCCGGCATTGTCGTCGTGGCACATGGCACAGCTGAGGTTGAGCTGGCCCTGGCGACGCCCCCAGATCGTGGCCCCCTGCTCCCGGAAGGGCGTCAGCTGCGGATCGTCGGATGGAGTGATCGGCAGGCCGCGCGATTGGTTGGCGACGAAAGCCATCAGCGACAGCAGGTCCCGGCTTTCGGGCGCAAACGGTTCGGCCTGCTGGTTCGCGGTCCGGCAAAGTCTGATGCGGCCCTCGAGGTCGATCGGCTTGTCGCCGTCCTTGGCCATCACCGGATAGCGCACCGAGACGCCCTTCATGTCGGCGACGGAATGACAGTCGTCGCACGCCTTGTTGGCGGCGCCGGCCGGCTTTGACCAGAGCTGCTGGCCGAGCTGGACGAACAGCATGCCGGGATTGGCGGTGTCGTCGTCCTGCATCTTCTGCAAGGCCGCGCCCATGTCCTGGTAGCCCGAGCGGCGCTTGTCGGCGCCAGCCTGCGCCAGGGCGAAGGACGCGGCGAAGATCGCCGGCAGCAGCACCAGAGCCGCCTGCCGGCCGATCAACTCACGCAACATCGATAGCGACGGACTCTTCGACGGCGAAGCCTTCATCGCCGGTCCAGCGGAAAGTGATCTTGCCGCTCTCGGTCGCCACCGCGAAGAACGACACGAACGGATTGGCCGCGATCGCCGGCGAGAAGTCCATGCGCAGGATCTCGGCGCCGTTCCAGCTCGCCGTGAAGCGCTCGATGATGTTACGCGGGATGAGGCGGCCGTTGGTGCCGGGCCTAAAACCGGTCTCCATGGGGTGCATGATCAGCGTCTTGAGCTCGATCATCTCGCCCTTCTTGGCGGTCTTGGGCGCATTGATGAGGACGTTGGTCATGTCAGGTCCTCCAGGCAGGCCGCGAGCGTCACGATCACGTCGGCGCTGGCGCTGAAGAACTCGCCCTTGCTCGTCTCGGCGATGGCCACGATCTTCTGCGAATCACCGAGCTTGATGCGCGTGCCGATCGCCGCCTTGCCGTTCCCGGGCCCGAGCCGCGCATCGAAGACGCGCGGCTGCGGATTCTTCTCGTTGAAGACGTGGATTGCCTTGATGTGGTCGGCCTCGCTCATCGGGCTCTCGACCGACACGGTGAGCGGCACGGCATTGCCGTTCTCGATCAGCGGCGGCAGGTCGAGCGTCATGCGGCCTTCGCGGATCGCATTGTCGCCCACGACTTCCTTGATGGCGGCCGCCATCGCGTCCGGCGTGGCGCGTGCGGATGCGAGCGGCAGCACGCTCAGCAGGGCAGCGCCCGTAACAAAAGTCCGTCTCGTCGTCCCCCTTTTCGTCGTCCCTGGCATGGCTACTCCTTCAGGGTCGCGAGATAGGCCACGACATCCTCGATCTGCTCGGCCGTCAAGATGGTCTTGCCCTCGAAGGGCTTGGCGACACGCTGCAGGCCTGTCGTCCGGTAATAGGGCGGCATGATGGTGTCGGGATTGAGACGCGCGCCGTCGACGATGCGGAGCCGCAGCTGGGCCACGGACCAGCGTCCACCCGCTCCCGCCAGGCTGGGCGCCAGGCTGCCCTGGAAGCGTTCCTCGGCGATCGGCCCGCTGTGGCAGAGCAGGCAGAGGCCGACGCTGCGGTTGGCGACGATGGCGCGGCCGCGCGCCGCATCGCCGGGCTTGTCCGCGAGCGGCTTGGGAATGGCATCGCCCACGACCGTGTAGGGCACGGCAGCCTGCGCCCAGGCGGCACCGGCGATGGATGCGACCAGGGCTGCCGTCAGCAGACCGGTGCGGATCATGTCAGCCGAAGACTTCGGTGGTGATGGTCTTGAACCAGCTCGAGGCGTAGAGCGCCTCCTGGCCGCGGAAGCCGCCGACCACCTCCAGCGGGCTCGCGCCGCCGGCGCCGGGGATATCGGCCAGCACGCCCTTGTCGGGGCGGTAGACGCCGGCGACGGAGATGCCGTAGTCGGGCGCCACCAGGCTGTAGCAGGTGTTGATCAGGATCGGATCGACCGGCTTGCGCCCGGCCAGCAGCTCGACGACGGCGGCGGCGCAGACCTTGGCCTGGGCATTGGCGGCGAAGGCCGACTTGGGCATGCCGCCCATGATGGCCGAATCACCGATGACATGGATGCCGGGCCGCAACGTCGATTCGAAGGCGACCGGCTCGACCGGGCACCAGCCGGTGCGGTCGGCAACGCCCGCCTGCTGGGCAATGGCGCCCGCCTTCTGCGGCGGGATGACGTTGCCGACGGCCGCCTTGTGGCGCGCGAAGTCGGTGACGAAGGTGAGCGTCGAGGGATCGACCGAGGTTACCTTGCCGCCCTGGCTCAACGACACCCATTCGATCAGGCCGGGATAGAGCTGGGCCCAGGCGTTCTGGAACAGCCGCTGCTTGGAGAAGGCATCCTTGGAATCGAGGATCAGAAGCTTCGACCTGGGCTTCCAGATCTTCAGCCAATAGGCGATGAGGCTGGCCCGTTCGTAGGGACCGGGCGGGCAGCGGAATGGATTGGCCGGCGAGGAGATCACCACCAGGCCGCCATCATCCATCGCCTGCAATTGCTGGCGCAGCAGCACGGTCTGCGCGCCGGCCTTCCAGGCATGCGGCATCTTCTCGGCGGCCGCTTCGTCGTAGCCCGGCAAGGCGCCCCAGTTGATGTCGATGCCGGGCGAGAGTACCAGCCGGTCGTAGGGAAGCTTGCTGCCGTCGCTGAGCGTCACGGTCTTGCCCGAGGCATCGACCGCCGTCGCCGCGGTCTGCGCCAGCACGACACCGGCCTTCTGCACGCCGTCGTAGCCGAATTGCTGCTGGGTGATTTCCCGAAGTGCGGCGAGCACGTTGTTCGAGAACGGGCAGGCTGTGAAGACAGGGTTGGGCTCGACCAACGTGACGGTGAGCTTGGGCTCCAGCGCCTTCAGCATGCGGGCCGCCGTGGCGCCGCCGAAGCCGCCGCCCACGACGACGACGCGGCCGCCTGCCTGTGCCGAGGTGATGGACGGGACCGCAAGGCTCGCCGCGGCGGTGAGCTTCAGGAAAGTGCGCCGTGTCGCCATGGCCTACTCCGGCTGGGCGGCGAACCAGGCCGCGATGGCGTCGATCTGCTGATCGTCGAAGCCCTTGGCGATGCGACCCATGACGCTCGACGGCCAGGCGCCGCTGCGATACTCGCGCATGAACTGGACGATGTCGGAGGCCTTGCGGCCGGCGATGCGCGGGATGACCGAATCGGGAATCCGCTGGGACGCATGACAGCCGGTGCACGAGCTGGCGCCGGGCGGCGCGTCCGCCGCCCGGACCGGGCCCCCTCCTAGGAAGCTGGCCAGCAGGAGCACGCTGGCCAGCGCCGGGAGCAGCAGACGATGCGTCATGAAGCCTTCTGCAGCTCGTGGTGCATCAGCGGCAGGTTGCGCACGCGCTTGCCGGTGGCGCGCGCGATGGCGTTCAGTACCGACGGTGCTGCAACGGCGATGGTGGGCTCGCCGACGCCGCCCCAGAAGTCGCCGGTCGGAACCAGAACGGTCTCGACCTTGGGCATCTCGTCGATGCGCATGAGGTTGTAGCTGTCGAAGTTGGTCTGCTCGACGGCACCGTCCTTGACGGTGATCTCGCCGTAGAGCGCCGCCGACAGGCCGTAGGCGAAGGAGCCCGCGACCTGACGCTCGATCTGTGCCGGGTTGACGACGTGGCCGCAGTTGGTGGCCGCCGTGATCTTGTGGATTTTCAGCGCACCGTCGGGGCTCACCGAGACCTCGGCGACGCCCGCGACGTAGCTGCCGTAGCCCATGACCTGGGCCAGGCCATGGAAGTGCCCGGCCGGCAACGGCTTGCCGTAGCCCGCCTTGTCGGCCGCCGCCTTCAGGACGGCCGCCCACTTGGGCTTCAGCAGCTTCAGGCGGAAGGCCAACGGATCCTGGCCGGCCGCATCGGCCAGCTCGTCCATGAAGCTTTCCATGTAGACGGCGTTCTGGTTGGTGTTCACGCCGCGCCAGAACCCCGCCGTGATATGCGGGTTGCGCATCGCGTGGTCGATCAGGAGGTTCGGCACGGTGTAGCCGTAGGCCGACTCCACGCCGCTCGCCATCAGGCCCTGGAACACCACGGGATCCATGCCGTTCTGCAGGTTCTGGGGCAGCAGCGAAGCCAGGATCGACTGGCCCGAGATGCGGATGTGCAGGCCGACCAGATTGCCCTGCGCATCGAGGCCGCCCGTCAGCTTGGCCATCGTCGTCGGATGGTACTGGCAGTGCGTCATGTCCTCCTCGCGCGACCAGATGAGCTTGGCCGGCATGCCGGGCATCTCCTTGGCGACGAGCACGGCCTGGCGGACATAGTCCGAACGGCCGCGCCGGCCGAAGCCGCCGCCCAGCAGCATCTTGTGGACGTCGCACTTGTCGGTCGGCAGGCCGGAGGCCTCCGACGCGGCGGCCAGCGCCGCCTCGCCGTTCTGCGTGCCGCACCACACCTCGCACTTTTCGGGCGTGTAGCGCGCCGTGGCGTTCATCGGCTCCATGGTGACGTGGTGCTGATAGGGAAAGCTGTAGGTCGCGGTGACCTTCTTGGCCGCCCCGTCGATCGCGGTCTTGGCGTCGCCCACCTTGTTGCCGACGAAGGCTTCGCTGGCGTCGAGGCCTTCCTTGAGCATGGCGTTGATGGTCTCGGTCTGGACCTCGCCCAGCTTGCCGATGTCCCAATCGGTGGGCAGGGCGGCGAGCGCGGTGCGCGCGTTCCAGTAGGTGTCGGCGACCACGACGACGGCGTTGCCGTCGATCGCCACGACCTTCTTCACCCCCGGCATCTTCTCGACCCGTGCCGCGTCGAAGCTCTTGAGCTTGCCGCCGATCACCGGGCAGGCGCGCACGGCGGCGACCAGCATGCCGGGCATGGTGAAGTCGATGCCGTAGAGCTGCTTGCCGGTGACCTTGTCGAGCGTGTCGAGCCGCTTGACAGGCTTGCCCGCGATCTTCCAGTCCTTGGGGTCCTTGAGCTTGACCTCCTTGGGCGGCTCGAGCTGGGCCGCTGCCGCGGCGACCGCGCCGTAGGTCGTCTTCTTGCCCGAGCTGTGGGTGATGACGCCCTTGTCGACCTTCAGTTCGCCGGCCGGCACCTTCCATTCGGCGGCGGCGGCCGCGAGCAGCATCTCGCGCGCCATGGCGCCGCCCTCGCGGACATAGTGGTTGCTCTCGCGGATGCCGCGGCTGCCGCCGGTCGAGAAGTTCTTCCAGACGCGGTTACGCTTCACGTTCTCGTTGGGCGTCGGGTATTCCCAGGTGACCTTGGTCCAGTCGCACTCCAGTTCCTCGGCGGCGAGCTGGCAGAGGCCGGTGAGCGTGCCCTGCCCCATCTCGGAGCGGGCGATGCGGATCACCACCTTGTCGTCGGGATGGATCACCACCCAGGCATTGAGTTCCTTGACGGGCGACTGGGCGTCGGCGTCGAAGGGAATGGAGAAGGCGAGCGAGAATCCGCCGGCGACGGCCGCGCTGCTGACCAGGAAGCGGCGGCGGCCGAGCGAGGTCTGATGAATCGTCATGATCGCATCCTCCCCTTAGGCCTTGGCCGCGGCATGGATCGCCTCGCGCACCTGCACGTAGGTGCCGCAGCGACAGATGTTGGTCATGGCCGAGTCGATGTCGGCGTCGGTCGGATTGGGCTTGGCCGCGAGCAAGGCGGTGGCCGCCATCACCATGCCGCTCTGGCAGTAGCCGCATTGGGGCACGTCGACCGCGACCCAGGCCGCCTGGATCTTGTTCAACTTGCCGTCGGCCGCCAGGCCTTCGATGGTGACGACCTTCTTGGCACCGATCGAGTTCACCGGTGCCTGGCACGAGCGGGTCGGCGCGCCATCGATCAGCACGGTGCAGGCGCCGCACTGGGCGATGCCGCAACCATACTTGGTTCCGGTGAGGCCGAGCTGCTCGCGCAGAACCCATAGAAGCGGCGTCCGCGGATCGGCGTTGTGATTGAGGGCCTTGCCGTTGACGTTGATGACAGCCATCCCGGTCTCCTGTCGTTTCGAGGTATGTCGCGAGCCAAGCCGAACGCTCCGTGAGCGGCGAGTGATCGCGCGGGTTTCACAGATGTGCGACGCCGCGAGCTATCGGCAGGTCGGACGTTCGCACTGCGTTGTCGCAGAACTGTGCCGGCCAATGGCGATTTTTGTCGCCACTTGTCGCGTGCCGGTCCGATTGCACACTTTGATACATTCCCGACGCTCAGCTGAAGGCCCGCGCGGGACGAAGCCTGATCGGACGACCCCGGCCCGGCAGGCGAGTGGTCAGGACGTGCGGAAACGAGCAAAGCCGTTCGTCGGCCGGCACTTCCGTCGCCAGCATCCGAAAAAGATCGTCGGAAACGACAAGATCAGTGCCCAGGATACGGGTCATCCGCTCGATCCGATTGGCGACGTTCACCGTGTCGCCGAAGGCGCCCAGCTTGCTGCGCCCGGGCAACCCGGTGGCGCCGACAACCAGCGGACCGGCATGCATTCCGATGCCGATGCGGGCGGCAGGCAGCGCAGCCGGACGGTCGCGATTCCAGTTTTCCATGGCGTCGCGCATGGCAAAGCCACAAGAGATCGCGTCCTGCAGCATGGACGCCTTCGGATCGACGGCGATCCACATCGCCACTGCGCCGTCGCCGACATAGTCATCGAGGGTCGCCCCGTGACCCGCAATCTGCTTGGCCATCTCTCGATGGAAGCCGGACAGGAGGGCAAAAACCTCGACTGGGTCAATCTCTTCAGACAGTGTGGTGAACCCCACGATATCGACAAAGAGCACCACGCCAAAGGCTGGCTCCATCTGGGGCCAACCGTAGACCAGGTTCGATCCGTCGGACGCCCATGGCATCGGAAAGAAGATTCGATGGCTCGAGTCGGAGTGTCCGTGCATCATGTTCGGCCCCTGGTTATCGATCTGGTAGCGCCAATATGGGAGGCATCTGTCGCAGGGGTCTGTCCGTGAACGGTGTTTTGAGTCACTGAGTGTCCCAGAACCGCTCGCCGACACATTCTGATAAACTTTTTTGGCGGCGGCTTTCTGCACGTTGCAGTAATTCACTAGAGCGGTTCCTGATCTCTTGGAACCGCTTGCGGTGCCAAGAGATCGGGAACGCGCGCAATGGAGATCTCGGTACACGAGGCACATTCCGTCGGGCTGGTTCCAGCCGGACGGAATGTGCTCTAGTCAGTTGGACGACGCCATGGAACCCGCACCGCACATTGCCCTGGTCGACGATCATCGCGACATTCGCGATCTCGTCAGCAAGTACCTGAGCCGGCACGGCTATCGCGTCAGCGTCGCCGAGAACGGCGCCGCATTGCGCCGACTCCTGGAGCGCAGCGCCCCGGACCTCGTCGTTCTCGACATCATGATGCCGGGAGAGGATGGCCTTTCGGTCTGCCGCCATCTGCGCAGCACGACGAACCTGCCCATCATCTTCCTGACGGCCATGGCCGAGGAGACCGAGCGGATCATCGGCCTCGAGATCGGCGCTGACGATTATCTGACGAAGCCGTTCAATCCTCGCGAGCTGCTGGCGCGCATCAAGGCGGTGCTGCGGCGCGTGAACAGCCTCCCGCCGCAGCGCGACAAGCTGAAGGCCAAGGCGCTCCGCTTCGATCGCTGGCTCCTCAACGTGGGCCGTCGCGAGCTGGTGAATGCGGAAGGCGTCGGAGTGCCTTTGAGCACCGCCGAGTTCCGTCTCCTCAAGGCGTTCCTTGATCATGCCGGGCTGGTGCTGAGTCGCGACCAGCTGCTTGACCTCACCGTTGGCCGAGCGGCCGAGACCTTCGACCGCAGCATCGACAATCAGGTCAGCCGGCTGCGCAGGAAGATCGAGTTCGACCCCAAGATGCCCATACTGATCAAGACCCACTGGGGCGGCGGCTACAGCTTCACGGCCGAAGTGGAGGAGGCATGAGGCGGCTTTGGGCACGCAGCCTTGCTGCACAGATCATTTGCGCGATGCTGCTCGCCTTGGGGCTTTCGCAAGTCATCGGCTTCCTGATCTCGTGGGACGAACGCGGCCGGGCCCTCTACCTGGCCGCCAAGAGCGAGTTCCTCGTTCGAACCGCGTCGCTCGCCCGACTGCTCGAGACAACGCCATCGACGCTCGAAAACGACATCCTGAATGCCAGCAACACGGCGTACACCCGGTTCTGGATCTCTCGCGACGAACCGGTCGACAGCACTGCCTGGCGGCACGAGGCTTGGATCGTGCTTGCCCAGCCGCTGCCCACGCTGTCTCAGTCGATAAATGGCCAGCGTCGACTGGAACGGCAGGCATCGCAAGCCTCCGATCCTTCAAGCAACATTGTCGCCACCGCCGCCGCGATGGCGCACCTGACCTGGGTGACGCTTCCGGCGCACGCATGGCCGCTCTCGCGACCCGCGAAATTCCTCTATCTCGACGAATCCAAAGGCCTGGGGATCGCGGTCCGCCTCGAGTCGGGCGCCTGGCTCAACGCGGCCTATTCCAAGACGATTCCGAACTCCATATGGACATCGCAGACGGCCGTCTCGCTCGGCATAACGGCGGCGATCCTGTCCCTGATCGCCGTCTTCGTCGCCCGGAGCATCGCACGACCAATGCGCCGTCTCGCGGTCGCGGCGGAGGCTCTCGGCCGCGGTGAATCCGTCAAGCCGCTGCCCGAATCGGGACCGGACGATATCCGGCAGACGGCCGAAGCCTTCAATCGCATGCAGGAACGCCTGCAGCGCTTCGTTGCAGATCGAACACGCATGCTGGCGGCAATCAGCCACGACCTCAGAACGCCGCTGACGTCCTTGAGATTGCGCGCCGAGTTCGTCACCGACCCCGAAGTTCAAGAGAAGATGCTGAATACCATCGGCGAGATCCAGACGATGACGGAGGCCGCTCTTGCCTTCGTGCGAGAAGAGGCCACGGCTGAGGCCACCCGCGCCGTCGATCTGCCCGCCCTGGTGGAAAGCCTTTGCGACGATCTGGCCGAGCTCGGCCACAACGTTGCCTTCATCGATGGCACCGCGATCAACTACCGATGCAGGCCGGACGCGTTGCGGCGCGCCATCCGGAACCTGGTCGAGAATGCCGCTCGCTACGGAGAACGCGCGCGCGTGCGAGTCTCCCGGACCGCGAAGAGCATCGACATCATCGTGGAAGATGACGGGCCAGGCATTCCTGGTGAAGTCATGGAGCAGGTTTTCGCGCCTTTCTATCGCCTGGAGGATTCGCGCAATCGGGAGACCGGGGGCGTCGGGCTCGGCCTGTCCATTGCCCGCGCCATCGCGCGCCACCACGGCGGCGACGTCGTCCTCAGCAACCGCGCAAACGGGCTGCAGGCGACGATCAGCTTGCCGCTGCTCAGCTAGAGCTTGGGCGGCGGATAGTACGGCCGATCGCCGAGGGCCTGCACGCGTTTCCAGAAATCGGTGCCCGACGCCTTGCCGACCTCGTCGAGATCGGCAGCCTGGCGCCACATGCTCCAGGAGTCCGGGTGAAGGGCACTCGCCGTGTTCATCTGCCGGTCGCCCTCGACCGGATTGCCGTGGGCCCGCAGCCACACGCCGAGACGAAAGCGGGCATGTGCCTCGGCGATCTCGCGCGTCACCTTGGGCAGACCGGCGCGCGCGGCATCGGCCGGCAAGGCGTGCCTGCCGGTGTTCACCCAGGCACGCACCGCATCGAGATAGGCCTGGCGGGCGGCAAGCCGCTCCGCCTGGTCTGCAGGCGACATGGTGCGGGTCTTGAGATCCATGCGACGGAAGTGGTCGGTCGAGCCCGCGGTCTCGGGCGGCCGCACGATGCGGCCCTGCTCGTCGATCCACACGGCCTGCGGCACGTTGACGAGGTTGTAGAGATCGCTCAGGCGATGATCGGTGTCGATGAGCTGCCAGTAGCTGGACCTGGCCGCGGCGATCCACGGCCGGGCATGCTCGGCGCCGCGGCTTTCCTCCGCCACGGCCACGACCATGAACCCCTTGTCCTTCAGCTCGTCGTAGAGTTCCTGCCACACGGGCAAGTCGAAGCGGCAGCCTCACCAACTGGCCCAGGTGGCGAGGAAGACCTTCTTGCCGCGCAATTGCGAGAGCGTGCGCGGCGTGCCGTCGACATCCGGCAAGGTGAAGTCCGGCGCCTGCAGGCCCTCGAGGGCGGCATTGCGCTCGTCGGCGGGTGCGCCCAGCGCCCAGACCTCGCCGTCCTCGTCGGCGACGACGGGGCCGCCGAGCTTGGTCCAGAACGCCGCAACATCGACGTCCTTGCCCTTCACCGCTGCCGCCGGCAGCGGCACGCAGAGCTCGGCACGGCACATGCCTTCCGGCTTCAACGTCCAGCCGGTGACCTTTTCGGCGTCGGCCGCGCTCATCCAAAGCCCGTCGCGTGCGTCGACGTCGTGCTCTGCGCCGGGTGTGAGAATGACCGTCATGAAGTCCTCCGTCGCCCCGAGCCTAGTCGAGGCCTTGCTTCGTTGACGACGATCCTACTACCCCTTGAGAGAAGGTTCCTCCACTCGTCGCTTCGCACCTCGATCGGGACGACGGTTACTTCGGAACGGAAATCGTCACTTCCTTCGAGGTGATGAACTCCAGCAGCACCGGCACGCCCTTCTGGGTCTGCTCGATGCCGCGCTTGATCGCGGGCACGATGTCCTCGGGCTTGGTGATGCGCTCGCCGTAGCCGCCGAAGGCGCGCGCCATGGCGGCATAGTCGCCCGAGATGTCGGTCGAGCGGTACTTCTCGGTCGAGACCTTCATGATATGAAGTTCGATCGCCATCGAGAAGTTGTTGAGCAGCACCGACATGATGGGGATGCGCTCGCGCACCGCCGTCTCGAAATCCATGCCGGTGAAGCCGATGGCGGCGTCACCCCAGACGTTGATGCAGAGCTTGTCCGGCATGGCGAGCTTGGCGCCCATGGCGAGGCCGAGCCCGTAGCCGAGCTGCGTGGTCTTGCCCCAGCCGATGTAGGTGTGCGGCGCCGTGTTCTTCCAGAACGGCGAGAGTTGGTCGCGCGGGCTGCCGGCATCGTGGGTGATGATGGTGTTGGCCATGTCGACCGTGTGCTGCAGGTCCCACAGCACGCGGTAGGGATTGAGCGGCGCGTCGTTGGAGGTGAGCTTGGGCATCCACTCCTTCAGCCACTCGTCGGCGACCGACTTGATCTCGGCTGCGGCCGCGGAGGCATCGCGCTTGGTGGCGCCGTACGACTTGGCGGCTGTGATCAGGGCGGCGAGCGTCAGCTTGGCGTCGCCGACCAGGCCGTACTTCACCGGCACGTCCTTGTTGATGTGCGCGGGATCGAGCGTGGCATGGATGATGGTCTTGCCCTTCGGCATGGAGATGCCGAAGTTGGTCTCGGTGAACGAGCAGCCGATGCCCAGGATCACGTCCGACTGGTCGAGGAATTGCCGGACAGCCTTCGGATAGGCGCGACCGCCCGAGCCCAGCGACAGCGGATGGGTCTCGTCGAAACAGCTCTTGCCCTCGAGGCTGGTGCAGACCGGGATGGCCAGAAGCTCGGCCAGCTCCTTGAGCTCGGCATAGGCCTCGGCCCAGTGCACGCCCTGGCCGGCATAGATCACCGGACGCTTGGCGGCCATCAGCACCTTGGCGGCTTCGGCCACCTGTGTGGCGTCCGGCCCGTACTTGGTGACGACGACGGGCTCGTAGCCCAGCGGATCGGGCGCGTCCTCGGCATAGGCGTCGGCCGGCAGTTCGACGATCACCGGCGAGCCGCGGCCGTTGCGCAGCAGGTTGAAGGCGCGGCGCATGATGTTGGCCACTTCCTTGCCGCTGGTGATCGGCTCGGAATGCTTGGCGACGTGCGCCATCGCCAAGGTCGAGTTGAAGTTGGGCGGCACGTGGGCGATGCGGCGCGGATATCCCTGCGGGATCACCAGCAGCGGCACCGATTCGCCGAACGCCTGGGCGACGCCGCCATAGGCGTTCTCCGAGCCCGGGCCGCTTTGCATGCAGAACACGCCCATCCTGCGGCCCTTGCTCAACCGCGACATGGCGTCGGCCATGTGCAGGCCGATGCGTTCCTGACGGACGATGATGGGACGGATGTCGACCGCGGCGCAGGCCTCGATCAGATGATTGACCGGATAGGCGAAGAGATATTCGACGCCTTCCTTCTTGAGAATGTCGGCGATCGCTGGCCCGGTCTTCATGCTTTCCCTCCCATGCGCTCGGAGCGCGGACCTCCAGGTCCGCATTCATGAGCGGACCTGGAGGTTCGCGCTCCGAAGACTATTTATTCAATTCCTTCATCGCACTGTCGAGGCCGCCGAGAGTCAACGGAAACATGCGGTTGCTCGAAAGCTGCTGCAACAGCTGGATCGACGGCGTGTAGCTCCAGTGCCGCTCGGGCACCGGGTTCAGCCACACCATGCTGCGATAGGTGTCGGCCATGCGCTGGATCCAGACCTGGCCCGCCTCCTCGTTCCAGTGCTCCACCGAGCCGCCGGGATAGGCGATCTCGTAGGGGCTCATCGAGGCGTCGCCGACGAAGATGATCTTGTAGTCGGGCGGGAAGGTGTGCAGCAGCTGCTGCGTCTGGTAGGTGTCGACGTGGCGGCGGCGATTGTCCTTCCACAGCTTCTCGTAGAGGCAGTTGTGGAAGTAGAAGAACTCGAGGTGCTTGAACTCGGTGCGCGCCGCCGAAAACAGCTCCTCGCAGACGCGGATGTGGGCGTCCATCGAGCCGCCGATGTCGAACAGCAGCAAGAGCTTCACCTTGTTGCGTCGCTCGGGGATCATCTTGATGTCGAGGTATCCCGCGTTGCGCGCCGTCGAGCGGATCGTGTCGGGCATGTCGAGCTCGACCTCGGCGCCCTCGCGCGCGAACTTGCGCAGCCGGCGCAGCGCGATCTTGATGTTGCGCGTGCCGATCTCGACGGTGTCGTCGAGGTTCTTGTACTCGCGCTTGTCCCACACCTTGACGGCACGGCCCTCGCGGTTCTTGTCCTGGCCGATGCGCACGCCTTCGGGATTGAATCCGTAGGCGCCGAACGGCGAGGTGCCGGCGGTGCCGATCCACTTGCTGCCGCCCTGATGGCGCTTCTGCTGCTCCTCGAGACGCTTCTTCAGCGTCTCCATGAGCTTCTCCCAGCCGCCCATCGCCTCGATCTGCGCCTTCTCCTCGTCGGTCAGAAGCTTCTCGGCGAGCTTGCGCAGCCATTCCTCGGGGATCTCCGCGGTGACGCCCTCAGCAGGCAGCGCCTCGAGACCCTTGAAGACATGGCCGAACACGCGGTCGAACTTGTCGAGGTTGCGCTCATCCTTCACCAGCACCGAGCGCGACAGATAGTAGAAGTCGTCGACGCTGAAGTCGGCGACGCCCTTCTCCATGCCTTCCATCAGCGCCAGGTACTCCTTGATGGAGACCGGCACCTTGGCCTGGCGCAATTCGAGGAAGAAGTTGGTGAACATCGCGTTCTCCGCGGTTCAATGACTACTGGCGCTGCTCCCGGCGCGCCATGAAGGCCAGGCGCTCGAACAGATGCACGTCCTGCTCGTTCTTCAAGAGCGCGCCGTGCAGCGGCGGGATCAGCTGCTTGGAATCCTTGGAGCGCAGCGCGTCGGGCGGCATGTCCTCGACCATCAGGAGCTTCAGCCAGTCGAGCAGCTCTGACGTCGAAGGCTTCTTCTTCAGCCCTGGGACGTCGCGGATGTCATAAAAAATGTTCAGCGCCTCGCGCAGCAGGTTGCGCTGCAGGTCGGGGAAGTGGACGTCCACGATCTGGGTCATGATCTCTCGATCGGGGAATCGGATGTAGTGGAAGAAACAGCGGCGCAGGAAGGCGTCGGGCAGCTCCTTCTCGTTGTTGGAGGTGATCATCACCACCGGACGCTGCACGGCCTTCACGACCTCCTGCGTCTCGTAGACGTAGAACTCCATGCGGTCGAGCTCGAGCAGCAGGTCGTTGGGGAACTCGATGTCGGCCTTGTCGATCTCGTCGATCAACAGCACCGGCCGCTGCTCCGAGGTGAAGGCGTCCCACAGCTTGCCGCGCTTGATGTAGTGCTTGATGTCCTTGACCCGCTCGTCGCCGAGCTGGCTGTCGCGCAGGCGGGACACCGCGTCGTACTCATAGAGGCCCTGCTGCGCCTTGGTGGTCGACTTGATGTGCCATTCGATCAGCGGCGCGCGTATCGCCTTGGCGACCTCGTGCGCCAACACGGTCTTGCCGGTGCCGGGCTCGCCCTTGATCAGCAGCGGCCGCTGCAGCGCGATCGAGGCATTGACCGCCACGCGCAGGTCGTCGCTGGCCACATAGGAATCGGTACCGCTAAATTTCATGGTGCAAAATCCAGGTTTCACGAGTGCTCGGGGCACCCTAGGTTGGCCCTACCCCCCAAGCAAGGCCGCCACGGCAGGTCAGCCCAGCCTTACGCAGAAGTAGACGATGGCCGCGGCGGCAATCAGCAGCGAAATCGCCAGGCGCCCGGAGGCGAAGGTCAGCGTCGGCGCGGGCTTGCCCGCTTCGGCGACGTGCTCCAGCGGCTTGCGGCCGGTGAACATGGCGCCGGTCAGGTTCTGCCGCTTCCACACGAGGTAGATGATCGCCGCCAGCACATGCAGGGCGACCAGGCACAGGATCACGTTCACCCAGAACTGGTGGAAGCTGGTGAGACGGTCGACCCACTTGTCGGGAATGGAGTTGGCGAGCGGACCGTTGACGGTGCCGAGATCGGTGTCGGCCGAGAACAGGCCGGCCATCGCCTGGGCCAGCACGGCGAAGATCAACACCAGCACCATGATGCCGCCGACGGGATTGTGGCCGACATCATAGGTGCGCCGGCCGGTCGCGAGATCCCGGAGATAGACCAGCCACGCCACCGGGCCCTTCACGAAGTGGGAGAAGCGCGCCGTCGTGCTGCCGACGAAGCCCCAGGCGATGCGGAACAACAGCAAGGTGAGGATGGCGTAACCGGACCAGAAGTGGAGATTCATCCAATCGCCGGCGGCACGGCCGGAGAAATACGACGTGGCCAGCAGGACGACGAGCGTCCAGTGAAACAGGCGCACCGGCAGGTCCCAGACACGCACTTTCCTGTCGAGCTTGTCGGCCATCCAATGTTCTCCTTCCCGGCGGACCACACGCAGTCGTGATGGGAGTTTGCCACCGGCCCTGTTCGCTTTGGCGCAAACGTCTGCAACAAATACCGTGCCGTCGAGCAAAAACTTGCCGCCGGTCGCGAAGTTTTGAGAGGGGATGGACTCATGAGGAAGACTCTGGTCGTGGCGATCGCTGGCGCACTGGCCGTCGGCGCAATGGTCGGCGGCGCCACTATCGCGCTTGCACAGGCCAATGTGGTCAAGGAGCGCCAGGAGAACCGCAAGCAGACCGCGGCGGCGATGCGCGCCATCAAGGGCATCATCGACGCCAAGGGGCCGACTGCCGGCGCCGTCGAGCAGGCCGCCAAGCTCAAGACTCTCGAGGCGGCCTTCATCAAGATGTTCCCGGCCGGCTCGGACAAGGACACCAAGGCACTGCCGACGGTGTGGAGCGACTGGGCCGGCTTCCAGGCCGCCAACAAGAACGCCGATGCCGCCTTCGACAAGCTCGCCGTTGCAGCGGGCTCGGGCGACCAGGCGGCGCTGGCGGCAGCCTTCGCCGACACCGGCAAGGCTTGCGGCGCCTGCCACGACAAGTTCCGCGCCAAGGCGAACTGATCCCGGGCGCGATCCCAGAAAAGGGCGGCGACCTTCGGGTAGCCGCCCTTTTTCGTTGCCGCAGAACAGGAGAAGCCGGTCGCTTGGGGTACGACCGGCCTCCTGTCAGCCCCGTGACTGGGGTGGGTGGGTGAAGACGAAGCCTTGGGAAGGGTGGGCTTCGTCTTGGTGGCTGGTCAGGCCACCGCCACGGGCTGGTTGGGAACTGTGAGTGCCTGCAGGACGATGGCCTCGGCGGTGAAGCGCCAGGTGCGCGATGCGTGGACCGGCGACAGGCGAAGCTGCTCGCGCATGTTCATCCAGCTGTCGAGACCGAAGGCGAGGTCGAGCGAGTCGAGCACCAGGTCGCGCGAGCCGGGATCGAGATTGCCGAGCTCGGTCGAGAACCACACAGCGAGGCGCTCGCGCAACAGCCTGCGCAACTGCGCGACGCCGAGGCCGACGGCCGGGGCCACGCTGCGCACGCGCTCGGCGAAGTGCCACACCGGCAGCCATTCTTCGAAGAGCTGGGCGCGATCCGCCACCAGGAGCTCGATGCGGTTGGAAAGCGGCGCCGCTGCATCGACGGGGCGATTGCGATCGAACGCGCGGCTGACCGCAAGATCGAAGGCGGCCGCGTAGAGGTCGGCGAGGCTGGTGAAATGCTGGAACAGTGCCCGGCTGGACACGCCCGCAATGGTGGCGATTGCTGCAGAGGTCGGCTCGACATCGCCGGCCTGAATCAGGTCCAGCGTCGCTTGGATGAGAGCCTGGCGCGTACGCAGGCCCCGCACGATGCGGCCGTCTTGCGAACGAGAGACGTCGATCGGGAATCCGACAATTTTCATATTGAAACCAATAGAATAAGAATTGCTTTAATGGGTTTACTTTAACACGGGTCTAGGTCTCCGTAAGTTGCAAAAATGCATATCTCGACAAACTTCGACCCTGTATTTGCTGCATTTCTTTAATGAAGATAGACAATTTTGGGTGATCTGACATTGCGCTTACCCTGCAATAATCGACGCCCTGGCCACCGAGATTGAGCCCTTTTCCCGAATTTTTTGCATGGGTCAACCCCGTGATCGGATCGGCCTGTGGAAATTGTTTCCGAAAACATGAAAGGCCGGTCGCTTGGGGAACGACCGGCCTTCCTTAGGAGCCCGCCTGGGTGTGGGGTATCGAAGCCTTGGGGTGTGTGGGAAGGGGGCTTCGATGAGCGGCTTGGGGGGCCGCCGGCGGGCTATGTCGATCTCTCTGGTGTCGGGCGCGCTTGAGTGCAGGAGCGCTGCCGATCTCGTGAAAAGCCTTTCAGATATGAATTACAAGTAGGTGCGACCGTCTCCAATGGAGGCAACTTAACAAATGAACGGTCGGTCCGTCACCTGCAAAAGTGCATATCTGGCTCAGACGTGAAGCGCGATTTTCTTAGGTTTTGCTGCATCTTGGTGACAACAGATAGTCGAAAAAGGGTGGGCTGGAATCCATCCAAAATGGATCAATTCGACAATTTCTCGTTTTATTACAATGATTTAATGGGATCATAGTTGCATCTGCAGCGTTCGCGCGAGTGCAAATTTGCCGGCTGCAGGTACATATCGCTCAAAATCAGCATCTCATTGATGTCGCCAACAGGCTTGAGGTCTGTTTCGGCCTCATTTCCGTGCTAGAGGGGCGAGATCCAGCCAGTGTCGGCCGCATCAGCGTGGTGCTGCGCGTGCGCCGTTTTCGGGAGTGCCTCATCGTGAGATTCGTCCGTTGCCATCGTGCTCTGCTTGCTCTTTCAGGCGCCGCGGCGCTGCTCGCTCTGGCCCAACCGGCCGCGGCAGGCGTCGAGGAAGCGGCCAAGGCGATGCAGGCGGGCGACATGGCGACCGCGGAGAAGGAGCTGCAGGTGCTGGTCAAGGAACGCGACCCGCGCGCGCAGTTCTTCGCCGGCCTGTACATCTACGGCAATCCCGATTCGAAGTTCTACGACGTCAACAAGGCGACGCCGATGCTGCTCGATTCCGCCGAGCGCGGTTACGTGCCGGCCATGCTGCCGATCGCCGGCGCCTACGCCGAAGGCAAGGGCGTGCCGAAGAGCCTTGTCGAAGCCTACAAGTGGGTGGCGATCGCCGAACGCTGGCATGGACCTGTCTCACCGCAGGCCTACGAGCAGCTGTCGCGCGAGATGAAGCCCGACGAGATCGAGAAGGCCAAGGCGGCGGCTGCGGCCTACACCTTCAAGACGAAATGACCATGCTGCGGGTGGCGGTGCTTGCGGCAGCGATTGCCGTCAGCGGTGCCGCGCTCGCACAACAGGACGCGTCCGACGTGGCGCCGCCGCTGCGCTCGGCCGTCGCCGCCTATCGCGCCGGCGATATCGGCGCGGCGGAGGCGACGTTCCGGTCGATGGCAGCGGGCGATGCCGATGCCGAGGCCTGGCTGGGCGCCGTGCTGCTCGATCGCGGCGCCAACCGAGACGGCCTGCGCCACATCCAGCGCGCTGCCGACGCCGGCTCGAGCGAGGGCGCGCATCGTCTGGCCCTCGTCTACGCCGAGGGCCTTGCCGCCACGCCGCGCAACGAACTCCGCGCGCTGGAACTGTTCGAGAAGGCCGCATCGGCCGGGCACACGCGGGCGCAGATCAATCTCGGCATCCTCTATCTGCGCGGACTGGGCGTGCCGCGCGATCTCGTCAACGCCCGGGCGTGGCTCGAGAAGGCGGCGGCGAGCGGCGATCCGCAGGCGCTCTACACGCTCGGCCGTGCCATGGACGAAGGCTCCGAGCAGATCGCGCCCGACCCGGTGCGCGCCGCCGATCTCTATCGCCGCGCCGCCGCGAAGGGCCATGTGCTCGCCGGCCTGCGCTACGGGCTGGCGCTGAGCGAAGGCATCGGCATCAAGCGCGACGTCGCCGCGGCGCAGAAATGGCTGGTGCAGGCGCGCGACAACGGCGTGCCGGAAGCCGCTTTGGCGATGGGCGACATGGCGGCGCGTACGCCGGCCTCGCGCGACAAGGCGGCGAACGAGCGGACCGTCCAGACAGCGGTGAGCTGGTACGAGGTCGCCGCGCACGGCGGCGTGCCGTCGGCCCAGTTCAAGCTCGCCAACGCCTACTTCTCCGGCGTCGGCGTGGTGCGCGATCCCATGCAGGCCATGCTGTGGTACAGCCGCGCCGCGCAGCAGGGACTGCCCCAGGCGCAGCATGCGCTGGGCATCATGCTGATCGGCGGCGTCGCCGGCGCGCCCGATCCGGTCGAGGGCTACAAGTGGCTGCTGCTGGCCGAGAAGGCCGGCAATCCCGATTCGCGCGCGGTCCGCGACAAGTCCGCCAGCCAGCTTTCGGAGAAGGATCGCCGGCAAGCCGAGGGCCTGGCGCAGCGCTTCACGCCGACGCTCGAGCGGCCGATCGACGATGCGCCGGCGCGCGCCGTGGTGCAAAAGCCCGCCTCCGGGCGCTAAAATCGGGCCATGAGCATGTTGTCGGTCGCGCGCCAGGCGCGGCCCGAGATCACCCTCGCCGTGTGTCGTGGTGCCTGCCGGCTGATGCGCCAGGCCGGCCATTCCGTGCTGCTCGAAGTGCCGCTGCCCGACGGCCGGCGCGCCGACATCTTCGCGGTCGGCCGCGGCGGCGACATCACCATCGTCGAGGTCAAGTCGTCGATCGAGGACTGGCGGGTCGACGGGAAGTGGCCCGACTATCTCGGCTGGTGCGACCAGCTCTACGTCGCCGTGCCCATCGACTTCCCGCAAGTGCTGATCCCCGAGGACATCGGCCTGATCGTCGCCGACGCCTATGGCGGCGAGCTGCTGCGCCATCCGCCGCGCCGGTCGATGGCGGCGGCGCGCCGCAAGTCGCTGCTGATCGATTGCGCACGGCTCGCGTCGGAGCGCCTGGCGCGACTGGAAGATCCGGATTTCGTCGAAATGCCTTAAGCTACGCCAGCATCGCCACCGTGTGCGCCGCCGCGGCGCCGGCGGTGGTCTGGCCGCGGCTCGCCTCGGCCATGCGGATGCGGGCGTAGGCCATGACCTCGGTCGGCGAGCCGATGCGCTCGATGCGGCCGTCCATCAGCAGCGCCACGCGGTCGGCGATGGCGAGCGGCGCCAGGCGATGGGTGATCATGATCACGGTGCGACCGCGCGCGTTGGCCTTGAGCTGGCGCAGGAGCCGCTCCTCGGTCGCCGGATCGAGCGCGCTGGTCGCCTCGTCGAGCACCAGGATGCGCGGATTGCGGATCAGGGCGCGGGCGATGCTGAGCAGCTGGCGCTGGCCGCTCGACAGGCCCTGACCGCGCTCGCCCAGCACGGTGTTGTAGCCCTGCGGCAGACGCTGGATGAAATCGTGCGCACCGACAAACCTGGCGACGGCGACGACGCGGCCGGGATCCTTGTCGACCACGCCCATGGCGATGTTCTCGCGCACCGAGCCGGTGAAGAGCTGCACATCCTGCGGCACGGCGCCGATCTGGGCGCGCAGCTGCGCCGGAGAGATGTGGGCGATGTCGGTGCCGTCGACCAGCACGCGCCCGCCGGTCGGCTTGAACAGGCCCTGCACCAGGTTGGCGATGGTGGTCTTGCCCGATCCCGACGGGCCGACGATGCCCAAAATCTCGCCGGCGACGACCTGGAAGTCGGCGTCCTGCAGGATAGCGGGCGCATCGGTATCGGCGCGATAGGTGACGCGATCGAAGACGATGTCGCCGGCCAGCGCCGGCATGGGCGCGAGCTCGCCCGGCGGGCTCTCGGTCGCCTCGCTCATCAGCTCGTCGATGCGCTTGAAGGCGGCACTGGTCGCCTGGAGCTGATGCCACGCCGCCACGAGCTGGCGCATCGGCTGGAGCGCGCGCACCGCCAGCATGTTGGCCGCGACCAGCGCGCCGACCGTCATGTGATGGTCGACCACCTCGCGCACGCCGATCACGACGATCACCAGCGACGCCAGGAGTTGCAGGCTGCCCGAGGCGCTGGCCGCGATGTTGGCGAGGTTGTTGGCGCGGAACGACGTCCACGCCGACTGCTCGACGCGGGCCTGCCAGCGCTTTTCGACCTCGGCCTCGAGCCCCAGCGTCTTGATGGTGGCGGCGTTGGCCACCGTCTCGGCGAGCGTCGAGCCCTTGGCGGCGAGTGCCTGGAAATTCTCGTCGGCCAGCCGGCGCTGCGCGCGATGGGTCGCCAGCGACACGCCGATCAGCACCGGAATCGCCGAGGTCGCGATGGCGCCCAGCACCGGGCTGATGAAGAAGGTGGCGGCAAGGAACAGCGCCACGAAAGCGATGTCGATCGCCAGCACCGGCATCTGGCCGGTGAGGAAATTGCGCAGCACGTCGAGCTGGCGCAGGCACTCGGCGATGACGCCCGACGGCGTGCGCTCGAAATGCCGGTAGGGAAGCTGCATCAGATGATGCAGCGCCTCGCCGCTCATCAGCGCGTCGAGCCTGGCGCCGGTGCGCGCCGACAGCCAGCCGCGCGCCAGACGCAGCGCGAAGTCGAGGCCGTAGACCAAAAGCATGGCGGCACTCAGCAGCATCACCAGCGAGGCCGCGTTGGCCGGGGCTGAGTGGCCGACCACCGTGTTCAGCATCAGCATCATGAAGAGCGGCGTGGCAAGGCCAAGCACGTTGATGACGAAGGAAGCCGCGGCAAGCTTCAGGATGACCGGTCGCACGCGCGTCCACAGCGGCGCATACCAGCGCGCGCCGGCAGCGTCGGGCAGCTTCTCGCGCATCACCAGGGCACGCACGCCCAGCGCCATCACCTCGTCGGCCGTCAGATGCCAGACCTGGCCGTCGACGACGTCGAGCACCATCCACTGGCCCGCTCGGCCGGCCACGACGACATGAGCGGGATGTCCCGCGGCCAGCAGCACGAAGGGCAGCGGCAGCGAAGCAAGCCGGTCGGGTGCGAGATCGAGGGCGTGGGTTTCGAGGCCAAGCCGCGCGCCGGCGGTCAGGAAGGCGGCCTCGTCGAGACCCGCCGCCGGCACCGCCGCCAGACGGCGCACGTCGGCCTCGCTGATCGGCCGGCCGACCTGCTGGGCGACGTAAAGCAGCGCCCGCATGAGCGAGTCGATGGGCCGGCTTCTATCGCCGGCCCAGACCGATGGCTGGAACCCGCCATTCTCCAGAGGGGCCATTCGCCGTCTGCTCCCGCAGACTTGTTACTGCCTCTCTGACATTATTCAAAAACTTACGGAGAATCAATTATTTAGGACAGTATCCTAAAGCACATTCTGTCTGGCTGCAGCCGGACAGAATGTGCCCTCTCGATCCAAGATCTCCGGTACGCGCGTTTCCGATCGTCTGGAACCGCTTGCGGTTCCAGACGATCGGAAACCGCCCTAACGTGATCCGAAAGCCCGTTTCAGTTCCGGCACCAGGTCGGTGCGCTCCCACGAGAAGCTGCCGTCCTTGTCCGGCTTGCGGCCGAAATGGCCGTAGGCCGCCGTGCGCCTATAGATCGGCTTGTTGAGCTGCAGCGAGCGGCGGATGTTGGTCGGGCGCAGCGGGAAGATGTCCGACAGGACCTTCTCGAGATTGCGCTCGTCGACCCTGCCGGTGCCCTTGGTGTAGACATAGAGCGACATCGGATCGGCGATGCCGATCGCGTAGGCGACCTGGATCAGGCAGCGGTCGGCGAGGCCCGCCGCAACCACGTTCTTGGCGAGATAGCGCGCGGCGTAGGCGGCCGAGCGGTCGACCTTGGTCGGGTCCTTGCCCGAGAAGGCGCCGCCGCCGTGCGGGGCGAAGCCACCGTAGGTGTCGACGATGATCTTGCGGCCGGTGAGGCCGCAGTCGCCGTCGGGACCGCCGACGACGAAGTTGCCGGTCGGGTTGACGAAGAAGTCGGACGCCTTCTTGGGCATCCAGCCGGCGGGCAGCGACTTCTTCACGTGCCCTTCGATCATGTCCTTGATCATGCCGGAGTTGTATTTCTTGCCCTTGGCCGTGGTTTCGCGGTGCTGGGTGGAAACCACCACCTTGGTGGCGCCGACGGCCTTGCCGTTGACGTAGCGCACCGTGACCTGGCTCTTGGCGTCGGGCTGCAGATCTGGCAGTTCGCCCGAACGGCGGGCCTTGCTCAGGACCTCGAGGATCTTGTGCGAGAAGTAGATCGGGGCCGGCATGAACGAGCCCTTCTCGTATTCCTCGCTGTCGCGGCAAGCGAAGCCGAACATCAGGCCCTGGTCGCCCGCGCCTTCCTGCTCGCCGAGATTGCCGCCCTTCTTCTTGGCGTCGACACCCATGGCGATGTCGGGCGACTGGCCGTGCAGCAGCACCTCGACGTCGGCGCCGTGGAAGGAGAAGCCGTCCTGGTCGTAGCCGATGTCGCGCACGACGTCGCGGGCGATCTCGGTCAGCGCCTCGCGGTTGACGATGGTGTGCTTGCCGTACTTGCGCATGTAGGGCGCGGAGGCGCGGCCTTCGCCGGCGATGACGATCTTGTTGGTGGTTGCGAGCGTCTCGCAGCCCAGCCGGGTGTTGGCGTGGCTGTCGTCGGCATGGCCGAGCTTGACGTCGTTGGCGATGAAAGCGTCGAGGATGGCGTCCGAGATCTGGTCGCAGACCTTGTCCGGATGGCCTTCGGAAACCGATTCGCTGGTGAAGAGATAGTCCTTGATGGCCAAAACAGCCCTCCCACAGGTCACTGGACTCCGGGCAGGGCGGGAGAGCCGCCAACGTCCGGCTTAGCCTTTATTGTCGCGGTGGCAAGTCGTCCAAATCCGTCCGCGGCGGCGGCGCCCATCGGAGCCGCGCCGGCTAAAAACTCCAGATACAAACGGAAATCAAGGGGGCCTGAAACACTATTCGTCCGGCTGATCCAGCCGGACGAATAGTGCCCGGCAACGATGATGCTCGACCGACGCATTTCCGATCGGATTGGAACCGCAAGCGGTTCCAATCCGATCGGAAGCTGCGGTAGGCAGTTTGCCTCAGGCTTCCCCCGCCTCCTTCGGCATCCCCTTCTTGCGGCCTTTTAGCGCTTACGGCCGCCCAGAACCTCGGCATGGCTCGCCGCACCCACGGCCTTGACCATCTCGAAGATGCGCTTGCGCACGCGGCCTTCGCGGATCTTGTAGTAGGCGCGCACCAGTTCGAGGGTCTCGCGCTTGATCAGCGGATCCTTCTCCTGCTCGAACGGCGTGCCGGCCTCGCCGAAGCCCTTGCGGCCGCGGCCCGACATCGGCCGGCCCGACAGCACGTTGGACGGCATCTCGTCGAAGAAATACGACACCGGCACGTCAAGCACCTTGGCGAACTCGTAGAGCCGGCTCGAGCCGATGCGGTTGGAGCCGCGTTCATACTTCTGAATCTGCTGGAAGGTGAGGCCGACGGCCGTCCCGAGCTTCTCCTGGCTCATTCCGAGAAGCGTGCGGCGCTGACGCATGCGCGCGCCGACATGGACGTCTACCGGATGTGATCTTGCCATGGGTCGTGGTTCCTCTCGCTCCGTCTCTCTTAAGCCTATAACGCGGTTGTGCAAATAAAGTGGCAGACACTTTGAAAGTGCAGCCCATCGGCAAGCTCACCTGTGCAAAAATGCATACCTACACGTCAGGGCTGCATATGACATTAGACCCTCTCCGGGATAATGCAAGCTGATCCTTGGGATTCCTAATATTGAATGATTCACTGGGGTTGTCGGCTCTTCCACAATCGCGTTCCGATTAACGTCACGCCAAGAAATGCAACCATAGCCAGCAATGTCCAGTCGCCCCAGCGGGCATAGGGAGTGGCCACACGCGGCGCGGGAAGGCGGTGGTCGATGATGCCCTCCCGTTGCATATCGAGTGACGCCAGAACGCGGCCGTAGGCATCGATCACCGCCGATACGCCGGTGTTGGCGGCGCGGATCATGGGCAGGCCTTCCTCGATGGTGCGCAACCGCGCGCTGGTCAAGTGTTGGTACGGTCCGCTCGACAGGCCGAACCAGGCATCGTTGGTGACATTGAGCAGCCACTGCGGCCTGGCCCCCGGGCCGGTCACCGCCGCAGGGAAGATGACCTCGTAGCAGATCACCGGCGAGAAGGACGGCAGCCCGCCGGTCGGCGTGAGCGTCACCCGCCCCTCGCCGACCTCGAACGAGCCGCGTCCGATCATGCCCGAGACCGGCGCCAGCTGCTTGTGGAAAGGGATGTATTCGCCGAGCGGCACGAGATGGACCTTGTCGTAGTGGGCGGCAATGGCGCCCGTCCCGTCGACCACCAGCAGGGAGTTCCACACGCCGTCCTCGGGCCGCGGCGTGCCGCGCGCCGCACCGGTCAACAGCAGGCCGCCCGGCGGCACCGCCTGCGCCATGATCGCGAGCGCCGCTGATCCGGGCTCGATGATCTGGGGTGGCGCCGTCTCGGGCCAGACCACGGCGGCCAGGCGGTCGAAGCCCGGCTGGCGGCTCATCTGCACCAGCTTGGCGATCTGTTGGGCACGGGTTTCCGGCCGCCATTTCTGCGATTGCGGCACGTTGGGCTGCACGATGCGGATCCAAGGGCCGCTGCCCTGGCCGTTTCCACTTTCGATGGCGGCCATCGCCGACTGGCCGGCCCAGCCGGCGAGGCCGACGACCAGGAGTGCTGCGATCGATGCCCGCCAGCCTGCCGTCGGCGCGGCGAGCACGAGGAAGGTCAACATGCCAAGGCCATAGACGCCGAACAGCGCCGCGCCCTGTAGCAAAGGCGTGGCAAAGCCCCAGACATGCGCCAGCGGATTCCAGGGATAGCCGGTGAAGAGGTGCCCGCGCAGCCACTCTGCAACCGTCCAGGCGATCGCCAGCACAACCAGACGGCTGTAGCGGCCGGCCAGATCAGGCCAGCGATCGATGATGCGACGCGATGCCCAGGCGGCGAAGCCAGGGAAGAATCCCAGCACAACCGCGAGGCCGGCGACAATCGGCGGGCCGAGCAGGGCGAAGTCGGCCGGCGGCACGTAGAAGGCTTCCAGGATCCAGTAGGAGCCGACGGCGAAATGGCCTGTGCCCCAGGCCAGCCCGCGCCAGAAGGCGCTCAGCGGTGTGGGCGCGGCCTGCCACAGCCAGACATAGGCCACGACGCCCACGATCGCGAGCGGCAGCCAGTAGAGCGGCGGCATGGCCAGCGCCGCCAACGCTCCCGCCACCAAGGCCGCGCCCAAGGCGCGCCATCCCTGCAGCTTGATCACGGCAGCTTGATCACGACTGGGCGGCGATCAGGGCACGGCCGGCGCCGTGCTCGGCGGCCTTACGCGCAGGCGCCTGATGCGCCTCGGGTCGACGTCGAGCACTTCGAACTCGACGCCCGACGGATGGCGCACGACCTCGCCGCGCTCGGGGATGCGGCCGAGCAGGGAGAAGATCAGGCCGCCCACCGTATCGATCTCGCGCCGCTCGTCCTCCGACAGCACGTTGCCGATCTCCTGCTCCAGAAGCTCGACCGGCGTGCGGCCGTTGACGTCGATCGTGCCGTCGACGCGACGGGCGACCGTCGGCGTCTGGGCGACATCGTGCTCGTCCTCGATCTCGCCCACGATCTCCTCGACCAGGTCCTCGATGGTGAGGAGACCGTCGGTGCCGCCGAACTCGTCGACCACCAGCGCCATGTGGGTGCGCGAACGGCGCATGTCGAGCAGCATGTCGAGCACCGGCAAGGTCGGCGCCACGAACACGACGCGGCGCAATATGTCGCGCAGGTTGAACTTCTTGGCCGTGCCCCAGTAGGCCAGCACGTCCTTGATGTGGATCATGCCGATCACGTCGTCGAGCGATTCGCGGTAGATCGGATAGCGCGAATGGGCCTCGGTCTGGATCAGACGCACGACCTCGTCGAGCGGCGTGTCGGCGGCGATGCCGACGATGTCGACGCGCGGCACCATGACGTCGGCCACCGTCTTGTCGCGCAGCTTCAGGATGTTGGCGAGGAGGACGCGCTGGTCCTCGCTGATCGGCGTGTCGCTCTCGGGCGCCTCCTCGATCAGCTCCTCGATCGCCTCGCGCACCGCCTCGTTCTTGTCGCGCCGCCGCAGGCGTCGCAGGATGGCACGCAGGAGGCCGCCGCTCGAAGGCACCACCTCCGGAACGGTCGCGGGTTTTGGCGTTGGTGTTGCGGAGGGCTCACTCACCGAATCCGGGCTGTTGCCCGGTCGCGTACTGTGCGCTGTGGAGTCCGGCATGGTCGTTAAGATAGGCTATCGCTGCGGCGTTGCAATGACGGATGTTCCTTATGCGTTCCTGCAAACTTCCTTCCGGCGCGGCCATGCCGGTCTTTGGCCTTGGAACTTGGCGCATGGGCGAGAGCGGCCGACGGCGCGCCGATGAGCTCGATGCGCTGAAATATGGGATTGAACTCGGCTATCCCATGATCGACACCGCCGAGATGTACGGCGAGGGCGGCGCCGAGGAGATCGTCGGCGAGGCGATCAAGGGAAAGGCCAAGCGGCCCTACACCGTGAGCAAGGTCTACCCCCACAATGCCTCGCGCGCCGGTACGGTTGCGGCGTGCGAACGCAGCCTCAAGCGCATGGGCATCGACCGCATCGATCTCTACCTGCTGCACTGGCGCGGCGGGGCGCGGCTGGCGGAGACGTTCGAGGCGTTCCACCGCCTGCGCGAGGCGGGGAAGATCGCCGACTTCGGCGTCAGCAACTTCGACCGCGCCGACATGGAGGACGCCGCCCGCCTCGACAAGGGCCTGACCGGCTCCAATCAGGTGCTGTATTGCCTGTCGCGCCGCGGGCCGGAGTTCGACCTGCTGCCCCTGATGCGCAAGCGATCGATCCCGCTGATGGCCTACTCGCCACTCGACCAGGGCGGCCTGTTGCGCAAGCCGGCGCTGAAGAAGCTCGCCGACGAGGTCGGCTGCACGCCGGCGCAACTGGCGCTCGCCTGGGTTCTCGCCCAGCCCGGCGTCGTCACCATCCCCAAATCGTCCAGCCGCGAGCGCGTGAAGGAGAATTTCGGCGCCCTCGAGGTGAAGCTCTCGCCAAAGATCCTGGCCGACCTCGACCGCGCCTTCCCGCCGCCCAAAGGCAAGCAGCCGCTGGAAATGCTTTAGTCTCTTCCGGACCGCCGGCTTCCAGCCGGCTCATGATTCGAGCCGGCTGGAAGCCGGCGGTCCGGAAGACTCACGCGTTGCTCTTATCGCGGAGGACGGCGGCGATGTCGGCGGGGTCGACCTTGATCGTGAGCCCCGACCGCTCCTTCTGCAGGATCATCGACGAGCGCGAATCGCGGCCTTCCCAGCCGCGGGCCAGCGCCTCCGTCATCTCCTCGAGCGTCAGGTTGGCGAGCCGCATCGGCACGCCCATCTCGCGGCCGACCTGGGTGGCGAGCGACACGTCCTTGTGCGCGAGCTTGAGCGCAAAGCGCGGCGGATCAAAAATGTCGGGCAGGAAATGGTCGGCCAAGCCGTCGAAGGTGCGCCGCCGGCCGGTGACGCCGTTGCGCACGGCCTTCCACAAGGTCAGCGGATCGACGCCGGCCTTCACACCCATGGTGAAGGCCTCGGCCAACGCCGTCTGGATCATGTAGCCGCTGAGGTTGTGCACCAGCTTGGCGACCGAGGCCGCGCCGAGCGGGCCGATATAGGAGACCTGGTCGCCGGCGGCGTCGAGCACCGGGCGGTAACGCTGGAAGACCTGCTCATCGCCGCCGACCCAGATCGCCATCTTGCCCGAGGCGGCGCCCGACGGACCGCCGCTCACCGGGCTGTCGAGCAGCACGGCGCCGCGCTCGGCGAACAGCGGCTCGAGACTGCGAATGACGGTCGGCGAATTGGTCGTGAGATCGAACAGAGGCTGGCCGCGCGACATGCCGGCAATCAATCCCTTGTCGCCGCGCACGACGGCTTCGAACTCCTTCGGCCCCGGCAGCGAGGTGAAGACAACCTCGGTGGCCTCGGCAACCGCCTTCGGCGAATCGGCCCATTCGGCGCCGGCCGCGCAGATCTTCTCAGCGGCCTGGCGCCGCGCATCGTGCACCACCATCTCGTGGCCGGCCTTGTGCATGTTGGCCGAGATGCCCGAGCCCATCGTGCCCAGGCCGACGAATCCCACCCGCATTGTCATTTCCTTCCCTCAGTATGGATCGGCGATTCCGAGCTTGGCGAGGACCCGCCGCTCCAGCGCCTCCATGCGCTCGGCATCGGCCTCGCTCGTCTCGTGATCGTAGCCCAACAGATGGAGCGTACCATGCACGACGAGATGGGCGAGGTGATCGGCAGCCGTCTTGCCTTGCGACTTGGCCTCTCGCCAGACGGTCTGGCGCGCCAGCACGATGTCACCCAGGAAATCGCGTTCGCCCGACGGGTAGGACAGGACGTTGGTCGGCTTGTCCTTCCGGCGATCACGCGCGTTCAGCGCACGCACGCGCCTGTCGTCGGCAAGCGCGATGGCGAGCGAGCGTTTGCGGTTGTTGGTCGCGGCGCGCGCGGCCTTGCGCACCAGCCGCTCGACGCCCGGCAAGGCCTTGGCCCATGCCGGGTCAAGCAGGACAACGTCAACGGCCGTCCGGCTTGATTTTCTTGTCGCGCGCGTCATAGGCCTCGACGATGCGGGTCACCAGGTCGTGGCGCACGACGTCCTGCGAGGTCAGCCGGATGAAGCGCACGCCCTCGACATTCTTCAGCGTGTCGACGGCGTCAGCCAGTCCGGAGCGCTGGCCGCCCGGCAGGTCGGTCTGGCTCGGATCGCCGGTGATCACCATGCGTGAGCCCTCGCCCAGCCGCGTCAGGAACATGCGCATCTGCATGGGCGTGGTGTTCTGCGCCTCGTCGAGGATCACGAAGCAATGCGCCAGCGTGCGTCCGCGCATGAACGCGAGAGGTGCGATCTCGATCTCGCCGGATTCCATGCGATTGGCGATCTGCTCCGCCGGCAGCATGTCGTGCAGCGCGTCGTAGAGCGGCCGCAGGTAGGGATCGATCTTCTCCTTCATGTCGCCGGGCAGGAAGCCCAGCCGCTCGCCGGCCTCGACCGCCGGTCGCGACAGCACGATGCGCTCGACCTTGCCGGCCAGCAGCAGCGACACGCCCATGGCGACGGCGAGATAGGTCTTGCCGCTGCCCGCCGGCCCCAGCGCGAACACCATGTCGCGCTCGTGCAAGGCGGTGAGATAGCCCCGCTGGCCGGGCGAGCGCGCCTGCACCGTGCGGCGACGCGTGCGGATGCCGTCATTGTCGCCGCCGTCGGCGCCGGTGCGGGCAAAGCGCACGGCGGCATCGACGTCGGCGATCTCGATCGACAGGCCGCGCTTCAGCCGCTCGTAGAGGCTGGCGATGGCCTTGTGCGCGATCGCGGCATCGTCGGCCGATCCGGCGATGGCGAGCTGGTTGCCGCGCGCGCTCAACTGCACGTTGGCGAGCTGCTCGATACGTACCAGATGACGATCGTGATTGCCGTAGAGCACGGCCAGAAGCGCGTGATCGTCGAACGTCATCCGGCGCACGTCGGCCGAACGGCCAGTTGCTGCCGTATCGCTCACGCGGCGGCCTCGTAGGCACGGGTGACGATCTCGCCGGCCAGGCTGTTGGCATGGCCTTCGATCAGGCGAGCCTCGACGATATGGCCGATCAGCCGCTCATTGCCCTCGGCATAGACCGACTGCAGCCACGGCGTCTTGCCGACGATCTGGCCGGGCTTGCGGCCGGTCTCGGCGAACAGCACCGGGACGGTGGCACCGACCTTGGAGATGTTGAAGTCGCGTGCCTGTTGGCCGAGCAGCGCCTGCAGGGCGGCGAGCCGCGCCGCCTTCACCGCCTCGGGCACTTGGTCGGGCATGGCGGAGCCCGGCGTGCCGGGACGACGGCTGTACTTGAAGGAGAAGGCCGAGGCGAACCCCACCTCGTCGACCAGCCGCATGGTGTCGTCGAAGTCGGCATCGCTTTCACCCGGGAAGCCGACGATGAAGTCGGACGACAGGGCAAGGTCGGGCCGAGCGGCTCGCAGGCGATCGACCAGACGCACGAAGAGATCGCGCCCATGGCGGCGGTTCATCGCCTCGAGGATCCGGTCGGAACCCGACTGCACCGGCAGGTGCAGGTACGGCATGAGCTGCGGCACCGCGCCGTGGGCGGCGATCAGGTCGTCGTCCATGTCGCGCGGATGGGAGGTGGTGTAGCGGATGCGCGCCACGCCATCGATCTCGGCCACGGCGCGGATCAGGCGCGCCAGCGACCACGTCGATCCATCTGCGGCCTCGCCGTGATAGGCGTTGACGTTCTGGCCGAGCAGCGTGATCTCGATCGCGCCCGCCGCCACGAGCTGTCGCGCTTCGCTCAGCACCGCGGACGCCGGCCGCGAATACTCCGCACCGCGCGTATAAGGCACGACGCAGAAGGTGCAGAACTTGTCGCAACCTTCCTGGATCGACAGGAAGGCCGAGCCGGCGCGCACGCCCTGCGGCGCGGGCAGGTGATCGAACTTGCTCTCGGCCGGGAAGTCGGTGTCGAGCACGCCGGCGCCCGGCAGGCGCTTGCCGGCGCGGCGCAGCGCGGCCTTGCGTTCGGCCTCGGCCAGAAGCTCGGGCAGGCGGTGGTAGGCCTGCGGGCCGACGACGATGTCGACGGCGGGCTGGCGGCGCACGATCTCCTCGCCCTCGGCCTGGGCGACGCAGCCTGCCACGGCGATGGTGAGATCGCGGCCCTCGGCGCGGCGCTCGCTTTTGGCGTCGCGCAGGCGGCCGAGCTCGGAATAGACCTTCTCCGAGGCACGCTCGCGGATGTGGCAGGTGTTCAGCACGACAAGGTCGGCCTGCTCGGGCGTGTCGGCCATGGCATAGCCCAGCGGCCGCAGGACGTCGGCCATGCGGTCCGAATCGTAGACGTTCATCTGGCACCCGTAGGTGCGGATGAACACGCGCTTGCGCTGCCCGTCGGTGCGGACGTCCGTCATCGGTCTCCGTTGCAGGAACGGCCGGGTTCTATCACTGCGGGAGGCGGTGGTCGAGGGGCGGCAAATGCCTCCCCACGCTTTGCGTCTGTCGGATTCACACATCGTGACGCCGCAAGGTGGTGCCGTACTTGATGGC
>WHTW01000032.1 GCA_009377525.1 Rhodospirillales bacterium
GGGGTAATTCACCGTCACCTTGGGCTTGAACATGTACTTCAAGGTGAGCGCGAAGCCCGCCACCAGCTCTGACAGCAGGAAGGAGCGCGCGGTACGATCGAGCGAGGCCATCGTGCGACTCCCTAAAGCTTCGGAACCCAGCCGCCGAACTGCAGCACGGCGGCGGTGAGGACGACCCAGCCAAGTGACACGGGCAGGAACACCTTCCAGCCGAGCCGCATCAGCTGGTCGTAGCGGTAGCGGGGCAGCGTTCCCTTGGTCCAGCTGAAGACGAACAGCAGGAACGCGATCTTGAGCGCGAACCAGACGACGCCGGGAACCCAGGTGAAGGGCGCGTACGGCACCGGCGACATCCAGCCGCCCAGGAACAGCACCGCGCCCAGCGCCGACAGCAGGATCATGTTGGCGTATTCGCCGAGGAAGAACAGGCCGAAGGTCATGGCCGAGTATTCGGTGTGGAAGCCCGCCACCAGCTCGGCTTCCGACATCGGCAGGTCGAACGGCGTGCGGTTGGTCTCGGCCAGCGCCGACACGAAGAAGATGACGAACATCGGCAGCAGCGGCAGCCAGAACCAGTTGAAGAACCAGCCAGACTGGGCCAGCACCACCTTGGAGAGGTTGAGCGAGCCGACGCAGAGCAGGACCGTGATCAGCACGAAGCCGATCGACACCTCGTAGGACACCATCTGCGCCGCCGAGCGCAGCGCGCCCAGGAAGGCGTACTTCGAGTTCGAGGCCCAGCCGGCGATGATGATGCCATAGACGCCGAGCGAGGAGATCGCGAATAGGTAGAGGATGCCGACATTGATGTCGGCGATCACCCAGCCGTCGTCGAACGGTACTACCGCCCAGGCGACCAGCGCGGTCATGAAGGCGATCATGGGCGCGATGATGAACAGCACGCCGCTGGCGCTTGACGGGACGATGGTCTCCTTCAGCACCAGCTTCAGGCCGTCGGCCATGGGCTGCAGCAGGCCGAACGGGCCCACCACGTTGGGGCCGCGGCGGAGCTGGATCGAGGCCCACACCTTGCGGTCGACATAGGTCATGTAGGCAACGGCGACCAGCAGCGGCACCGTCACGGCCAGGCACTGCGCCAGGATGACGATCGCCTGGCCGAGCCAATTCGTCGTGAAAAAGCGGATCAGGTCGGCGGTCATCCCATCCTCCGCGCCCGCGCCAGATAGCGCTGCGCAAACTCCTCACGCGAGGCGATGCACTCGGCCATGGTGCGGGACGACCGGCTGATCGCGCAGGTCATGTAGAAGTTGGCGATCGGCGAGGCGAACATGGCGTCGCCGAGCGGACCCGACGCGCCGAACGTGCCCCAGCCGCCGGCCTGCTGCTGGTCGATCGCGGCGAAGCTCTTGTTGACGCATACCAGGCGCTCACGGACCTGCTCGAGCGTGTCGTACGGCAGGGTCTTGCCCAGGCGGTCGGACAGGGCGCGCAGGATCGCCCAGTCCTCGCGCGCGTCACCCGGCGGATAGGCGGCGCGGCGCGCGAGCTGCATGCGGCCTTCGGTGTTCACGTAGGCGCCGGGCTTCTCGGTGTAGGCGGCACCCGGCAGCACCACGTCGGCGCGGTTGGCGCCGGCATCGCCGTGGTGGCCCTGATAGATCACGAAGGCCTTGCCCAGCCGCTTGGTGGCGATCTCGTCGGCGGCCAGCAGATAGACCGCGGCGATCTCGCCCTTCTCGCAGCCGGCCAGGATGCCTTCGACGTCGCGGCCACCCTCGCCGGGCACCAACCCGAGATCGAGGCCGCCGACGCGGGCCGCCGCGGTATGCAGGACGGCAAAGCCGTTCCAGTCGTCGCGCACGGCCCCCAGCTTGTCGGCGAGCTCGCGCGCCAGGGCCAGCACTGCCGCGCCGTCGGGCCGGGCGAGCGCGCCCATGCCGAGGATGATCAAGGGGTTCTTGCCGGCCTTCAACTTCTCGAAGAAGCCAAGCTTGCCGTCGACCAGCTCGCGCAGGCTTGCCGGCCCCATGCCGAGACGCTCGACTGGATAGCTGAGGTCGTCGATCAGACCGATGCCGCCGATGGCGCAACGGCCGTGGAGGTAGCGCTTGCGGATGCGCGCGTTCAGCACCGGCGCTTCCCAGCGCGGATTGGTGCCGACCAGCAGGATGGCGTCGGCCTGGTCGATGCCGCGGATGCCGGCGTTGAAGATGTAGCTGCCGCGCGGCCCGCCCTCGAGCCTGGCGCCGTCCTGGCGGCAATCGATGTTGGGCGAGCCGAGACCCGCCATCAGGTCCTTGAGCGCCACCATCGATTCGGCGTCGCACTGGTCGCCGGCGATGGCCGCGATCTTGGCGCCCTCGAGCTTGCCGAGCTTCTCGGCGATGGCGGTGAAGGCCTGGTCCCAGGTCGCCTCGACCAGCTTGCCGCCCTTGCGAACGTACGGCCGATCGAGGCGCTGATAGCGCAGGCCGTCGATGGCGTGCCGCGTCTTGTCGGAGATCCACTCCTCGTTGACGTCGTCGTTCAGCCGCGGCAGCACGCGCATGACCTGCGCGCCGCGCGTGTCGACGCGGATGTTGGAGCCGAGCGCATCCATGACGTCGACCGACTCGGTCTTGGTGAGCTCCCACGACCGCGCCTCGAAGGCGTAGGGTTTGGAGGTGAGCGCGCCGACCGGACAGAGATCGACCAGGTTGCCGGACAGCTCGCTGGTCAGCGCATGCTCGACATAGGTCGTGACCTCCATCGACTCGCCGCGGCCGGTCGCGCCCAGCTCCTCCGTCCCCGCCACTTCGGTGGCGAAGCGGATGCAGCGCGTGCAGTGGATGCAGCGGTTCATCGAGGTCTTGACCAGCGGGCCCAGCTCCTTGTCGGGCACCGCGCGCTTGTTCTCGTGATAGCGGCTGCGGTCGAAACCGTAGCCCATCGCCTGGTCCTGCAGGTCGCACTCGCCGCCCTGGTCGCAGATCGGGCAGTCCAGCGGATGGTTGATCAGCAGGAATTCCATCACGCCCCTGCGTGCCTTCTGCACCATCGGCGTCGTGGTGAAGATCTCCTGCTTGTCGGCGACGGGCAGCGCGCAGCTCGCCTGGGGTTTGGGCGGGCCGGGCTTCACCTCGACCAGGCACATGCGGCAGTTGCCGGCGATCGACAGCCGCTCGTGGTAGCAGAAGCGCGGGATCTCGAGCCCCGCCAGCTCACAGGCCTGCAGGATCGTGATGCCGGCCGGCACCTCCATCTCGACGCCGTCGATCTTGATCTTGGGCATTATCTGCTCCCTGCCCTACTCGGCCGCCAGCTTTTCGGTGCGCGCGCGGATGCGGCGCTCCATCTCGGGGCGGAAATGACGGATCAGGCCCTGGATCGGCCAAGCCGCCGCATCGCCCAGCGCGCAGATCGTGTGACCCTCGACCTGCCGGGTGACGTCCTCGAGCGCGTCGATCTCGTCGATGCGCGCGTTGCCCACGACCATGCGTTCCATGACGCGCCACATCCAGCCGGTGCCTTCGCGGCAGGGCGTGCACTGGCCGCAGCTCTCGTGCTTGTAGAACTGGCTGAGCCGCGCGATCGCCTTCACGATGTCGGTCGACTTGTCCATGACGATGACCGCCGCCGTGCCCAGGCCCGACTTCTGGTCGCGCAGCGAGTCGAAATCCACCAGGACGGTGTCGCAGATCGACTTCGGCAGGAGCGGCACCGAGGCGCCGCCCGGGATCACCGCCAGTAGATTGTCCCAGCCGCCGCGCACGCCGCCGGCATGACGGTCTATGAGCTCGCGCAGCGGGATGCCCATCTCCTCCTCGACGTTGCATGGCTTGTTCACGTGCCCGGAGATGCAGAAGAGCTTGGTGCCGGTGTTGTTGGGCCGGCCGATGCCGGCGAACCAGGCGGCGCCGCGGCGCAGGATGGTCGGCGCGACCGCAATCGATTCGACATTGTTCACCGTCGACGGGCAGCCATAGAGGCCCGAACCGGCCGGGAACGGCGGCTTCAGCCGCGGCATGCCCTTCTTGCCTTCCAGGCTTTCCAGCAGCGCCGTTTCCTCGCCACAGATGTAGGCGCCGGCGCCGCGGTGGACGTAGAGGTCGAAGTCCCAGCCCGAGCCGCAGGCGTTCTTGCCCAGGAGCCCCGCGTCGTAGGCTTCCTTGATCGCCGCGATCAGGGTCTGCGCCTCGTTGTAGAACTCGCCGCGCACGTAGATGTAGCCCGCGTTGGCGCGCATGGCGAAGCCCGCGATCAGGCAGCCCTCGACCAGCAGATGCGGATCGTGACGCATGATGTCGCGATCCTTGCAGGTACCGGGCTCGGATTCGTCGGCATTGACCACGAGGTAATGCGGCCGGTCCTTGACCTCCTTCGGCATGAACGACCACTTGAGCCCGGTCGGGAAGCCCGCGCCGCCGCGGCCGCGCAGGCCCGACTTCTTCATCTCGTCGATGATGGCGTCGGGGCCGCGCTCGAGGATCGCCTTGGTGCCGTCCCAGGCGCCGCGCGCGCGGGCGGCCGGCAGGCGCCAGTCGTGGAAGCCGTAGAGGTTGGTGAAGATGCGGTCCTTGTCGGCAAGCATCGTCTACTCGCTCCTCAAGGTGGTCGGCCCGCCTTCGGGCGCCGAGGTCTGGCGGTCGACCTGCGGCCCGGGCTTGGGTGTCTCGCCGCGCCGGAAGGCGTCGAGCACCTTCTGGAGCGAGGCCTCGTCGAGGTCCTCGTAGAAATCGTCATTGATCTGCACGACCGGCGCGTTCACGCAGGCGCCCAGGCACTCGACCTCCTGCACGCTGAAAGTCTTGCCGTCGGCGGCATGCTCACAGGCCTTCATGATCGCGTCCGAGCCGCGCAACCAGCACGGCGTCGTGGTGCAGACCTGCAGCAGGTACTTACCCTTCGGCTTGAGCTGGAACATCGTATAGAAGGTCGCGATCTCGTAGACGCGGATCGGCGCCATATCGAGGAGCTTGGCGACCTCGTCCATCGCCGTGCGCGACAGCCAGCCTTCCTGGCGCTGCACCAGATCAAGCACGCCGATCACCGCGCTCGCCTGCCGGCCGGGCGGATAGTTCGCGATCAGAGCCTTGGCCTTCTCCAGGTACTCCGGCAAGAAGCGGAATTCCTCGACATAGGGCACGTCCATCGGATCGGCGGTGATCATGGCCTTCGATCGTCTCCTAGCGGTCGACCTCGCCGAACACGATGTCGAGCGAACCGATGTTCGCCGACATGTCGGCGAGCTGGTGGCCCTTGGTCATCATGTCGAGCGCAGCGAGATGCGGGAAGCCCGGCGCGCGGATCTTGCAGCGATAGGGCTTGTTGGTGCCGTCGGACACGAGATAGACGGCGAACTCGCCCTTGGGCGCCTCGACGGCTGTATAGGTCTCGCCGGCCGGCACCTTGTAGCCCTCGGTGTAGAGCTTGAAGTGATGGATCAGGGCTTCCATCGAGTCCTTCATCTCGCCGCGCCGCGGCGGGGAGATCTTGCGGTCGTCGACGCGCACAGGCCCGGTCACGGTACGCAGTGCTGCGACGCACTGCTCCATGATGCGGGCGCTCTGGTACATCTCCTCGATGCGCACCAGGTAGCGCGCGAAGCAGTCGCCGGTCTTGCCGACCGGGATGTCGAAATCCATGCGCTCGTAGACGTCGTAGGGCTGCGACTTGCGCAGGTCCCACGGCAGGCCCGAGGCGCGGATCATCGGGCCCGAGAAGCCCCAGTCGAGCGCTTGCTGCGGGTTGACGACGCCGATGTCGACCGTGCGCTGGCGGAAGATGCGGTTGTCGTTCAGCAGCTTCTCGATGTCCTTCATGAACGGGTAGAACTGCTTGATCCACGCGTCCATCGAATCGAGCATGCCGTCGGGCAGGTCCTGGTGCACGCCACCGGGACGGAAATAGGCCGCGTGCATGCGCGAGCCGCTGACGCCTTCGTAGTACTCCATCAGGAGCTCGCGCTGCTCGAAGCCCCATAGCGGCGGGGTGAGCGCGCCGACGTCCATGGCGAACGTGGTGACGTTCAGCAGATGATTGAGGATGCGCGTGATCTCGGAGAACAGCACGCGGATGTACTGGCCGCGCTCGGGCGCTGTGATGCCCAAAAGCTTTTCGACGGCGAGCGCGTAGGCGTGCTCCTGGTTCATCGGCGAGACGTAGTCGAGCCGGTCGAAGTACGGGACGGCCTGCAGGTAGCTCTTGTACTCGATCAGCTTCTCGGTGCCGCGATGCAGCAGCCCGATATGCGGATCGCAGCGCTCGACGATCTCGCCGTCCATCTCGACGACCAGGCGCAGCACGCCGTGGGCCGCCGGGTGCTGCGGCCCGAAGTTCATCGTCAGCGTTTTGATCTCGACGTCGGACATGCGAGCTAACTCTTTGCCTTCTCGTCGGCCTTTTCGTCACCCGGCAGCACCTGGTGCGCGCCTTCCCACGGGCTCAGGAAGTCGAAACGGCGGAACTCCTGGGTGAGCTTCACGGGCTCGTAGACGACGCGCTTCTGCAGGTCGTCCCAGCGCACCTCGACGAAGCCTGTCAGCGGGAAGTCCTTGCGTAGCGGATGGCCCTCGAAGCCGTAGTCGGTGAGGATGCGGCGCAGGTCCGGATGGTCGGCGAACCACACGCCGTAGAGGTCGTAGGCCTCCCGCTCGAACCAGCCGGCCGAGCTGAACACCGGGGCAGCCGACGGCACCGGGGTCGCTTCATCGGTCGCGACCTTGACGCGGACGCGCTGGTTGTTCTTGAGGCTGAGCAGATTGTAGACGACGTCGAAGCGCTTCTCGCGCTCCGGCCAGTCGACGCCGCAGACATCGACGAGCTGCTTGAACAGGCAGCGCGGATCGTCGCGCAGGAAGGTGAGCAGCCCGATCAAGCCTTCCGGCCGGGCGTCGATCATCAATTCGCCGAGACGGACGTAGGCCGCCATGACCGCGCGCTCGTTCGCCTGCGCGATGTACTCGCCGAGTTCTTGCAGCGGTTCGGTCACCGAATGATCGTCCCAGTCCTGCGGACCTTCTTCTGGAGCTGCAGCACGCCGTAGAGCAGCGCCTCGGCGGTCGGCGGGCAGCCCGGCACGTAGATGTCGACCGGCACGATGCGATCGCAGCCGCGCACGACGGAGTAGCTGTAGTGGTAATAGCCGCCGCCGTTGGCGCAGGAGCCCATCGAGATCACGTAGCGCGGCTCGGCCATCTGGTCGTAGACCTTGCGCAGCGCCGGCGCCATCTTGTTGGTGAGCGTACCGGCCACGATCATGACGTCGGCCGAGCGCGGGCTCGGCATCGGCGCGAAGCCGAAGCGGTCGAGGTCGTAGCGGCTCATCCAGCAATGGATCATCTCGACGCCGCAGCAGGCCAGACCGAAGGTCAAGCCCCACATCGAGCCGGTGCGCGCCCAGGTGATCAGCTTGTCGAGCTGGGCCACGACGAAGCCCTTGTCGGCCAGGTCGTCGTTCAGCGCGCGCGACAGCGCCGCCTCGGCGACGGGGTTCTTGGTGGTGACCGGGGTCGTCACTCCCATTCCAACGCTCCCTTGCGCCATTCGTAGATGAAGCCAACCGTTAGGACGGCCAGGAACAGCATCATCGACCAGAAGCCGAACAAGCCTATGTCACCTAACGCCACAGCCCATGGAAAAAGGAACGCGACCTCGAGGTCGAAAATGATAAAAAGGATGGCGACCAGGTAGAAGCGGACGTCGAACTGGCCGCGGGCGTCGTCAAAGGGCGCAAAGCCGCACTCGAAGGGCGACAGCTTCTCGGAGTTCGGGTTCTGGCGGGCGATGATGTAGGAACCGCCAACCGCGGCACAACAAATGACCAGCGCGAGGCCGAGGAAGATCAGGATCGGCAGGTATTCCCTGAGAAGATCTTCCATCGCCACCCCTTCGCTCCGTGTGGCGCCCGTTCGGGCTGCCAGCGTTGGGGCTGGCGCGAGCGACGGGACTCGAACCCGCGACCTCCGGCGTGACAGGCCGGCGTTCTAACCAACTGAACTACGCCCGCGTAAGTTCCCAACGGCGCGCGAGAGATATAGGACCCCCTATATAGTGTCAAGCTTACCGCAGTAGCGAAGGCGTGCGTAAGTGTCGGAAATATCGATGCTTTCCGCACGTGGCGGCGAGCAGCGAAACAAGTTGAAGATTAGGAAAATCGCATCTCTCGGCATCGACCAAAATGCCCGAGAACGGCCAGCGTTACGCCGCCGCGATCCGCCGAGATGTGCTAGAAGCGCCGCCGGGCGATTAGCTCAGCGGTAGAGCATTCCCTTTACACGGGACAGGTCGGCGGTTCGATCCCGTCATCGCCCACCATCCTGCTTCGCGCTATGCGCTTCGCAGGATCTTCCGCCGCACGGTGATTTGACCAGTTGGCAGCGGGGCTGGCTGAGAGGCCACCGGGCGGTGCATGCACTGCCGTCAGCGGCGGGAGAGGTTTCCGGCGTTTCCGGCGTTTCCGACAGAGAGCCTGGTGGCCCTTTGAAATCGTACCCCCTATGGGTTGGGTCTCCTTCCGAGTTCGGACAGTTACGCAAGTTTCGCAACCGGAATCGCTGCGTCGATGAGCCGAGCCCCGAGCCCGTCCCGTCCGGAGGCAAGCGGCCGGACGGGAGCGCGCAGCGCCTGCCCCGCCCTTTTGGTCTGGGATCGACGATGCATAGAGCGGCAACGCGGGGAAGCAACGCAACAGGCCGGCAATATAACTCAAGTGCACGCCGTGTCAAGAACTGCGGTCGGCGGCAGCCAATTTCGTTTTCGCGAGTTTTTTCGCACCGTAGAGGGCCCCATCTGGCGGGTCGTCCGGGCGACGACACCACTCCTTGTGTCGCCGAGCCCGAGTGCCAGCAATGCTTTCAAGCCAGCACCGCGCCCCGACAGGCCCGCGCAACGGCATCTCGATATCCTCGTCCGGCCGCGGGAGCTCCCTCGCGACCCAACTCAATCCGTCAAGACCTCTGCGCCGAGCTACGGGGCGTAAAGCCGCAGAACACCGTAGACGACAACACCGCCGAGCAGCACGGCGGCGATTACGCTGAGCGCGAACAGCTGGGCGCGGTTCATGGGCTTACTCGGCGGGCTTCGCGCGTTCGACCGCGCGCAGCTTCTGGCTGAGCAGGACGACGGCCAGGATGCCGAGCCCGATTGCGTCGGTGATCGTGTTCGGGTCGATCAGCAACAGCGCCGCCGCGAACAGCAGCAGTCGCTCGAGCCAATTGGTGGGGCGCAGGAAGAAACTCTCCATCGAGGCGGCAAGCGCCACCACGCCGATCGAGCCGGTGACGAAGGCGCGCAGGATCTCGTCCCAGGTGCCGGAGAACAGCAGCGCCGGATTGAAGACGAAGAAGAACGGCACGATGAAGCCCGCGGCGGCGAACTTCACCGCCTGAATGCCCGATCCCCACAGGCTTGCCCCAGCGATCGAGGCGGCGGCATAGACCGCCAGCGCAACCGGCGGCGTCACCGCCGACAGGCAGGAGAAGTAGAAGGCGAACATGTGGGCAGCCATGGGATCGACGCCGAGCTTGATGATCGCCGGTACCAGCAAGGCGGCCTGCATGATGTAGGCCGGCGTCGTCGGCATGCCCATGCCGAGGATGATGCTGGCCATCATGGTGATCAGCAGCGCCAGCACGAGATAGCCGTGGGTCAGGTCGACAAGGAACGCGGTGAAGCGCAGCGCCAGGCCGGTCTGCAGCACGATGCCGATCACGATGCCGGCACTGGCGCAGGCCATCGCCACCGGCACCGTGTGGACGGCGCCGTCGCGCAGAGCCTCGAGGCAGGCGCGAGCGCCCAACCCCGTGGCCGGCCGCAGCCATGAAATCACAACCAAAGCTCCCGTGGCGATGATCGCGCCGTAGGTCGGCGTAAAACCCATCAGCAGCAGCGCCAGCAGCACGATGACCGGCAGGAAGAGGTGGGCCTGCTTGACCATGATGTAGCGCAGGACCGGCAGTTCCTCGCGCGGCAGGCCCTTCAACCCCGAACGGACGGCGTTGAAGTGGATCGCCGCGAACAGGGCGCCGTAGTAGAACACCGCCGGGATCGCCGCGGCGACCATGACCTCGGTGTAACTGGCGCCCAGGAACTCGGCCATGACGAAGGCTGCGGCGCCCATGATCGGCGGCATGATCTGGCCGCCCGTCGAAGCCACCGCCTCGATCGCCGCCGCCGCTTCCGGCTTGAAGCCGGTCTTCTTCATCATCGGGATGGTGAGCCAGCCGTCGACCATGACGTTGGCGACCGCCGAACCGGAGATCGTGCCGAACAGGCTGGACGACACCACCGCCACCTTGCCGGGGCCGCCACGCGCGCCGCCAGCGATGGCGTTGGCGAAGTTCATGAAGAACTGGCCGGCGCCCGAGCGCTCGAGGAACGTGCCGAAGATGATGAACAGGATGACGTAAGTGCCGGCGACCTGCAGCGGCACGCCGAACACGCCTTCGGTGGTGAACCAGCTCTGGTCGATGGTGATCTCGGCCGTCAGCCCGCGATGGTGAAGGAAGCCGAACATCCATTTGCCGCCGAGGGCGTAGACCAGGAAGACAATCGCCACGATCGGCAGCGACATGCCGATGGTCCGGCGTGTCGCCTCCAGCACCAGCAGGACGCCCACGCTCCCCACCGCCATGTCCGTCGCGGTCAGGGGATGGGCCGTCGGGAAGCGGTTCACGATGTATTCGTAGTTCACGAACATGTAGCCGATGCAGGCGAGCGACAGTGCCGCCAGCCCGAGGTCGGACCACGGCACGCGCTCCGGCGTCGCGTCCTTGCGGGCCGGCCACAGCAGGAACGACAGCACCAGGCTGAACCCGAGCGTGATGAACAGCAGCGCGTGCTGGTCGGGCGCGTAGATCGTCAGGCGCGCATAAACATGGTAGACCGACATCGCCACGGCGACTGCCGCGACGACCAGGCCGGCGTACCCCGCGAGCTTGCGCACCGCCGCCGCCCGCTACTTCTTCAGCAGGCCGGCTTCCTTGTAGTATTTCTCGGCACCCGGGTGATAGGGCATGTCGAAGTTCTGCGCCATCTCGGCCGGCGTGATGCCTTTCATCGTCTTGACGACGTTGACGAACTCCCCACGGCCCTCGATGATCGCCTTGGTCACCTTGTAGATGACCTCGGGCGGCGTGCGCGAGGATGCCATCAGCACGGTCGGCGACTGGAAGGTGGCGACATCGCCGGTGATGCCCTGCTCCTTGTAGGTGTCCGCCTTGACCGTGAAGGCTGCGAAGCCGCCATTGATCTTCTTGAGCTCGGCCAGCTCCGCCGGCGTCACCCCGATCATGCGCAGCGACATCGCCGAGCCGAGATCGAGCACGAACGAGGCCGGCACCACCGTGAACCACCCTGTGGCCATTGCCTGGCGGTTCTTCACCGCCTCGGCATTCGACGATACCGGGCCGTAGCTCTTGGGGCCGAGGTCGTTCAGCGTCATGCCGTTGATCTTGAGCAGATATTCCCAACCGGCCGACAGACTGGTGTTGCCGCGCGCCGGCAACGCCACCGCCTTGCCCTTGAGATCCTTGACGCTCTTGATGTCGCTGCTGGCCGGCACCACGAGCTGCCAGACATTGGGATAAAAGTTGGCGACGAACAGCGCCTTGTCGGTCGGCTTGCCGGCGAACTGGCCCTCGCCCTTGCGCGCGTCAGCCACGACGGTGGTCATCGACCAGCCGAGATCGGCCTTGTCGGTGCGGATTTTCTCCATGTTCACCAGCGCCGCGCCCGGCTCGACCTGGACGTTGAGGTCGGGCACCCGCGTGTTGATGACTTGCGAGACCGACGCCGCGAGCGGCGTCCAGCTTCCGCCTGTGGGGCCGGCGCTGAAGACCAGATCGGTCTTCTGCTGGGCCTGGGCAGCGCCTGTTCCCGCGAGCGCCAGCATTGCAACAGTGAACACGCGACCGAACAGCCGCCGTGCGTCGTTAGTGGACATCCTTGCCCTCCCTGTGACTGGCTGCAGCGATTCAGTTTCACCAAGCACTCTTACTCAACGAATGCAGCTCATTTTGCTTTTCAGCTTGGCGCCAAAGCTAGCGGTCGCTTGCCGAAACTGTCAACCGGCATTGTCTGGGCGTGGCCTCGCAAATCCGACCACTCAGTTCGCGCTTCCCCGGAGTGCCGCGGCGCGTCTGGAGTCGCACCTCGTGAACAAGTACCTTGCCGACATTGGAGGAGACCGCATGTCCGATTGGCAGAAGAGATACCAGCGCCTGCTGTTCGATCGCCCGCATCCCAAGGTGCTGCGGGTGACCATGAACCGCCCTGACAAGTACAATGCGACAGATTCGATCATGCACACCGAGCTGGTCAATGTCTGGCGCGACATCGACGGCGACGACACGGTCAATTGCGTGATCATCCAGGGCGCCGGCGGCAAGGTGTTCTCGGCCGGCGGCGACTTCGATCTCATCGAAAACAACATGAAGGACTACAACGCGCTGCTTCGCACCTGGAAGGAGGCGCGCGACATCGTCTACAACGTCATCAACTGCTCCAAGCCGATCGTCAGCACCATGCGCGGCCCCGCCGTCGGCGCGGGCCTGGTCGCCGGCATCCTGGCCGACGTCTCGATCGTCTCGAAGAAGGCCAAGATCATCGACGGCCACACCCGGCTCGGCGTCGCCGCCGGCGACCACGCGGTGATCGTGTGGCCGCTGCTCTGCGGCATGGCCAAGGCCAAGTACTACCTGTTGCTGTGCGAGGCGGTCGACGGCGAGGAGGCCGAGCGCATCGGGCTGGTCTCGCTATGCGTCGAGGACGATCAACTCGAGGCCAAGGGCCTCGAGGTCGCGACCAAGCTCGCCGAGGGCGCGCAGACCTCGATCCGCTTCACCAAGTACGCGCTCAACAACTGGCTGCGCATGATGGGCCCCTCCTTCGACGCCTCGACGGCGCTCGAGATGCTGGGCTTCATGGGGCCCGAGGTGAAGGAAGGCCTCGCCTCGCACCTCGAGAAGCGCAAGCCCAAGTTCGATCCCTACTCGCCCCTCTGAGGAACCGGTCATGCGCGGACTTTCAGGCAAGAACGTCATCGTCACCGGCGGCGGCGGGGCGATCGGCGGCGCCATCTGCCGGCGCTTCGCCGCATACGGCTGCAAGGTCGGCGTGTTCGACAAGAACCGGGACGGCGCCAACAGGATCGCCAACGAGATCGTGGAGGTCGGCGGCAAGGCCTTCGTCTCGAGCGTCGACATCGCCGACTACGCGGCGGTCGGCAAGGCCATTGCCCAGTTCGAGGGCGAGATGGGGCCGATCGACATCCTGGTGAACAACGCCGGCTGGGATCGCTTCATCAACTTCGTCGACACCACGCCCGAGCTGTGGGACCAGCTCATCGCCATCAACCTGCGCGGCCCGCTCAACATGAGCCACTTCGTGCTGAAGAGCATGGTGGCGCGCGGCCACGGCCGCATCGTCAACATCGCCTCCGATGCCGGCCGCGTCGGCTCCTCGCAGGAGGCGGTCTATTCGGCGTGCAAGGGCGGCATCATCGCCTTCACCAAGACGGTGGCGCGCGAAGTGGCGCGCAAGGGCATCACGCTCAATGCCGTCTGCCCTGGCCCGACCGAGACACCCCTGCTGGCGGCCGCCGCCGGCGAAGGCGAGCGCGGCGAGAAGATGCGTGCCGCCCTGATCGGCGCCATTCCAATGAAGCGCGTTGGCCAGCCCGAGGACATTCCGGGCGCGGTGTGCTTCCTCGCCAGCGACGACGCCGCCTTCATCACCGGCCAGACGATCAGCGTGTCGGGTGGCTTGACCATGCACGGCTGACCGGCCGAAAGTCGCGCCATGCCCGAATTTCAATGGCTGGCCACGACCTTCCCAAACTTCGTGCGCTACGTCGTCGTGGGCTTCGCCCTCGCGGGCTTCTTCCTGCTGGTCTACGTGCTGATCACGCCGTGGCGCGAGTTCCACCTGATCCGCGCCGGCAACACATCGGCCGCCATCGCCCTGGTCGGCGCGCTGCTGGGCTTCAGCCTGCCGCTCGCCAACACCATCGCCCACTCGGTCAGCCTGACCGACGTCGTGCTGTGGTCGCTGGTGGCGCTGGTCGTCCAGGTCATCGTCCACGTCGTGATGCGCCTGATGCTGCCGGACCTGCGCGGCGCCATAGAAGCCGACCGGATGTCCGCAGGCATCACGGCCGGCGGTTTCGCGACCTGCTTCGGCTTGATAAACGCCGCCTGCCTCACGACCTGACATGTCGATGCCCTCGCCCACTCCCTCCGGCGGTCCGCGCATGTCGCGCGGCATCAAGCTCGTCCTGATGGGCGTGGCGGGAGCGGCGTTGCTCTATTCCTGCGCGCCGACGATGGGTGGTGGCGGCGGCCTCTTCTGGCTCCTGCCCTGGTTGTTTCGCGGCGGCCCGGCGGTGACCACGCCCGCCTCGACGCCGGGCCAGTCGGCGACGACGACCAGGCAAAGCCCCGCCCAGACCGCGCCCACGCAGAGCCAGCGCGGCGGCTTCGGCTCGTCGGGCAGCACAGGCGGCTCGTCCGGGTCGAGCTGACATGCGCCGCGAAGCAGTGACGCCACGCCCGGGCTGGCAGAACAAGCTCGAGCAGCTCGGCTTCGACTACTACATCATGGACGGCAAGCCGTACTGGACCGAGCAGGCCTGCTACGCCTTCTCGGCCGAGGAGATCGACCAGCTCGAGGCCGCCACCGAGGAGCTGCACGGCATGTGCCTCAAGGCGGTCGAGCATGTCGTGTCGAGCAGGCTGTGGGAGCGCATGCGCATTCCGCCGGCCTGGGGCGACTACATCGAACAGGTCTGGCGGCGATCCGATCCGACGATCTGCGGCCGCTTCGACCTCGCCTATGACGGCAGCGGTCCGCCCAAGCTCCTGGAATACAACGCCGACACGCCGACGGCGCTCTACGAGGCCGCCGTCATCCAATGGTACTGGCTGAAGGACGTGAAGCCCGAGGCCGACCAGTTCAACTCGATCCACGAGAAGCTGATCGAGGCCTGGCGCGGGGTGCTGCGCCGCCTGCCACCCGAAGGCCTGGTCCATTTTGCCCGCTTCGAGGATCAGCCCGAGGATCTCGCGACGTCGGAGTACCTGCGCGACACCGCCTTGCAGGCCGGACTCGCCGGCAAGCCGATCACCGTCGCGCGGATCGGCTGGAATGGTCGCCGCTTCACCGATCCCGACGAGATGCCGATCCAGGTGCTGAGCAAGCTCTATCCCTGGGAATGGATGGTGCGCGAGGCGTTCGGCCAGCATGTGCTGACCGACACCACGGCCTTCATAGAGCCGGCGTGGAAGATGATCCTCAGCAACAAGATGCTGCTGCCGTTGCTGTGGGAAGGCTTCCCCGGCCACGCCAACCTCCTGCCGGCGTTCGACAACGAGCATCCCGACCTCGGCGGCGCCTTCGTCAAGAAGCCGATCTTCGGCCGCGAGGGCCACAACGTCACCATTGTCGGGCCGGGCCTGTTCGACACCGCGGGCGGCGACTACGGCAGCGAAGGCTTCGTCTGGCAGGCCTATCATCCGCTGCCGATGTTCGACGGCAATCATGCGCTGGTCGGCTCCTGGCTGATCGAGGGCAAGCCGGCCGGCATCGGCATGCGCGAGGACGAGCGCCGCATCACCCACAACAACAGCCGCTTCGTGCCGCATTATTTCGTGTGACTCATATTCGGACCGCGGGCGTCCAGGCCCGCTCATGATCTTCGTCTTCAGGACCGCGAGCCTCCTACGCCGAATCGACCGTAGGTCGATTCGGCTCCCTACGCTCATGATTCATGAGCGCGCAGGGAGGTCGCGGTAAACCGCGACCCAGCGCGCGGTCCGGAAGACAAAGAGGCCCGCGGTCCGGCAAAACTACTCCACCGTCACCTTCGCCGCCGCATCTTCATGGCGCGTCTACGCGTCCACCTTGGCCACAGCCTTGATGCTGGAGCGCTTGATGCGGTCGAGGTTGGCGCCTTCGATGCGCACCAGCTTGGTGAGCCCGTCGCGCTTGGGCGAGTGCACGACGCCGACGTCGTAGAAGTGCGCGTCGCCGGGCCTGAGCACATAGGTCCGCTCCGGCTCGACCAGCGACGGTGTCTCGCCATCGCCTTTTCGGACGATGCGCCAGTCGGTCATCTCGGTGTCGCCGACCGCGAGCCCATAGATCGCCCAGCTCGAGCCGTGATCGTGCGGCGCGCCGTGCGCCGGCTTCTCGTAGACATGGCCGCAGACGCAGAAGCCGAGCTCGGGATCCTCGTACAGCACCTTGCGCGGCTTGCAATCCTCGGCCCGCAGGTGCTTGTCGACGAAGTCCTTGTCGAGCAGGACCTTGGAGACGAGTTTTACGACGGCCTGCTTGCCGCCGACGCCGGGATCGGCCTTCAGGGCGGTGCGGATGTCGGCGCTCAACTGCTCGAGTGCATAGGCCATGGGTTCCTCCTCAGGACGCGTTGCCAAAAGTCTATCTCAGCCACCGGGCTTGTGTCCCACGACGCAGTGCATGGGATGGGCCATGAAAAGGAGACCCTGCCTTGCAGCAACGTCGCGCGCGGCCTGCCAGGCGGCCGTCTCCGACGTCGAGAGCTGCGCCGTCAGGTGATCCTCGCGGTATCGCCAGATCGGGCCTTCGGGCCGGTCCAGGGTCACCAGGGCAGGAAAGCAGGTGAGATCGCGCAAGCCCGCCTGCCGGGCCCGCCCATAGAGGCTGGCATCGGCCACGCCCCTGGCGCCGACCGACTGCGGCGGCGTGAGCGCCCTCTGGCGCAGCGCCTCGGGCACGTCGACGCTCCACCATTGCGGCAGGTCGATCGACCGCACGATCACGCCGACGCGGCCGCCCGGCCGCGCCACGCGCATCATCTCGGCGAGCGCGCGGTCGGCATCGCACTCCTCCAGCACCGTCACCGAGAAGATGCAGTCGAACGATGCGTCGGCGAACGGCAATGTCTCCGCGTTGCCGGGCGCAAAGCGTATGAGACTGTCGAGGCCGTCCGCCTTCGCCAGCGCCACGGCCTCCCGCAGCAGGAAGGGGTTGGTGTCGATCGCCGTGATGGCGTTGGCCTTGCCCAGCCGCGTCGCCAGCAACCGGTCCAGCGAGCCCGCACCGCAGCCGACATCGAGGATCACCTCGCCCGGCTTGGGCGCCATCAGGTCGATCAAGGTGCGGAACATTGCCTGGTAGGTCGGCGCGCGGGCGCGGTCCTCCAGCGTCGCGACGCCGCCAAGGTGTGCCCCTCCCAGGGTGATGACCGAGAACTGCCGCGCCAGGCGCTCGATCGCCGGCGCCCATTGCGACGGCGCCAGGAAGAACGGCAGCAGCATCAGGGCCGGACCCGTGCCTTCGATGCGATAGGAGATGCCGGCATGAACGCCCTCGCGAGACGCACTCGTCGGAACGTCGGCCTTCAGTTTGCCTAGGAATCCCGACATCGCCTGCACGATCTCGTCGGTGCGGTCGGCCACGACGTCGGCCCAGCCGGGTGCGTCGTAGCCGGCAAGCACGACCCGTCGGGCGCCGGACAACCGCGCCTCGGCACGCGCGGTCACCTCGGCCGTCAGGCCGCCGTCGCCGCAGATCATCAGCAGTCGCTCGGGCATCGCGCCGAAGGAAACCGGATCGAGGCGGGTCGGCACGCACAGCACGACGCCGGCGAGGCGCGAGCCGAAGCCCGCCGCGAGACCAGCGATGTCGCCAGGCATCTGCGTGGCGACATGCGCGGCGCCGATGCCGAGATGATCCCACAGCGCCAGTAGCCGTTCGGTGGGGGTCATCTACTCAATCCCGTTACGGCCGTGGCTGAGGAAAGCCGGCCGCCGGCTCAATCGCTCATAGTAGGCCTCGACATGGGCAAACGCCGACCGCCCGATCGGGATGTCGGCCAGGGTGAACGCAGCGCCGGCGACATGGCCGCCAGTGCGCGCAAGCTGGCCATCGAGGATCGCCACCATGCGCGTCCATTGCTTCTTCGACGCCTCGATCTCGCGGGCATCATGGAAGGCCGGGTTCCGGCGCACGATCGCCGAGAAGGCATAGCGCCAGGCGCTGTTGAATTCCGTCGCCTGCCAGTCGATCCAGCGGTCGACCTCGGCGCGTCTCTGCGGCTCGGTCGGCAGCAGCGCATGCGCCGCCCATTTGTTGGCGAGATAGCGGATGATGCTGTTGCTCTCCCACAGCACGAAGTCGCCGTCGACGATCATCGGCACCAGGCCGTTGGGATTCTGCGCCAGCTCCGGACCGTCGTCGGAACGCTCATAGGCGATGCCGATCTCCTCGCAGGCCCACAGGACCTTGCGCACGTTGATCGACGAGGCCTTGCCGAGGATGCGAATCACAGGAACGCCGTCATAGGAATGAGAGGCCGCCGCTCAGCGCGACGGTCTGGCCGGTCATGTACTCGTTGCCCACCAGCATCATCACGACCTGGGCACATTCCTCGGGCGTGCCGAAGCGGCCGAGCGGGATGCGCGCGGCCGACGAGGCGACCGCGCCCACCATGTCGGTCTGGATCAGCGACGGCGCCACGGCGTTCACCGTGATGCCGTCCTTGACCAGGCGCGCCGCGTAGCCGCGCGTCATGCCCTCCACACCGGCCTTCGAGGCATTGTAGTGCGGCCCTACTCCTCCAGCGCCGCGAGCGGCGCCGGAGGAAATATTGACGATGCGGCCCCACTTGCGCGCGCGCATGCCCGGGATGACCGCCTGCGTGCACAGGAACACCGATTTCAGGTTCACCGCGATGGTGCGGTCGAAATCCTCCTCGGTGAGATCGTCGACCGTGCGCACCAGCCCCAGGCCGGCATTGTTCACCAGCACGTCGACCGGCCCCAGCTCGCGCTCGACCGCCGCGACCATGCCTGTGACGGCGGCGCCCTGGGAGACGTCGGCGCCGACCGTCATGGCGTTGCCACCGCGGCCACGGATCGTGTCGGCCACCTGCTTCGCGTCGGCGGCTTTCTCGAGATAATTCACCGCCACGGCCGCGCCCGCATCGGCCAGCGAAACCGCGATGGCGCGGCCGATGCCGCGCGAAGCGCCCGTCACCAGCGCAACCCTGCCCTTCAGCACTGCCATCCCGTCCTCCGCGTATCGACCCCGTCGCCCCGGCATGTTACCCGTTTATCAACGAATAGGAGCATAGACATGGCTCGCATGGGCTTCGGCGCGTTCCTCGCGCCTCATCATCCGATCGGCGAAAACCCCACGCTGCAGTTCCGGCGCGACCTGAAATTCGTCGAGCACCTGGACGAGCTGGGCTACGACGAGTTCTGGTGCGGCGAGCACCATTCGTCGGGCTGGGAGATGATCGCCTCGCCCGAGATGTTCCTGGCCGCGGCCGGCGAGCGCACCAAGCGCATCAAGCTCGGCACCGGCGTGATCTCGCTGCCCTATCACCATCCCTACAACGTGGCGCAGCGCATGGTGCAGCTCGACCACATGACGGGCGGCCGCGCCATCTTCGGTTCCGGTCCGGGCGCCCTGCCCTCCGACGCCCACACGCTCGGCATCGATCCGATGACGCAGCGCGACCGCCAGGACGACGCCATCGGCGTCATCCGCCGCCTGTTCAAGGGCGAGCGCGTCACCAAGAAGACCGAGTGGTACACGCTGCAGGACGCGGCCCTTCAGCTCCTGCCGCTGCAGGAGGACATGGAGTTCGTCGTCGCCTCGCAGGTCAGCCCGTCGGGCATGACGCTTGCCGGCAAGTACGGCATCGGCATCATCTCGCTGGGCTCGATGTCGAGCCAGGGCCTGCTGTCGCTGCCCACGCAATGGGGCTTCGCCGAGCAGGCCGCCGCCAAGCACGGCACCAGGGTCGATCGCAAGAACTGGCGTGTGCTGCTGTCGTGGCACGTCGCCGAGACACGCGAGAAGGCGCGGGAGGAGGCGAAGCACGGCCTGATGCGCTGGCACAACGAATACATCGTCGGCACCCTGCAGCGCCCGGGCGATGGGCCGTTCACCTCGCCCGACGAGGCGGTCGACAAGACGGCCTTCGTCGACGGTGCGGCCTCGGTGATCGGCACGCCCGACGACCTCGTGAAGGTGATCAAGTCGGTCTACGACAAGAGCGGCGGTTTCGGCACGGTGGTCGGCTTCGTGCACGACTGGGCCAACCCCGAGAACACCATGCGCAGCTGGGACATGGTGGCGCGCTACGTCGTTCCCGAGATCAACGGCTACGTTGCGAAGCTGCGCGAATCGCAGAAGTTCCTGATCGAGAACCGCGCCGTGTTCGACCGCGCGGGCCAGGCCATCATGGCCAAGATCATGGAGAACAAGGACGCCGTCGAGGCGCTCAAGGTCACCGAGGCCCCACGCTTCGCCGCGGCCAACGCCGCCCTGCCCAAGCTCCTCAAGGAGAAAGAGGAGCAGGAGAAGAAGGGCAAGCAGCAGGCGGCTGAATAGTCATTGCTGGGAGCGCGCCACTCCGTGGCGCGTCATGGTCTTCCGGACCGCGCGCGTCCCGCGCGCTCATGAGCATGAGCGAGCCGGAGGCTCGCGGTCCGGAAGATTCTGAGCGGACCTGGAGGTCCGCGCTCCAAGACTAGGCCGCCCGCATCCACACCGCGGTATCGTGGAACGCCGCGCCGCCGTTGGGCGGCACGGGATCGGCGCCAATCAGCACGTTGATGCCGACGCGGTCGAAATAGGCGCCGCTCGGCCAGTTACCTTCGACGATGACGACACCCGCGCGCGCCGTCTGTGACGGACGAGCCCGCAAGCGCACCTGACCGCGGCCGTTGCCGAGCAGGACCAGCGAGCCCTCGCCGACGCCCAGCCGCGCGGCATCATCCTCATGGATCAGCGCGCGCGGCTCGCCCTCGCGGCTGGCCGAGCCCGGTGTCTCGGTGAAGGTGGTGTTGAGAAAGGCGCGGGCGGGCGGCACGACCAGTCGGAACGGCAGCTCCTCGCTCGCCCGCTCATAGTTCTCGAGATGGTCAGGCAGCGGCCGCATGCCGGCATGGTAGGGACCGACCGCCTTCCAGTCGGGCTTGAAATGGAAGCGGCGGTCGCTCGACGGGAAGCCGTCGAGGAAATGCGAGGCCTCGAAGCCCTCGTCGCAGTCGACCCAGCCGCGCGCCGCCGCCTCGTCCCAGGTGCCGCGGCCCGAGGCGCGCAGCGTGGCGTCGAGCAATTCGACTGCGCTCATGCGGAAGCTCGCGTGGCTGGTGCCCAGCCGCTGCGCCAATTGGCAGACCAGCTCATGGTTGGTGCGGCAGTCCTCGTAGCAGTCGAGCACGGCCGGACCGACGGTGAGATGGGTGTGGCCGAGCCCATAGTAGATGTCGTCGTACTCCAGGAACATCGCCGCGGGCAGCAGGATGTCGGCGTATTTCGCCGTCGCCGTCATGAACTGCTCGTGCACGCAGGTGAACAGGTCCTCGCGGCCGAGCCCGCGCGCCACGGCGGCGCTGTCGGGCGCGACATTGGCCGAGTTGGCGTTCTGCATCAGCATCGCCATGACCGGCGGGCCGCCGGCCAGCGCATCCTTGTCGCCGCACAGGATCGGGCCGATGCGCGACTGGTCGATGATGCGGGTCTTGGGGTCGATGAGGTCGAGACCGTGCGCCAGCGTGGTGTCGAGCTTCCAGTTGTCGAGATTGAGGAAGAAGGCGCCGCCGCCGCGATGCTTCCAGGCGCCGGTGATGGCCGGCAGGCAGGTCACGGCATGCATCCCGGCCGAGCCGTTGCGCGAGCGCGTGAAGCCGAAGCCGACCCGCAGGAAGCTGCGTTCGGTGCCGCCGTAGAGCCGCGCGAAGGCCGTGATCTCCTCGGCGGACAGGCCGGTGATGGCGGACGCCCACTCCGGCGTCTTGTCGGCAAGATGCGCCTCGATCTCGGGGCCAAAATCAGTGTAGCGCGCCAGGTACTCGCGGTCGGCAAAGCCCTCCTTCAGCAGCACGTGCATCATGGCGAGCGCCAGCGCGCCGTCGGTGCCGGGCCGCAGCACCAGGCCGATATCGGCCGCCTCGACGGTGGGCGTGCGGTAGACGTCGACCACCGCGAGCTTGGCGCCGCGCTGCTTGCGCGCCTTGGCGATGTGGGTCATCGCATTGACCTGCGTGGAGACCGGATTGCCGCCCCACACGACGATGAGATCGGACTCCGCCATCTCGCGTGGATCGGGTCCCAGAAGCTTGCCGACGCCGGCGCGCCAGCCAGATTCGGCAGGTGTCACGCAGATCGTCGTCTTCTGCCGCGAATAGCCGAAGGCGTGGCGCAATCGGTCGAGGCCCCAGCGCTGCACGACGCCCATCGTGCCGCCGGAATGATAGGGCCACACTGTCTCGCTGCCGTGCGTTCGCGTCGCGCGCGTGAAGGCTTCGGCCACTTCGTTCAAAGCGTCGTCCCACGAGATCGGCCGGAACTCGCCCTTGCCCTTCTCTCCCACCCTCTGCAGCGGCTGCTTCAGCCGGTCGGGATGGTGAACGCGCTCGGCGTAGCGCGCGACCTTGGCGCAGACGACGCCGTCGGTATAGGTGTTCGCCGCCGCACCGCGCACGCGGCCGATGCGCGTCGACGACAGGCGCTCGACTTCCAGCGAGCAGGCGCTGGGACAGTCGTGCGGACAGGCCGATTTCCAGAATTCCTTGCCCATCACCTCTCCATCAAGGCGCTTCATACGCCATGTAATGAGCGATCCGCCACTTGCCGTCAGGTTGGAGACGGAACACGTCCAGTCCGGGCTCCTTGGTCTCCGCGGCCTGCGAAGAGCCCTCCTGGGTCACCCTTGACGTCCAGACCAGCCTTACGATGGCGATGTCGCCCGAAACGATGATCTCCTTGATGTCGAACGAATAGGTGAACTTCCTGGACCGGTCGCTGAGCGCCTGACGCAGCAGGTTGCACATGGCATTGTAATCGCGCTCGGGAGATCCGCGAAAATCGTACCGCAGGTCCGGCGCGAAGAGATCGCAGATCCGTGTCGAATCGCGGGCGTTGAAGTCGGCGGTCCACCTCGACAGGGCATCGCGAATGGCCTTCTCGGCCACCGCGTCGGATTGCGCCGCTGCGGGTGACACCGTCACGGCCGCCAGCCAGCAGCCCGCCGGCAACGCAGCGAGCACGCGGCGTTTCACCGCGAGAACTCCACCACCGAGAGATCCAGCGGCAGGACCCGGCTCAGGACCTGAGGTGGCGACACCGGCGTCAGGGTGAGCGGAGAGCCGGTCGCCTCTGCCTTGTCGAAATCGGCGGTGCCCGCCTTGTCGATGGCCGTCAGCTTGAGCGATTCGAAGACGTAGGGAATGCCGTTCGACAGCAGCGGCGAGGGGCCGTCCATCACATGCAGGTGAAGATGCGGGGCCTGGGTGTTGCCGGTATTGCCCACCTTGCCCAGCACGTCGCCGCGCTTCACCTTGGCCCCGGCCTTCACCGTCACGCTGCCGGGCTGCATGTGGGCGTACAGCACGTAGCTGCCGCCGCCGATGTCGAGCACGACGAAGTTGCCGTCGACCTGGTCGATGGTGATGCCCTGGGGCAGCGCACCCGGCACCTGCTCCGGCAGGTCGTTGCGCGAGGACACAACGGTGCCGTCGGCAACGGCCAGGACGTCGCGTCCGTAGATCGTGTAGTTCGACAGGGTCTTGGTATCACCCTTGACCAGGCGGTTCTCCGAATCGGCCTGCTCCCAATCGATGGCGAAGCGCTGCGCCAGGGTGAAATGCCCGTTAAGCGCCAACAGGGCGCGCACGTGACGAATCGAATCGCAGCAGCCGTCGCCGGCAATGTAGCCCGCGCCGATGAGCGGCGGTCCCAGCACCACGAGAGGACGATCCACGACCGGTGTGCGGGCCACCGTCGCGGAGAAATCGATCCCGGGCTGCACGAGACGCAGCGAGATGCGGTGGGCGATCGCCCGCGGCAGGTCGTTGGCCGGGTCGAGCGCAACGTGCAGGAACAGCACGCCGAACTGACCGACACCGAGCTCCGTCGCTTCCGCGCCGCGTCGACCGCCGATCGCGAAGCGCTCGCCAAGATCGTCACGGTCCAGGCTCAGCAGCACCTTGCCGGACGGCTCGTCCAGGATCTCGACCTTCTTGAGCTCGAGTCCGCTTCCGGTCGTGTTGGCAATGCGCAGTTCGTAGACCAGATGACGCCGCCCGTCCGAGCCGAAGGCTGGATTGGGCGCCCATAACACCTCGGCGACGAACGGCGTGGGTACCGGCTCCGCGGCCATGGCGGGTGCCGCAGCCAGCGCCAGGCACCAGGCAAGGACGGTGGCGAGCGCACGCATCAGACTTCATCCACGCCGAACGCCTGGCGCATCGCCTTCACGCCCTCCTGGTGCGGCGTCCACAGGCGGCCGCCGACCACGCCGCCATCGACCACGAGATCATGGCCGTTGATGAAGCTCGATTCGTCGGAGGCCAGGAACACAGCGGCGTTGGCGATGTCGTCGACGCTGCCGGCGCGCGGGATCGGCTGCATCTTGGCCATGAAGGTCTTCATGGTCTCGGCGAAGGCGTCGGCCTTGTCGGGCGCCAGGCCGAGCGCCTTGGCGAAGATGCCGGTGGCGATGCCGCCCGGCGAGATCGAGTTGCAGCGCACGCCCTTCTCGCCGAGCTGCATGGCGGCGCAGACCGTGAGATGGTTCACGGCGGCCTTGGCCGCGCCGTAGATCATCGAGGTCGAATAGCCGGCGCGGCGGCCCGCCACGCTGCCGTTGTTGATGATGCTGCCGAAACCCTGCCTCATCATGATCGGCGCCGCATGCTTCATGCCGAGCATCACCGAGCGGACCAGGGTAGCCATGGCGGCGTCGAAGCCTTCGACCGGGATGGTCTCGATGCCGCCCACGGGTGCCGGCCCGCCGGCGTTGTTGAAGATGCTGTCGAGGCGGCCCCATCTCGACAGGCAGGCGTCGAACATCGCCTTGACGTCGGCTTCGCGGGTGGCGTCGGCCTTGACGAACAGGCACTTGTCCTTGCCGACCGACGCTTCCAGCGAGCGGCCCAGCTCCTCGCGCCGACCGGTGGCGACCACCTTGGCGCCCTCGCGGGCAAAGATCTCGACGGTGCGCCGGCCGATGCCGCTGGTCGCGCCGGTGACGATGGTGATCTTGCCGTCGAGCCTGCCCATGGATGTCTCCCATTTGTCCGGGCGGGATGATACACACCAAGCCTTACGGGGAGTAGCTGATGACAGCGTTGGGAATTCTCGGCGGCAGCGGCGTTTACGAGATCGCGGGCCTCAAGGATGCGAAATGGCGCCGCATCGCCTCGCCTTTCGGCGAGACCTCCGACGAGTTCCTGTTCGGCGTGCTGGACGGCCTCGACGTGGTGTTCGTGCCGCGTCACGGCCGCGGCCACCGCCATTCGCCGACCTCGATCAATTACCGCGCCAATATCGACGCCCTGAAGCGCGCTGGCGTCACCGATATCCTGTCATTGTCGGCCTGCGGCTCGCTGCGCGAGGACCTGCCGCCCGGCCACTTCGTGGTGGTCGACCAGTTCATCGACCGCACCTTCGCGCGCGAAAAGAGCTTCTTCGGCGACGGCTTCGTGGCCCATGTCTCGATGGCCCATCCGACCTGCAACCGGCTGGCCCACGCCGTGCACGACTGCGCCAGGCAAGCGGGCTTCCCTGTGAAATTCGGCGGCACTTATCTTGCCATGGAAGGCCCGCAATTCTCCAGCCTGGCCGAATCGCGGCTCTACCGCAGCTGGGGCTGCGACGTCATCGGCATGACCAACATGCCCGAGGCCAAGCTCGCCCGGGAAGCGGAGATCTGTTACGTCACCGTCGCCATGGTCACCGACTTCGACTGCTGGCACCCCGACCATGACCATGTGCAGGTTGCCGACATCGTGCGCGTGCTGCTCGACAATGCCGAGAAGGCCAAGACGCTGGTCACCATGGTGGCGCCGCTCCTGAAGACGTCGCGGCCCGAGCCCTGCCCGCACGGCTGCGACCGCGCGCTCGAGCATGCGCTGATCACCGCGCCGGCCGCGCGGTCGGCCGAGATGGCGAAGAAGCTCGACGCCGTCGCCGGCCGCGTGCTGAAGGCGGGCTGACAGCACTGCTGGCACCGGTGCTCGACCACACAAGCAATGGCGTCGTCGCCCGGACGACCCGCCAGATGGACCCCTATGCGGTGCGAAAAAACTCGCGAAAACGAAACTGGCCGATCATAACCTTCGTGCTTGACAAGGCACTCACTTGAGTTATAGTATCGGCCTGTTGCGTTGCGTCCCCGCGTTGTCGCTCTATGCATCGTTTATCCGAGACCAAAAGGCTGCGGCAGGCACCGCGCGCCCCGTCCGGCCGCTTGCCTCCGGACGGGCTCGCGGCTCCCACTCTTTCGAGGTGGCGATTCCAATATCGAAACTTGCGTAACTATCCGAATTCCAACCCATGGGGGTCGGTTCTCCGCCGACCACAAGCGAGGACTGCGGAAACCTCGGGAACCTCGGAAACCTCTCGCACCGCTGACGGCAATGCATGCACCGACCAATCGAGATCATCGTGCCTGGACTAGATCACCGGCGCCAGCCGGTGAGCGACCTGCGAGGCATAGCGCGAGGCGACCGGCAGGAAGGCGCGGAAATCGAGATGACTCTCGCTGCCGGCAAGATCGCTCAGGCAGCGCACGTTGACGAAGGGGATATCGCCGCCCCAGCGATGGGCGATCTGGGCCACGGCGCCGCCTTCCATCTCGACGGCCTGCGCCTTGAACTCGGCGTAGAGGCGCTGGCGCAGCGGCTCGGAGTTCACGAAAGCGTCGCCCGTTAGGATGGCGCCGAGATGGACCGAGGGCTTACGCCGGCCGACGCCAACCGCTTCAGGCAGCGGCTCCAGCGTCATTCCGTCGAGGGACCGCCGCACCCGGCCGACCAGCGTCTCCGTTGCCTTGTAGCCGGGCGTCCAGTCCTGGCCCAACGACGGGCGGCTGCCGGGCTGGATGGTGTGGAAGCCGGCCTCGCGGTGCACGCCGTAGTCGTGCTGGGTGTTGCTGAGGCTGACCACGACATCGCCCACACCCAGGGCCGGATCAAGGCCGCCAGCCACGCCACACATCAGCAGCGCGCGGCAGTCGAACCGGTCGAGCAGCAGCGACGTGGCGACGCCCGCATTGACCTTGCCGGCGCCGGATTCGACGAAGACCGCCTCGCGGCCGGCGATCTCGCCGCGCCAGAAGGCAAGCCCGCCGATTTCGCGCGTCTCGCCCGACCGGTCGGAAAGATGGGCGAGTTCCTCGGGCAAGGCCGATATGACGCCCAAAAGCCTGTTTACCATGGTCGGATGGGCTATAACGGCGCCGCCTTTCAAGCAACAGATCAGATGTCCCCCGCACCACTGCCGTCCCACCAAGCCCTGCGCGAGGCCTGCACCACCTTCGCCCGCGACGCCGCGCGCGAGATCATGCGCATCTATGCCGGCGACCTCGGCGAACGCACCAAGGCCGACAAGAGCCCGGTGACCGACGCCGACCACGCCGCCGAGGCGATCATCGTCCGCGGCCTGCGCGCACTGACGCCGGACACACCGGTCGTGGCCGAGGAGGAGATGGCGGCCGGCCGCGTGCCCAAGCTGAACGACGGGCCGTTCTGGCTGGTCGATCCGCTCGATGGCACCAAGGAGTTCATCAAGAGGAACGGCGAGTTCACCGTCAACATCGCGCTGATCGAGGACGGCACGCCGACGCTCGGAATCGTGCTGGCGCCGGCGACCGACACGATGTGGCGCGGCGCGGCCGGGCTGGGCGCCGACAAGAGCGAAAAGGGTGGCGCCTTCTCGGCCATCCATACCCGCGCGGCGCCAGCCAACGGACTCACCGCCTGCGCCTCGCGTAGCCACGCCATCTACAGCGACCTCGACATCTGGTTCCGCAGCAACGGCCTCACCGTCGCCGATCGCGTGCAGGCGGGGTCGTCGTTGAAGTTCTGCCTGATCGCCGAAGGCAGGGCGGACATCTACCCGCGCTTCGGGCCGACGAACGAGTGGGACACCGCCGCGGGCCAGGGCGTGCTCGAGGCGGCGGGCGGCGAGGTGGTAACGACCGACGGCCGGCCGCTCACCTACGGCAAGGCGGGCTTCGGCAATCCGCATTTCATCGCCCGCAGCAAGGCGGTGCGTTGAGCGTCGACCAGGCGAGCATCGACCACGCCGCCCGGCTGATCCGTGAGGGCGAGCTGGTGGCCTTCCCGACCGAGACCGTCTATGGCCTCGGCGGCGACGCCACCAACGAGCGCGCCGTGGCGAAGATCTTCGAGGCCAAGGGACGGCCGCAGTTCAATCCGCTGATCTCCCACGTGCTCGACGCCGCCGGGGCGCAGCACCTGGTGCAGTGGAATGAGACCGCCGACAAGCTCGCCGCGCGCTTCTGGCCGGGGCCGCTGACGCTGGTGCTGCCGCGCGCGAAGAATTCGCCTATTGCCCTGCTGGCGACGGCGGGACTCGACACCGCAGCGATCCGCGCGCCGGCCCATCCCATGGCGCAGGCGCTGATCCGCGCCGCCGGCCGGCCGATCGCGGCACCCTCGGCCAATCGCAGCGGCGCCGTCAGCCCGACACGCGCCGAGCATGTCGCCGAATCGCTAGGTGATCGGGTGAAGCTGATCCTCGATGGCGGGCCGTGCGAGGTCGGGCTGGAATCGACGGTGCTCGATCTCACAACTGCCACGCCGACACTGCTGCGTCCCGGCGGCGCTACGCGCGAGGCGATCGAGGCGGTGATTGGCCCGGTGGCGCTGAGCGACGCCATTCCGAACGGCGACGTGGCCCACAAGTCGCCGGGCCAGCTCGCCAGCCACTATGCGCCGGCGCGGCCGGTGCGCCTGAACGCAACGAGCGTTGCCGCCGATGAAGGCCTGCTCGCCTTCGGCCCGCGACCACTCACCGGCGCGCGGCAGGTGCTCAATCTCAGCCCGGACGGCGACCTCACGGAAGCGGCCGCCAATCTGTTCGCTCACCTGCGGGCGCTGGACCAGCCGGCCAACACGCGCATCGTGGTCATGCCTATTCCGCAAACCGGATTGGGCCTTGCGATCAACGACCGGTTGCGCCGCGCGGCCGCGGATGACGGCTCCGGCGAGGGGCGGTAGGCTTCTACTCAAAGAGAGGAAACGATGCCCGACACCTTCGCCCCGCCCAGCATCCCCACCGTGCCGGTAACGCCGGCCGTGCTCGACGGCTTGCGCGCCATCGTCGGCGACAAGGGCCTGATCCTGGACGACCAGGGCAAGGAGCCGTTCGTGCGCGACTGGCGCGGCACGCTGGTCGGCACCGCCGCCGTCGTGGTGCGGCCGGGCACGACCGAGGAAGTCTCCAAAGTCGTGAAGCTTTGCTACGAGCACGGCATCGCCATCGTGCCGCAGGGCGGCAACACCGGCCTGATGGGCGGCGCCACGCCGTACCCCACGCACAGCGGCATCCTTCTGTCGCTCGGTCGCATGAACAAGGTGATCGAGGTCGATGCGGTCGGCTATTCGATGACCGTCGAGGCCGGCTGCATCCTGCAGACCCTGCAGGAGACCGCAGCGAGCCACGACCGCTTCTTTCCGCTCAGCCTGGGCGCCCAGGGCTCCTGCCTGATCGGCGGCAACCTCTCGACCAACGCCGGCGGCGTACAGGTGCTGCGCTACGGCAATGCGCGCAACCTGGTGCTGGGCCTGGAGGTCGTGCTGCCCAACGGCGACGTCTGGAACGGCCTGCGCTCGCTCAAGAAGGACAACACAGGCTACGACCTGAAACACCTGTTCATGGGCGCCGAAGGCACGCTCGGCATCATCACCAAGGCCGTCCTGAAGCTCTGGCCGGCGCCCAAGGACGTGGCGACGGCGTGGCTCGCCGTGCGCGATCCGCAGGCCGCCATCGAGATCCTGTCGGAGGCGCATGCGGCGTCGGACGACAATGTCGGCTCGTGCGAGCTGATGAGCCGCGCCGGCACCGACGTGGTTCTGCGCCATATCCCGGGCGTGCAGGATCCGCTCAAGGCCGACACCGACTGGTTCCTGCTGCTCGAATGGTCGTCGTCGCGGCCCAGGGCCAACGGTGCGGGGGGCATGTCGGACAAGATGGAGCAGTTCCTCGCCGAGCAGTTCGAGAACGGCCGCGTGCTCGACGCCGTGATCGCCCAGAACGAGGCGCAGGCGCGCAACATGTGGACGATCCGCGAATCGGTGGCGCCGGCCTCGCGCGCCGAGGGCGGTGGCCTCAGCTACGACGTCTCGGTGGCGACCTCCAGGGTGCCGGCCTTCATCGACAAGGGCCTCAAGGCGGTGACGGAGATCCTGCCCAGCATCCGGCCCTATCCGCTGGGCCATATCGGCGACGGCAACATCCACTTCTCCTTCATGTCGCCCAAGGGCATGGACCGCGAGATGCTGCGCCAGTATGTGCCGGCGATCACGCGGGCGGTGAACGACCTGGTGCGCGACATGGCGGGCTCGATCTCGGCTGAGCATGGCATCGGCATCGACAAGATCGACGAGCTGGCGCATTACCGCAGCAAGGTCGAGCTCGACACGATGCGCTCCTTGAAGCGCGCGCTCGATCCGAAGAACATCATGAACCCCGGCAAGATCCTGCGGCTGTGAGCTCGTTCGTCGACAAGCTGCGAGACGTCGTCAGCGAGCGCGGGCTGATCACCGACGAGCAGGGCAAGCATCCCTACCTCACCGACTGGCGCGAGAACTATCTCGGGGCGGCACTCGCCGTGGTGCGGCCGGCCACCACCGAGGAAGCGGCGGCCGTCGTAAAACTCTGCGCCGCCGAAAAGGTCGCGATCGTGCCGCAGGGCGGCAACACCGGCATGATGGGCGGCGGCACGCCGCACCAACAGGGCCGTGAGATCGTGCTGTCGCTCAACCGCATGAACCGCATCGTCGAGGTCGACCCCATCGGCTACACCATGACGGTCGAGGCGGGCGTGGTGCTCAAGACCGTCCAGGAGACGGCCGCCCAGCACGACCGGCTGTTTCCGCTGAGCCTCGCCGCCGAGGGAAGCTGCACCATCGGCGGCAACCTCTCGACCAATGCCGGCGGCGTGCAGGTGCTGCACTACGGCAACGCCCGCCAGCTCGTGCTGGGGCTGGAAGTTGTCACGCCGCAGGGCGAGGTGTGGAATGGGCTGCGCGCCCTCAAGAAGGACAACACCGGCTACGACCTGCGCGATCTCTATCTCGGTGCCGAGGGCACGCTCGGCATCATCACCAAGGCGATTTTGAAGCTCTGGCCCAAGCCCAAGGACGTCGCGACCTCGTGGATCGCCGTGCCCTCGCCCGAGGCCGCCGTGGCCTTGCTGAGCGGCGCGCATGCCGCCAGCGAGGACAATGTCACCTCCTGCGAGCTGATGGCGCACCAAGGCGTCGACCTCGTGCTGAAGCACATCCCCGGCGCCATCGATCCGCTGGCCGAGCGCCACGAGTGGTACGTGCTGCTGGAATGGTCGTCGACGCGGCCGCGACGCGCCGGCGCCAACGAGACCGGGCTTCTGGAGAAGATGGAAGCCTATCTCGGCGAGGCCATGGAACAGGGCCTGGTGCTCGACGCGGCCTTGGCGCAGAACGAGGCGCAGGCCCGCGCCTTCTGGGGCTTACGTGAAAACCATTCGGAATCCCAGAAGCGTGAAGGCCCGTCGATCAAGCACGACATCTCGGTGTCGGTGAGCAAGATCCCGACCTTCATGACGGAGGGACTGGCCGCGATGAAGAATGCCCTGCCCGAATGCCGGCCGGTGCCCTTCGGTCATGTCGGCGACGGCAACCTGCATTTCAACTGCCAGGCGCCGGCGGGCTGGGACAAGACCCGCTTCATGGCCCATGCCGAGACGATCAGCAGCGCGGTCTACGACCTGGTCGTGGCCTATGGCGGGTCGATCTCGGCCGAGCACGGCATCGGTCAGATGAAGGTCGAGGAGCTGGCGCACTATCGCAGCAAGGTCGAGCTCGACACCATGCGCGCGATCAAGCGCGCGCTCGACCCGCAGAACCTGATGAACCCGGGGAAGGTCCTGAATCTGTCGTCCTGAGTCGAAGGAGATCGCCATGCCCGACACGCACGCCGCGCAGCAGCTCGAACCCTGGCAGTGGAGCGAGGAACACTGGCGCAAGCTGGTGAAGCAGGTCCGCGCCGGCAAGCGCTACCGCCCCGATGCCTGGCCCGATGGCGCGCGTTGCGCCGTGGCGCTGTCGTTCGATTCCGACCATGAGACCAACGAGCTGCGCGACGGCGGCAAGTCGATCGGCCGGCTGTGCTGGGGCGAGTACGGCAGCCGGGTCGGCGTGCCGCGCATCCGCGCCCTGCTCGACCGGCACGGCGTCAAGGCGACGTTCTACGTGCCCGCGGTCTCCGCCCTGCTCCATCCCGAGGAGCAGCGCGCATTGGTGGCCGAGGGCCACGAGATCGGCATCCACGGCTGGATACACGAGCTCAACTCGGTGCTTCCTCGCGAGGCCGAACGCGACCTGATGCTGCGCTCGGCCGACACGCTGGAGAAGGTCACCGGCATGCGCGCCGTCGGCATGCGCACGCCGTCGTGGGACTTCAGCCCCAACACGCTCGCCATCGAGAAGGAGATGGGCCTGTTCTACGATTCCTCGCTGATGGCCGACGAGGATTGCTACGAGCTCCTGCTGCACGGCGAGCCGACCGGCGTGCTCGAACTGCCGGTCGAATGGGTGCGCGACGACGCGGTCTATTTCTCCATGCACCGCTTCTCCTCGCTCCGGCCCTACACGCCGCCGACTGATGTCCTGGAGACGTTCCGGCGCGAGCTCGACGCGGCGTGGGACGAAGGCGGCATCTTCCAGCTCACCATGCATCCGCACATCATCGGCTACCGCTCGCGCATCTGGATCGTCGACGAGCTGATCCGCCACGCCAAGGCCAAGGGCAAGGTGTGGTTCGCCACCCACGAGCAGGTCGCGCGCCATGCCAAGGAGCATGCGGCGTGAGCAAGACGGCGATCGTTACGGGCGGCGCTCGCGGCATCGGCCGCGGCTGCGCGCTCGAGCTGGCGAAGCGCGGTTACGACATCGTCCTGGTCGACCTGCTCGAGCCTGAGATGAAGCGCACGGCGGGCGAGATCGAAGGGCTCGGCCGCAAGGCGCTCACCTACCAGGCCGACGTCGCCTCGTTCTCCCGTGCCCACGAGGTGGTGGACGACGTCGCCCGGCAATGGGGCGCAATCGACTTCCTGCTCAACGATGCCGGCGCGTCCAACGCCAAGGCAATCCTGGAGATCAAGGAGGAGGAATTCGACCGCACCATCGCGGTCAACCTCAAGAGTTGCTTCAACTATATCCATGCCGTCGCGCCCATCATGCTGAAGCAGGAGCACGGCGGGCGTGTCGCCAGCATGTCGTCGCTCAACGCGCTGTCGGGCGGCGTCACCAGCGCCGTCAGCAAGCACGCCTATGCTGCGGCCAAGGCCGGAATCCTGGGACTCACGCGCTCATTGGCCAAAGAGCTCGGCCCCAAGATCATGATCAACGCCATCTGCCCCGGCGTGATCGAGACCGAGCTCGGCAACAGCCTGACCCGTTCGCGCGGCGAGGAGATGAAGAAGGGCATCATGCTCGACCGGCTGGGCACGCCGGCCGACGTCGCCCAGCTCGTGGCCTTCCTCGCCACCTCGGAGCCCTGCTTCATCACCGGCCAGCACTTCGTGATCGACGGCTTCCAGTGGTCGTGCTGATCCTTGGACCGCGGACCTCCAGGTCCGCTCATGGTCTTCGTCTCCCGGAGCTCTACCGCTTCTCGCCGTCCTTGCTGCGATCGACGATCTCGTATTGGACGTCGATCACCTTGCGATCCGAGCGCGCCGGCGGCTCGGGCCGGGGCCGGCCGGTGAACAGGCCGATGATCCACTGGCGCGCCTTGAAGACCAGGATCGCGACCAGGACCAGCGCGGCCACGCCCGCGATCACGGCGAAGCCCAGCACCGCGAGCACGACGAAGCCGATCAGGCCCAGGATGGCCTGCAGCCAGACCCGCGCCGGCAGGCGCGCCAGCATTTCCAGGAATTGCTTGCCGTTCATGACACCCAGCGCTTCTCGAAGTCCCATACGTCGGGGAACCCCATGAGCTCGTGCATGCCGCGATATTGTGGCACTTCGATGCCCGCGCTTGTGCCTTTGTCCTTCAGGTAGGACCAGGCTTGGCGCATGGCCTCTGCAGCAACGCTGAAGCCCAGCCCGGGATAGATGGCGATGTCGAAACCCCATTTCTTCAGCCGGTCGGCCTCGACCCGCGGCGTCTTGCCGAACTCGACCATGTTGGCGAGCAACGGCTTGCTCACTTCCTTGCCGATGCGCTCCAGCTCGGCCTCGCTCTCGGGCGATTCGACGAAGATCACGTCGGCACCCGCCTCCTCGTAGAGCTTCGCGCGGCGCAGCGCCTCGTCGAGGCCATGCGCGGTGCGGGCATCGGTGCGCGCCACGATCATGGTCTCGGGATCGCGCCGCGCGTCGGCGGCGACGCGGATCTTCATCACCATCTCCTCGGCCGGCACGACGCGGCGGCCCGGCGTGTGGCCGCACTTCTTGGGCATCTCCTGGTCCTCGATCTGGATCGCCGCGACCCCCGCCGCCTCGTAACCGCGCACCGTGCGCTGCACGTTCAACAATCCGCCGTAACCGGTATCGGCGTCGGCGATCAGCGGCGTCTTCACCACCGAGCAGATCATCTCCGCACGGCCCACCATGTCCGAGTAGGTGGCAAGTCCGGCATCAGGCAGGCCCAACATCGAGGCCGTGGCCCCGTAGCCCGTCATGTAGAGCGCCGGAAAGCCCATGCCGTCGGCGACGCGCGCCGAGATGCCGTCGTAGATGCCCGGAGTGAGGATGAACTCGCCCTTCGCCAGCAGCCGGCGCAGCTCGGCCGCCTTGAGATTGCCTGTCATGATCCGCCCCTTGTAAGTCGCTGTGGTGTGTTGCTGCCGCTATTGCGCCCCAGTGAGCGCGATATCGCAAGTGCAGCCGAGTCCGTGGTGCCGCGGCGAATCGGTCGCGACCCAGACAAGCCCCACGACCGCTACGAACTCGTAGCGGCCAGTCTTCCGGCCCGGAGCCGGCGATACGGGATCGACCGCAGCGTGGCGCCCTGTGTCTGAAAGCGCCTGCGGCCGCTAGCCGTCGGTCACACCGAGACCGGCTTCAGATCGTTCGAGCCCGCGACCTTGCAGAAGGTCGTGGTCTCGGTCGTGGTCTGGCCGTTCTTGGTGGCGGTGAGCTCGATCGGCCGGCAGGTGCTGCCGTCGGCCCGCGTCGTCGCCGGCGCCACCGGCTTGGCGCCGACGACCGTCGGCGGCGGCGCCGACGCGCTCGTGGACGTGCTCGTGGACGTGCTCGTCGGCTCGACCGTGTAGTTGGTCGGCATGTTGGTCTCGGCGGTGAAGGCCGTCTGCGTGGCCTGCGCAAGTCGCGCCCGCTCCTGATTGTCGAGCGCACGGCCGACCAGGTTGCCGGCGAGCGCACCGACCAGCGCACCGCCGATCACGCCGCCGGCCGAGCCGAAGGCGAGACCGCCCACCGCACCGCCGACTGCCGCGCCCATGAAGGTGCCCATCGCCTGGTTGGAGGGCCCGCCGCTCTCGCTGCTCGTGCATGCTGTCGCGAGACCAAGGGCCGCCACGATGCCGACCGCCCGCATGGCGAGCTTTCGGCCCACCGCGCGCAGGCTGGTCGTCCGGGCAATCAAAGCAGTCATTTGGTGCATCTCCGTTTGTATTCTGGAACCGTTACTCTACCCCAAAGGGCCTGTTTGCGGCCACGCGCATCGTCTTCAGCGTCTGCGTAGGAACGCGGCGCGTCGCACGACGCGAGCACCAGGCCGTTCTTCACCAGTTGCAGGGCAAGGTCGACGCGGTCGGGATCGGGAACGTCGTTCAGCGGCTGCCTGGCGTTGAGCGGCGTGATCAGGCAGCGATAGAGCGGGGTGCCGTCGGTCAGCCGGTCGGTCTGGCGGCAGCGCAGATCGCGCGGCTGGGCGGCCAGGGCCTCGACCGCGACCTTGTGCAGGGCCGGGTCGGCCACGATGTCGACGCCCTGCAGGCGGATCTCGTCGGACCGGTCCTTGAGGCCGATCATCATCAGCGTCTGGCCGAAATGGTCGAAGGAGCCGGCCACGAACTCGACGGCCTTGCGGGCATCCTCGATCGCCTTGCGGCGGGCCTCGGCCTCCTCTTCGGCCTTGCGCTTGGCCTCTTCCTCGGCCTTTTTCTGCGCGGCCATCTCGCTCTCGATCTTGCGCCGCGTCTCCTCCTCGAACTGCTTCTTGGCGGCGGCCTCGGCGTCCTCCTGGCGCTGGCGCGTGGCGGCGATCTCCTCGGCCTTCAGGCGCTGCTCGTTCTCGGCCCGCAGCTTGGCCGCTTCCTCCTCGGCCTTGAGCTGGCGTGCCTCGGCCTCCTCGGCCGCCTGGCGCGCCTTGATCGTCTCCAGATCGGGACCGCGCATGGCGTAGTAGCCCCCACCGCCCATTAGGGCGAGCACGACGACCGCGAGCGCCATCCACAGACCGGTCCGGCCACTGGGAGCGCCCGCCGCCGCGGGCGGCGGCAGGGTCGAGACGTGCCGCACTTCGGGCGTCGCCTTGCCGATGACGACCGTGGCATCGGCTGCCGGCGCCTCGGTCATGCCAAGGACCGGCCGCCAGCCGGCGATGCTCTGCGGCCGGTCGCTCGCCACGACGGCAAGGCCCGCGTCGACGCCTGCCAGCACGCCCGGCGAGAAGCCGATCGGCTTGATCTGAGACAACGGCTCGTAGGCGTCGTTCAGCATGCGGTCGAAGGCGCCGGGCGGCGTCTTGCCCGCAATCGCATGATAAAGCGTGGCCGAGAGGCCATAGATATCCGTCCACGGGCCCTGCTTGGCCGACGTCATCTGCTCGGCCGCGGCATAGCCCGGCGTGAAGATGGCGGTGAGCGCCGTGCTGCGCCCGGCCATCGCCGCGCGCGAGGCGCCGAAGTCGATCAGCGTCGGGTTGCCCGTGGCGTCGAGCAGGATGTTGGCAGGCTTGATGTCACGATGCAGGAAGCCCGCGTTGTGGACCTGCTCAAGGCCGTCGAGCAGCGGCCACAGGATGCGGTCGACTTCTTCCGCCGAGAGCTTGCCGTTCTTGGTGATGCGTTCCTCAAGCGTCTCGCCGCTCAGGAGCTCCATCACGATATAGGCGGTGCCGTTGGCTTCGAGGTAGTCGAAGACATGCACGATCGCCGTCGCGCGATGCAGGCTCGCCAGCGTGCGGCCCTCGGTGACGAAGCGATCGCGGCCCCAGCCGAAATCGTCGGCCATCTTGGTGGTGCGCGGCAGCACCGTGGTGCCGTCCCGGCGGATGGCGAGCGCCGACGGCAGGTATTCCTTGATTGCGACCTCGCGGCCGAGCTGCACGTCGCGCGCGCGGTAGGTGATGCCGAAGCCGCCCTGGCCCAGCACCGAGACAATCTCGTAGCGGCCGATCATCTGGCCCGGCTGCAGGGCGACGTAGTCGACCTCGGGGATCACTCCGGGAGGCGGGCTGGACGTTTGCGTCGGGCCGGTCATGGCGCTGCGCTACTGGAGATGGCGCACGAGCATGTCGACGTCGCCAAGCCGGAGCTTGTCGCCGGCGTGCAACGTCATCGGCTCGCCGGCCTTCAGCGCCTGCTCGCCTATCCTGGTGCCGTTGGTCGAGCCGAGATCCTCGACCTGCAGCGCTTCGCCCGCAACGCGCAGCCGGGCATGGCGGCGCGACACGGTGGGATGGGCCACGACGAACTCGCACTGGTCGGCGGAGCGGCCGACCACCATGCCGTCCGAGCGACTCATCAGCTTCTCGAGCGTGACCTCGAAGCTGTGCTTGGTCTTGGCTGAATCGGTGCCTTCGAAGCGCAGCGTGACCTGCGGCACCGTGCGCGTCGTGGTGTGGGCCGCCGCGGCCGCCTTGGCGTGCTGGACGTGGAAGATCTGCACCGAGCGGCTGACGTTCTTCAGCGTGTGCTCGCCGCCGTCGACGAAAGCATATTCGATGCGCAGTTCGACCAGGTCGCGCACGGCGCGTGATACGGCGATGCCGCCGGGCTCGGCCATCGCCTGGATGCGGGCCGCGAGATTGACGCCGTCGCCGAAGATGTTCTGGTCCTCGTCGTCGACGATGACCTCGCCGAGATGCACGCCGATGCGGAAGTTCATGCGCTGCTCGGGCTCGATCGTGTCGTTGAAGCGCGCCATGCGCTCCTGGATGTCGAGCGCCGCGCTGACGGCGGTCACGGCCGAGCCGAACTCGGCCAGCATGGCGTCGCCCGCGGTGCCGACCAGGCGGCCGTTGGAGGCCTGGATGGCCGGACGCCAGACCTCGATCTGTGCGGTCTTAAGGTGCCGGAAGGTGCGCGTCTCCGAACCCTCCATCATGCGGGTGAAGCCCGCGATGTCGGCGTGGACGATGGCAGCTAGGCGGCGTTGCATGATAGATCAGCGCCCCTTGAAGGCGGGCGTCCGGCGCTCACGCAGCGCAGCCAGGCCTTCGCGGAGGTCTTCGGATGTGGCGCACTCGCGCATGTTCTGGCGGATGGACGGGACGTCGGGCTCGGCCTGGGCATACTGCTCGATGGCACGCTTCATGTTCACCATGGAAAGCGGCGCCAAAGTGGCGAGCCGGTTGGATAACTCGTCGATTTTTCCCTTGAACTCGCTTCGTTCCACCAGCCAGTCCAGGTAGCCCACAGCCAGCAGGTCGGCGTCGGTGAAATCCTCCGACAGCAGGAAGGCGCGCTTGGCGAAGCTTGGGCTCACCTTCTGGGTGTAGCGGCGCAGGCCGCTGGGATAGTAGTGCAGGCCGAACCGGGCCGCCGGCATGAAGAACTTCATGCCCTTGACGCCCAGCCGGAAGTCGCAGGCCAGCGCCATGTCGGTCGCCCCGCCATAGACGCCGCCATTCAGCGCACAGAGCGTCGGCATGCGCATGGCCTCGATGCGGTCCATGACGTTCTCGAAGGCCGAGTCCCTGTGACCGGTCTGCTTCTGGCCGCCGGCCGGGATCGAGCCGAGATCGTAGCCCGAGCAGAAGGTCTGCTCGCCGGCGCCGGTGATCACCGTGACCCGTACGTCGGGGTTGGCGTCGGCCGTCTCGACCGCTGCCATCAACAGATCGAGCCCCTCGGGATCGAGGCGGTTGTGCTTGGCCGGATCGTTCAGCGTGATGGTGGCGCGCGGGCCGTCGACGGCGAAAAGAACGGTGTCGGACATGATGGGTGGAAAATACCCGAGCCGGTCGCCAAAAGCGACCGAGCGCGGCATATTGCGGCCCGGAGGAAAGCAGATGACCTATACCGCCCCACTCGCCGATATGCGTTTCGCGCTGCGCGAAGTGGCAGGATTGCAACAGATCGCGGCGCTGCCGGGCTACGAGCATGCCACCGACGACACGATCGACGCGGTCCTGGAGGAGGCGGCCAAGCTCGCCGGCAACGGCCTGGCGCCGCTCAACCGCGACGGCGACAAAGTGGGTGCCAAGCTCGAGAACGGCGTGGTGCGGACGGCGCCGGGATTTGCCGGGATCTACAAGGAATTCGTCGAGGGCGGCTGGAATTCGCTCCCCTTCGACCCGGAGTTCGGCGGCCAGGGCATGCCGTGGCTGCTGGCGGCCACCGTGCAGGAGATGTGGCAGGCGGCCAACATGGGCTTCGGCCTGGTGCTGCTCCTGAACCAGGGCGCCATCGACGCCATCCACCATCACGGCTCGGCCGACCAGAAGTCGACCTTCCTGCCCAAGATGATCTCGGGCGAGTGGACCGGGACCATGAACCTCACCGAGCCGCAGGCGGGCTCGGACCTCGGCCAGCTCAAGAGTCGGGCCGTCAAGAACGGCGAACACTACCTGGTGACCGGCCAGAAGATCTTCATCACCTACGGCGAGCACGACATGGCCGACAACATCGTGCACCTGGTGCTGGCGCGCACGCCCGACGCACCGGCCGGCGTGCGCGGCATCTCGCTGTTCATCGTGCCCAAGTTTCTGGTCGGCGCCGACGGCAAGCTTGCTGCGCGCAACGACCTGCGCTGCGTGTCGCTGGAGCACAAGCTCGGCATCCATGCCAGCCCGACCTGCGTGATGTCGTTCGGCGACGACGGCGGTGCGGTGGGCTACCTGGTCGGCGAGGAAGGCCGCGGGCTTTCCTACATGTTCACCATGATGAACAACGCGCGACTGTCGGTCGGCATCCAGGGCCTGGCCATCGCCGAGCGCGCCTACCAGCAGGCGGCCGCCTTCGCCAAGACGCGCGTGCAGTCCAAGGACGACGGCAGCGACAAGCCGCAGCCGGTGTCGATCATCCATCATGCCGACGTGCGGCGCATGCTGATGACCATGCGCGCCCAGGTCGAGGCGATGCGGGCGCTGGGCTACTACACCGCGGCCGGCATCGACGGCGCGCTGAAGCATCCCGACCGCGCGGCGGCGCACAAGATCCAGGACCGCGTCGATCTGCTGATCCCCATCGTCAAGGCGTGGTTCACCGACCTCGGCAACGAGATCGCCTCGACCGGCGTGCAGATCCATGGCGGCATGGGCTTCATCGAGGAGACGGGTGCGGCCCAGCATTTGCGCGACGCGCGCATCCTGCCGATCTACGAGGGCACCAACGGCATCCAGGCGCGCGACCTGGTGGGCCGCAAGGTCGCCAAGGACGGCGGCGAGACCATGCTGGCCCTGGTGGCCGAGATGCGCGCCACCGCCGAGGGGATGAAGGCGGTCCCCGGCGACGACCTGGCGGCCATCCGGACGGCCCTGCAGGCCGCCGCGGACGCCCTGGAGGACGCCACCAGGTGGGTGGCTCAGTCGGTCAAGGCCGATCTCGTTGCCGCCCTGGCGGGCTCTGTGCCCTTCCTGAGGCTGGCCGGCACGGTCCTGGGCGGCTGGCTGCTGGCCAGGAGCGCCCACGCCGCCCAGGCCAAGCTCGCGACACGCGACGGCGACCCCGCCTTCCTCGAAGCCAAGGTCGTCACCGCGCGGTTCTACGCCGAGGTCATCCTACCGCCGGCGCTGGCCCAGCTCGGGCCGCTCAAGGCCGCCGGCCGCACGGTGTTCGCGCTCTCGGAGTCGCAGCTCTGAGCGCAGCCCTGATCGAGCTGCCGGCGGACGAGGCGGAGGCCTTCGCCCGTCGCTTCGACCTGGCGAGCCTCGAACGCGCCTTCCTCGACGATCCGTTCCCCTACTATCACGCGCTGCGCCGCTTCGCGCCGCTGAAGCGCCTGCCCGATGGCAGCGTGTTCCTGTCGCGCCATGCCGACGTTGCGGTCTGCTACCGCGATCCCGTTATGCGCTCCGACAAGAAGGCCGAGTTCGGCCACAAGTTCGGCGTCGGGACGCCCCTCTACAAGCATCACACCACGAGCCTCGTATTCAACGATCCACCGTTGCATACGCGCGTGCGCAAGCTCCTCGCGGCAGCCTTCACGCCGCGCGCGCTCGCCGCCCTGCAGCCGCGCATCGAAGCCGTGGTCGACGGGCTGCTGGCCGAGCACGCCGCCAAGGGCCGCATGGACCTGGTCGAGGACTTCGCCTTCCGCCTGCCCGTCGAGGTGATCTGCGACATGCTGGGCGTGCCGGCGGGCGAGCGCGCGCCCTTCCGGCGCTATTCGCTCGCCATCCTGGGGGCGCTCGAACCCGTCGCCGGCCCCGAGCGCCAGGCCGCGGGCAACGCCGCCGTCGCCGAGTTCTCGGCCTATCTCGACGACCTCGTCGCCGAACGGCGCAAGCGGCCGGCCGACGACCGCGACGTGCTCGGCACCCTGATCCACGGCGAGGTCGACGGCGAGCGGCTGACGCACGACGAACTGGTGCAGAACTGCATCTTCCTGCTGAACGCCGGCCACGAGACCACGACCAACCTTATAGGCAACACGATCGACGCCCTGCTGCGCTTCCCCGACGAACTGCGCCGGCTCAAGGAAAATCCTGGCCTGCTGAAGAGCTGCATCGAAGAAGGCCTGCGCTTCGAGAGCTCCAACCAGCTCGGCAACCGACGGCTGGCGGCCGACCTCGAGATCGGCGGCGAGATGCTTTCAGCCGGCACCTACATCCATATCGGCATCGGTGCCGCCAACCGCGACCCCGCGCAGTTCGCCGAGCCCGACCGCTTCGACGCCGGCCGCGAGCCCAACCGCCATTTCGCCTTCGGCTCGGGCGTCCACATGTGCCTGGGCGCGGTGCTGGCGCGCATGGAGGGCACGATCGCCATCGGCCGGCTGGTCAGCCGCTTCGACGGCCTCGCCCGCGCCGGGACGCCCGAGCGCGGCGGCCGCGCCCGCTTCCGCGGCTTCAATCGCTATCCGATTGCCTGGGCCAACTAGGCCAGTCCGCTGCATGCATTGCAGTCAGCGCAGGAATTTCCGCAATTAGCGCAATTTCCGCTACCCGGTTTCGATGTCCACGCCCGACCACTTTTGTGGTCGAGGAGTGCTGAAGCCCCTATCGGTTGGGCCGCCCCCGAGTTCGGACAGTTACGCTAGTTTCGCTACCGGTTTTCACCTCACCACGCCGGGGCTGCCGGCCACGACAAAGAGCCGGAGCCACTAGCGGAAGCCCCCACTCCCGCCATGGAAACGGATGAACGATGCAAAGAGCGACAATGCCCAATGCCCTCGGACCCTATCACAAACTCCAGTGCTCGTCAATAACTAGGCTATTTTTGCGTGCCATATGGAGCCGCCGAGTGCCGATTGCCATCACTGACGGCACGAGCTACTCGAAAGGCTTCGCCATATAGACCCTGACGTGTGCGTCCTTGCCGTGCTAGGGCGGCCCGCGGCTCACGATCTCGAAACCGTGCCGACGGTAGAGCCGGATGTTGCCTTCCGCCATCTCGGCGGTCTCGAGCGACATGCCCTTGAGCCCCATGGACCGCGCGACCTCCTCGATCCGCTCCAGCAGGAAGCTCCCGAGCCCGGTGCCCTGGCTCACCGGGTCGACGCCCAGCCGGTCGATGTAGATGCCGCCGTCGCGCCGCTCCGTGGCAGCAACGCCCACGATCTCGCTGCCGTCGACCGCGAGGTAGACATCGCCGCGCTCGATGGACGCGGAAAGAAACGCGTAGGCGCCGGCCGTCATTTCGCGCCCCAGCCTGCGGACATAGGGCGTGAACGCCATGCGCAGGGTCCGTTCCGCGTCGCCGCACTCAGACGGAACTGCCTTTCTAAAGGTCAGTGACATAGCTGAAGACTTGAAGACTAGCAAAGAAAAGCAGCCCACGGCGCCTACGGCGAGCATTGTTCGATGCAGACCACATCGCTGAATATCTGAATATCGTCACGTCGAAGCTATGATTGTCCGGAAGGTGATCGAAATCCGGCGTCTTCGCCGTTCGATAAGCCCATCATGCGTATCATTCAATCGCGGGGCAATTCCGTGCTTCCACGCCGTCCTTGACGCGCCGCTCAACACGATTGCACTTCGTGGCTCCAACAGCTGAGAGAATACTGCGGAGGACGCCGGATTGTAGAAATCCATAAGGACGGAAGACAAGAGGCTAATCGAAACGACGACCGGACCAAAACAGGGGATGCAGTCTATATGCGGAGCGATTCCTTGGCCGGCTTGGTATTCGTTGACTATTGCCTGGTCAGGCGCCCGATCGAACCATCCTGCGGTGACAAGCCTTGTGGAGAGGTCATCTAGCCATGTTGGCAGTTGCCCCAAATACATAGTCCGATCGATCCGTCTGGCTTTGTAGTCGTATCTCCAGCCGTAGTGCTGCACACGTCTTCTAAGATCAGACCGCCAAGGTGCACGATCTATCGCATCGACCAAGGTCCGCTCTTCTTGAAAGGAAATGAAATCCGACTGGTACGCTAGACCTTGAACACAGATATCGGCCCTGGTCGCAGCTGACCTAGGTTGCGAAATATCAAAAAGGTCCGGTTGGCGTGGGGAACTCATTTCTACTTCGCTCGTGTGGCCAGGAACTCCAAGTTGTGGCCCCTGGGTGAATTTACGTGAACGATTTTGCCGGGAGTTAGGCGATGTTGGCGCATAGGGTGGCTAACTTTGGTCGTCACAGTCTTTTCAAACTCTAGCTCCAGGACCTCACATCTTCCAAGGAAGTATTGGAACTTACCCTCAAAGGGATAAGCGTTCGAATACACCAGCCATACTTCCCGACCATCCGCTAACGTTCGGACGCGCGACGCGATTTTGGCTATGTCATCAACGTTTGCGAAGCTCAAGTTCTTCTGTGACATGATGTAGCTGAGGACAATGACGACATGCGTAGCACCGTTGATAAGGCGCTTTAGCCGGTCAGTCGTGACCTCTTCGAGTGTCGGGACAAAGCGATAAAACCCTCCCGATGTTGATGAGAAGCAATCGTCACGTTGCGAGAATCGCTCAGCGAACTTCAGCATTGGTGCAGAAATGTCGACACCAATGTAGCTCAGCGCCAGCGGCTGGCCGAAGCGATTAAGGTTCAACTGTGCTAACGCCAGCGCAGCAGTCATGGGGCCGCATCCGATATCCAGCACTGCGACAGCCGACTTCTTGGTCAGCGCTTGCGCTACGTCGCTCAAGGCTATTTTGGCAGCCTCGTAGTGAGAGTGCATGTAAGCCATGCAATAGCAAAGGACTGACTCGTCCGTGTTGAACGGGCCATTCCCTCTGTCGCACTGGTTGTTGATCCAGCCCAAACTGCGGGTCTTCTCGTACTCGGCCCAACCTTCGCGGGCTCTCTGGTGCCTCTCAAGAGAGCGCTTAACAACGTATTCGAAGGCATCCTGGTAGCTCATGTCCAATTCCCTCGCTCACCATCGCCATACTCATAAGTTGAACTAGATAGTATATCTACAATCCGGCTTGGCGACGCCTGCAGGCTCTACAAAGAAAAACGCCCGCCGGCGGGGCCGACGGGCGTTGTTTCGGTGTACGGCGAAGCGTCTTACGCCGCTTCCTGCTGCTCGGCGAGCTCGGCCGACGGACCGCTGTCCTGGCCCTTGGCGGCGATGTCGCGCTCGATGAACTCGATCACCGCCATCGGGGCGGCGTCACCGAAGCGGAAGCCCGCCTTCAGGACGCGCAGGTAGCCGCCGGCGCGCTTGGAGTAGCGCGGACCGAGCGTGGTGAAGAGCTTGTCGGCGATGTAGGGATCGCGCAGGTAGCCGATCGCTTGGCGGCGGGCGTGCAGGCCGCCGCGCTTGCCGAGCGTGACCAGCTTCTCGACGATCGGACGCAGGTCCTTCGCCTTGTGCAGCGTGGTCGTGATCTGCTCGTGCTTGATGAGGGCACCGGCGAGATTCATGAACATCGCCTTGCGATGCTCCGCCGTGCGGTGGAACTTCCGACCGCGATTGTTGTGACGCATGACTAAATCCCTTCCACCGGCCTAGAGCATTGTTCCGTCCGGCTGGAACCAGCCGGACGGAACAATGCCCTGTGGCACTCCTATCTCGAACTACGCGTTTTCGATCAGGTTGAACCGCATGCGGTTCAACCTGATCGAAACCCCGCTCTAGTACGGCTCTTCCAGACGCTTGGCCATCTCCTCGATGTTGTCCGGCGGCCAGCCCGGGATTTCCATGCCCAGGTGCAGCCCCATGCCGGCCAGCACTTCCTTGATCTCGTTCAGCGACTTGCGGCCGAAGTTCGGCGTGCGCAGCATCTCCGCCTCGGTCTTCTGCACCAGATCGCCGATGTAGATGATGTTGTCGTTCTTCAGGCAGTTGGCCGAACGGACCGACAGCTCGAGCTCGTCGACCTTGCGCAGCAGGTTGCGGTTGAACGGGAAGTCGTCCTGCTGCTCCTCCTTGCGGACCTCGCGCGGCTCCTCGAAGTTGATGAAGAGCTGCAGCTGGTCCTGCAGGATGCGCGCGGCGAGCGCCACGGCATCGTCCGGACGGGTCGTGCCGTTGGTCTCGACCGTCATCGACAGCTTGTCGTAGTCGGTGACCTGGCCGACGCGGCTGTTCTCGATCTTGTAGGAGACGCGCTTGACCGGGCTGAACACCGAATCGACCGGGATCAGGCCGATCGGCGCATCCTCGGGCCGGTTGGCTGCGGCCGGGATGTAGCCCTTGCCGGTGGCGACCATAAGCTCCATCGAGATCGAGGCACCGTCGTCGAGCGTGCAGATCAGGTGCTTGGGATCCATGATCTGGACGTCGCCCGGCAGTTCGATCATGCCGGCGGTGACCTCGCCCGGGCCGACGGCGCGCAGGTAAAGACGCTGCGGGCGGTCGCCCTGCATCTTCACGGCCATCGCCTTGATGTTGAGCACGATGTCGACCACGTCCTCGCGGACGCCGGGAATCGACGAGAACTCGTGCAGCACGTTGTCGATCTTGATCGACGTGACGGCCGCACCCTGCAGCGAGGAGAGCAACACGCGGCGCAGCGCATTGCCGAGCGTGAGACCGAAGCCGCGCTCGAGCGGCTCGGCGACGATGGTCGCGGTGCGACCTGAATCGACGCCGGCTTCGGTGACAAGCTTCTCCGGCTTGATCAGGTCCTGCCAGTTCTTCTGAAGCACGGGGGCTACCTCTCTAGACCGGTTTCAGGCGCGCCCGACAGGGCTCGCCACAACATTCCAAAAGCGGGCGGCGCAGGAGCGCGCCGCCTCGGCTCGAACTCAGACGCGACGACGCTTCGGCGGACGGCAGCCGTTGTGCGGGATCGGCGTGACGTCGCGGATGGCGGTGACGGCAAGGCCGACCGCCTGCAGCGCGCGCAGCGCCGACTCGCGCCCCGAACCCGGGCCGCGCACCTCGATCTCCAGCGTGCGCATGCCGTGCTCCATGGCCTTGCGGCCGGCATTCTCCGCCGCCATCTGGGCGGCGAACGGCGTCGACTTGCGCGAGCCCTTGAAGCCCTGCTGGCCCGACGACGACCAGGCGATGGTGTTGCCCTGCGCGTCGGTGATCGTGACGATCGTGTTGTTGAACGAAGCGTTCACGTGAGCGACGCCGGCGATGATGTTCTTGCGCTCCTTGCGGCGGGGACGCGCGCCGGTGGCGGCGGCGCCACTCGTGGCGGCTGCAGGCTTGGCCATGATCCGATTCCTTCGAGTTTACTTCGTGACTTTCTTCTTGCCGGCAATCGGCTTGGCCGGGCCCTTGCGGGTGCGCGCATTGGTATGCGTGCGCTGGCCGCGGACCGGAAGACCGCGGCGGTGCCGCAGGCCGCGGTAGCAGGCGAGGTCCATCAGACGCTTGATGTTCATCGCCACTTCACGCCGCAGATCACCCTCGACCGAGTAGTCGCGGTCGATGGTCTCGCGGATGCGGATGACCTCGTCGTCGGTCAGCGTGTTCACGCGTCGCGATTCGTCGATCCCCACTTTCCCCAGGATCTCCCTGGCTTTCGCCTGGCCGATCCCGTGGATGTATTGCAGCCCCACGATCACGCGCTTGGCGGTGGGAATGTTCACGCCGGCTATACGAGCCAAAGTTCCAACTCCTTCAAAGACTTACGGCGCGCTGATGCGCGCCCGTCACACGTTCCGCTGGCCCCGGAAAAGCGCGCGATTATAGGGATGCGCGTGCCCGAGTCAACGGAACTCAAACTTGTCAAGCCCCCGATAAAACCCCGGAGATTTGACGGTAAACCTCATCCATCGGCGCCATGCCATCGACCTTCCTGAGCACCCCGCGGGCCCCGTAGTAGGGCAGCAGCGGCTCCGTCTGGGCGCGGTAGGCCGCCATACGTGTCTTCATGGTCTCTGCATTATCGTCCTTGCGGCGGGTGAAGTCCTTGGAGCCGCAGACGTCGCAGACCCCGTCGACCTTGGGCCGCTTGAACTTGTCGTGGTAGCCCGTGCCGCACTTCGCGCAGGTGAAGCGGCCGACAATGCGCTCGGTCAGTGCATCCTCGTCGACTTCCATCTCGACCACGCGGTCGAGCTTCTTGCCCGCCTTGGCCAGCATCTCGTCGAGTGCCTTGGCCTGGGCCTCGGTGCGCGGGAAGCCGTCCAGGATGAAGCCCTTGGCGGCATCCGGCTGGGCGATACGGTCCTCGATCAGGCCGACCATCAGCGAGTCGGGCACCAGCTCGCCCCGCTCCATGATCCCCTTGGCCTTCTTGCCGAGCTCGCTGCCCGAGGCCACCGCAGCGCGCAGCATGTCGCCGGTCGAGAGCTGGACCATGCCCTTCTCGGCCTGCAGGCGCTGCGCCTGGGTGCCCTTTCCGGCGCCCGGCGGTCCCAGAAAGATGATGTTCATCGGCCGCGGCCCCGCAGGCGGGCCTTCTTGATCAAACCCTCGTACTGGTGGGCGAGCAGGTGCGCCTGGATCTGGGTCACCGTGTCGAGCGTCACCGAGACCACGATCAGGAGGCTGGTGCCACCGAAATAGAACGGCACACCGCCGCGGGCGATCAGCAGCTCGGGCAGGATACAGACCGCCGAGAGATAGAGCGCGCCGGCCACCGTCAGGCGATTGAGGATGTATTCCAGGTACTCGGCGGTGTTCTTGCCCGGGCGGATGCCGGGCACGAAGCCGCCGTTCTTCTTCAGGTTGTCGGCCGTGTCGTTCGGGTTGAAGACGACGGTCGTATAGAAGAAGCAGAAGAAGACGATCAGGCCGACATAGGACAGCAGGTAGAGCGGCTGGCCGTGGCCGAGCCAGGTCGCGATCCACTGCACCCAGCCGGGCTCGCCGCCGGCGCCCTGGAACCCCGCGATGGTCGCCGGGAAGAGCAGCAGCGAGGAGGCGAAGATCGGCGGGATGACGCCCGCAGTGTTGATCTTGAGCGGCAGGTGCGAGGCCTCGCCGCCATACATCTTGTTGCCGACCTGGCGCTTGGGGTACTGGACGATGATGCGCCGCTGCGCGGTCTCCATGAACACGACGACCGCCACCACGACCACTACGCCGATCACCAGCGCGATGATGAACAGCGCCGACAGCGCGCCGGTGCGGCCGAGCTCGAGGGTCTGGATCAGCGCGCCGGGCAGCGCCGCCACGATGCCGGCGAAGATGATCAGCGAGATGCCGTTGCCGACGCCGCGCGCGGTGATCTGCTCGCCGAGCCACATCAGGAACAGCGTGCCGCCGACCAGGGTGACCACCGTCACGAAACGGAAGAACAGGCCGGGATCGAGCACGACCGGTCCCATCGAGGCCGCCTGGCTCTCCAGGCCGACGGCGATGCCGTAGGCCTGGAAGGCCGCGAGGACCACCGTGCCGTAGCGGGTGTACTGGTTGATCTTCTTGCGGCCGGCCTCGCCCTCCTTCTTCAGCGCCTCGAGCGTCGGCACGACCGACGTCAGAATCTGCATGATGATGGAGGCCGAGATGTACGGCATGATGCTGAGCGCCAGCACCGACATGCGGCCGATCGAGCCGCCGGAGAACACGTCGAGCATGCCGGCGATGCCGCCGGCGTTCTGGGCGAAGATCTCGGCCAGAGCCTGGGGATCGACACCGGGCACGGGAATGTAGGCGCCGACGCGGAAGATGACGAGCGCGCCCACGGTGAACCACAGGCGCTTCTTCAGCTCGGTCGCCTTACCGATCGCGCCCCAGTTCAGGTTGGATGCAAGTTGCTCGGCGGCGGATGCCATGGAACCTCACGCGTGAAGGGTTCAGGCCGCCTCGGCTTGCGCCTTGGGCGGCAGCTCGACCTTGCCGCCGGCCTTCTCGACCGCGGCGATCGCCGACGCCGAGGCGCCCGCGACCTTCACCTCGATCTTGGTCTTGATCTCGCCTTTGCCAAGGAGGCGCACGCCGTCCAACGACTTCTTGAACAGGCCGGCGGCCTGCATGGCGGCGGCGTCAATGGTCTTGCCGGCGTCGATCTTCTTCTCGTCGATCGCCTTCTGCAACGTGCCGAGGTTGACGACCTGCCAGGCCTTCTGGTTCGGCGGCCGGAAGCCGCGCTTGGGGATGCGCCGATAGAGCGGCATCTGGCCGCCTTCGAAGCCCTTGATGGCCACGCCCGTGCGCGACTTCTGGCCCTTGACGCCTCGTCCGGCGGTCTTGCCCTTGCCCGAGCCGATGCCGCGACCGACGCGCATGCGCGCCTTGCGGGCTCCGGCGTTGTCGGCGATTTCGTTGAGTTTCATCGTCGATCCCTTCAAGCCACCGACTTAGGCGGCCTTGTCGTCTTCAACGCGCACCAGATGGCGCACCTTGTTGATCATGCCGCGCACCTCGGGGGTGTCCACGAGCTCGCGGCTGCGATGGCGCTTGTTCAGCCCCAGGCCGATCAGCGTGCCGCGCTGGTCGTCCGTGCGGCCGATATGGCTGCCGGTCTGGGTGATCCTGATCTTCTTGCCTTCGGCCATGACCGTGCTCCTTAAGCCGCTGCCTCGGCGGCGGTCTCGTCACGGCGGCCCAGCAGGTCGCCGACCTTCTTGCCGCGGCGGGTGGCGACCATGCGCGGCGAGTTGAGCTGCTGCAGGGCCACGAACGTCGCCTTGATCATGTTGTGCGGGTTGGACGTGCCGACCGACTTGGCGACGATGTCCTTTATGCCGAGCGTCTCGAACACGGCGCGCATCGGACCGCCGGCGATGATGCCGGTACCGGCCGGGGCGGCGCGCAGCGTCACCTTGCCGGCGCCGAAGCGGCCCTTGACGTCGTGATGCAGGGTGCGGCCGTCGCGCAGCGGCACGCGGATCAGGCCGCGCTTGGCCGCTTCCGTCGCCTTGCGGATCGCCTCAGGCACCTCGCGCGCCTTGCCGGCGCCGTGGCCGACGCGGCCGCGCTGATCGCCGACCACGACGATCGCCGCGAAAGCGAAGCGCCGGCCGCCCTTCACCACTTTCGCGACGCGATTGATGGTGACCAGCTTGTCGGTCAGTTCATTTTCATCGTCGCGGTCGCGGTCGCGTCCACGATCGCGCGAGCCACGGCCGGAACCACCGGGTGAACGAGCCATGTGCTAACTCCTCAGAACGACAGGCCGCCCTCACGGGCGGCATTGGCCAGCGCAGCGACGCGGCCGTGATACATGTAACCGCCGCGGTCGAAGACCACTTCCTTCACACCGGCGGCGATGGCGCGGGCAGCGATCAGCTTACCGACCTCGACCGCCGCCGACTTGTCGGCGCCGGTCTTGATCTTGCCCTTGACGTCCCCGTCGAGCGACGAGGCGGCAGCGAGCGTGGCACCCTTACGGTCGTCGATGACCTGGGCATAGATGTGCTTGCCCGAGCGGAAGACGCTGAGGCGCGGGCGGCCGCCGGCGGCCTGGCGCAGCGCGTGGCGCGTGCGCCGCTGGCGGCGGGCGAAAAGGGCGTTCTGCTTGGACATCGTTCGCCTCTACTTCTTCTTGCCTTCCTTGCGCCGGATCGTCTCGGTCGAGTACTTGATGCCCTTGCCCTTGTAGGGCTCGGGCGGACGCAGGCTGCGGATCTCGGCCGCGAGCTGGCCCACCTTCTGGCGATCGGCGCCGGTGATCTCGATCTCGGTCGGCTTCAGCGCCTTGATCTGGATGCCGGCCGGGATCGGCACCTCGACGTCATGGCTGAAGCCGAGCTGCAGCTTGAGGTTCTTGGCATCGGCCTGGGCGCGATAGCCGACGCCGTTGATCTCGAGGTTGATGGTGAAGCCGTCCGACACGCCCTTCACCAGGTTGCTGACGAGGTTGCGCGCCGTGCCCCACTGCATGCGGGCGCGGCGGCTGTCGTTGCGCGGCTTGAAGTTGAGCGCATCGCCGTCCCGGGTGACCTCGACATCGTCGTGCACCGTGAACTGCAGCTCGCCCCGCTTGCCCTTGGCCTTGAGATGCTGGCCCTTGAGGTCGATGGTGACCCCGGCCGGGATGGGGACCGGATTCTTGCCGACGCGCGACATGGCTAGAACACCTTGCAGATGACTTCGCCGCCGACATTGGCGGCACGCGCCTCGGCGTCGGACATGACGCCGCGCGGCGTGGACAGGATCGAGATGCCGAGCCCGTTGAAGTGGCGCGGCAGCTCGCGGATCTTGGAATAGACGCGGCGGCCCGGGGTGGAGACGCGCTTGATCTCCTTAATCACGGGCCGGCCGTTGTCGTACTTCAGCTCGACGCGAAGCTCCTTCACGCCCGGACGAAGCTCCTCCTCGAACCAGCCGCGGATGTAGCCTTCGCGCTGCAGCACATCGAGCACGTTGGACCGCAGGCGCGAGGCCGGCACGGTCACGCTGTCGAGGCGTGCGGCCTGGCCGTTGCGGATGCGGGTCAGCAAATCACCGACAGGATCTGTCATAGACATGGTCTACGGCCCCCGTTACCAGCTCGACTTCACCACGCCGGGCAGAGCGCCCAGCGAGGCGAGCTGACGCAGCGCAAGGCGCGACAGCTTGAACTTGCGATACACGGCCCGCGGACGGCCCGTGATCTCGCACCGATTGCGAATGCGCGTCGGCGAGGAATTGCGCGGCAGCTCGGCCAGCTTGAGGCGCGCGGCGAAGCGCTCCTCAGGCTGCAGCTTGTCGTCGACAGCCATCGCCTTCAGCTTGGCGCGCTTGGCAGCGTACTGCTTCGCCATCTTGATGCGCCGGTTGTTCTTCTCGACTGAACTCGTCTTGGCCATTTCGTTCTCCGGCCTCAGTTCACGAACGGGAAGTCGAAAGCACGGAGAAGCGCCTTGGCTTCCGCGTCCGTCTTCGCTGTCGTGCAGATGATGATGTCCATGCCGCGCACCTGGTCGACCTTGTCGTAGTCGATCTCGGGGAACACGATCTGCTCCTTCAGGCCCACGGCGAAGTTGCCATTGCCGTCGAACGACTTGCCGTTCAGCCCGCGGAAGTCGCGGACGCGCGGCAGGGCGATGTTGATCAGGCGATCGATGAACTCGTACATGCGGTCGCGGCGCAGCGTGACCTTGGTGCCGATCGCCATGCCCTCGCGCAGCTTGAAGGTCGCGATCGATTTGCGCGACTTGATGATCACCGGCTTCTGGCCGGTGATCGCCGCCAGCTCGGCCGCGGCGCCGTCGACGGCCTTGCGGTCGTTGACCGCCTCGCCGACGCCCATGTTGATGACGATCTTGTCGAGCTTCGGCACCTCGAAGGCGTTCTTGTAGGAGAACTCCTTCGTGAGCGCCTCACGCACGGTCTTGGTGTAGTGTTCTTGCAGTCGCGCGGGCATGGCCCGTTCTCCTAGCGGTCGATTGTTTCGCCGGAACCGCGCGCGAAGCGCACCTTCCGACCATCTTCGAGGAACTTGAAGCCGATCTTGGTCGGCTTGTCGGTCTTGGGATCGAGCAGGGCCACGTTCGACACGTGGATCGCGGCTTCGCGCTCGATGATGCCGCCGGACTCGGTGCGGCTGGGCTTGGTGTGGCGCTTGATGACGTTGACGCCCGACACGACCACGCGCTGGTCGGCGGCGAGCACGCGCAGCACGTCACCGATCTTGCCCTTGCTGCGGCCGGCGATGACCTTCACGCGGTCGCCCTTGCGGATCTTGAGCTTGTTGGCCATGGCTCAGAGCACCTCCGGCGCGAGCGAGATGATCTTCATGAACTTCTTGGCGCGCAGCTCGCGCGTCACCGGTCCGAAGATGCGGGTGCCGATCGGCTCGTCCTGCTTGCTGATCAGGACCGCGGCGTTGCGGTCGAAGCGGATGGCGCTGCCGTCGACGCGGCGCAGCGGAAACGACGTGCGCACGACGACGGCACGGTGCACCTCGCCCTTCTTCACGCGGCCGCGCGGGATCGCCTCCTTGATGGAGACGACGATGACATCGCCGACGCTGGCATACTTGCGGCGCGAGCCGCCCAGCACCTTGATGCACTGGACCCGACGGGCGCCGGAATTGTCGGCGACCTCGAGGTTGGTACGCATCTGGATCATGACTGCTGCTCCGTCCTAGGCCTTGGCCGCCTCGACCAGAACTTCCCAGCTCTTGGTCTTGGACAGCGGGCGGCACTCGCGGATACGCACCTTCTCGCCGACCCTGCCCTTGAAGACATTGGCCTCGTCGTGCGCGTGATACTTCTTCGAGCGTCGAATGAACTTCTTGTAGATCGGATGCTGAACGCGCCGCTCGACCTTGACGACGATGGTCTTGTCCATCTTGTCGCTGACGACGACGCCTTCCAGAACTCGCTTCGGCATGTCTTGCTCCTTAGCCCGCGGTCTTTTCGCCCAGCACCGTCTTGATGCGGGCGATGTCGCGGCGCACCTGGCGCACGCGACCCGTCTTGCCGAGCTGTCCGCCGGCCTTCTGGAAACGCAGGTTGAATGCTTCCTTGCGCAGGTTGCCCAGCTCTTCCTTGAGCTGGTCCTGGGTCTTGGGACGCAGATCGCTGGCCTTCATGGCTCTCTCCTCAGCCTTCGGCGCCGACGCGGGCGACGAAGCGCGTCTTGATCGGCAGCTTGGCGGCGGCCAGCTCGAGCGCCTCGCGGGCGACCTGGACCGGCACGCCGTCGAGCTCGAACAGCACGCGGCCGGGCTTCACGCGGGCCGCCCAGAACTCCGGCGCGCCCTTGCCCGAGCCCATGCGGACCTCGGCCGGCTTCTTGGACACCGGCACGTCGGGGAACACGCGGATCCAGACGCGGCCGGCACGCTTCATGTGGCGCGTGATGGCGCGGCGGGCGGCCTCGATCTGGCGCGCGGTCAGCCGGTCGGGTTCCATCGCCTTCAGGCCATAGGCGCCGAAGTCGAGGTTGAACCCGCCCTTGGCGGCGCCGCTGATGCGGCCCTTGAAGGCCTTGCGGTACTTGGTGCGCTTGGGTTGCAGCATGATGTCTTACGCGTCCCTCTGCTCCGAACGCTCGACCCGGGCGGGTGTGCGCTGCGGGGCGGCTTCCTCGGCGCGCTTGTCGTGCGCCATCGGGTCGTGGGCCATGATCTCGCCCTTGAACACCCAGACCTTGACGCCGCAGGTGCCGAAGGTGGTGAAGGCGGTGGCGGTGCCGTAGTCGATGTCGGCGCGCAGCGTGTGCAGCGGCACGCGACCCTCGCGGTACCATTCCATGCGGGCGATCTCGGCGCCGCCCAGGCGGCCCGAGCAGTTGATGCGGATGCCCTGGGCGCCCAGACGCATGGCCGACTGCACGGCGCGCTTCATGGCGCGACGGAAGGCGACGCGGCGCTCGAGCTGCTGGGCGATATTCTCGGCGATCAGCGTGGCATCGATCTCGGGCTTGCGGATCTCGACGATGTTCAGGGCCACCTCGCCCTTGGTCATCTTGGCGAGGTCGCCGCGCAGCTTCTCGATGTCGGCGCCCTTCTTGCCGATCACGACACCCGGACGGGCGGTGTGGATGGTGACGCGGGCGCGCTTGGCCGGACGCTCGATGACGATCTTGGCCACACCCGCTTGGCTGAGCCGCTCGCGCAGCACCTTGCGGATGTGGATGTCCTCATGGAGCATCTTGGAGTATTCGCCGCCCTCGGCGTACCACCGGGAATCCCAGGTGCGGTTGATGCCGAGCCTGAGGCCGATGGGATTGACCTTCTGACCCATTACTTGTCCTCCGCCTCGGCGCGCTCGCGCACCACGATGGTGAGATGGCTGAACGGCTTGATGATGCCGGCGGCGCGGCCGCGGCCGCGCGTCTGGAAGCGCTTCATCACCAGGCCCTTGCCGACCGACGCCTCGGCGACGATCAGGCGATCGACGTCGAGGTTGTGGTTGTTCTCGGCGTTGGCGATGGCCGAGTTCAGCGCCTTCTTGACGTCCTGCGCGATGCGCTTCTTGGAGAAGGTGAGCTCGTTGACGGCCGACGCCGCCTTCTTGCCGCGGATGGTGGCGGCGACGAGGTCGAGCTTGCGCGGGCTGACGCGGATGGTGCGCATCACGGCCTTGGCCTCGTTGTCCGCCTCGCGGCGGGTGTTTGATGGCTTGCTCATCGGTTAGTCCTTCGACACTTTCTTGTCGCCCGAGTGGTTATGGAAGGTGCGGGTCGGCGAGAACTCGCCGAGCTTGTGACCGACCATCTCCTCGGTGACGTTCACCGGGATGAACTTCTTGCCGTTGTAGACGCCGAACGTGAGGCCCACGAACTGCGGCAGAATCGTCGAGCGCCGCGACCAGGTCTTGATCACTTCGCTGCGCACGGTCTGGCGCGCCTTCTCGGCCTTCTTGATGAGGCTCCCCTCGACGAAGGGACCCTTCCAAACGGAACGTGCCACTGTCCTATCTCCTCGTCAGCGCGTCGCGCTACGGCGGCGGATGATGAACTTGTCCGTCGCCTTGTTCTTGCGGGTCTTCTTGCCCTTGGTCGGCTTGCCCCACGGGGTGACCGGGTGGCGGCCGCCCGAGGTGCGGCCTTCGCCGCCGCCGTGCGGGTGATCGACCGGGTTCATGGCGACGCCGCGAACGACCGGGCGGCGACCGAGCCAACGCTGGCGGCCGGCCTTGCCGATCACGATGTTCTGGTTGTCGGGGTTCGACACCGCGCCGACGGTGGCCAGGCACTCGCCCGGCACCAGGCGCAGCTCGCCCGAGTTCAGCTTGATCTGGGCGTAGCCCGCGTCCTTGCCGACGAGCTGGGCGTAGGTGCCGGCCGACCGTGCGAGCTGGCCGCCCTTGCCCTTCTTCAGCTCGACGTTATGCACGATGGTGCCCACCGGCATGTTGGCAAGTGGCATGGCGTTGCCCGGCTTGATGTCGACGCGCTCGCCCGACACGACCTCGTCGCCCGCCTTCAGGCGCTGCGGCGCCAGGATGTAGGCGAGCTCGCAGTCGGCGTACTTGATCAGCGCAATGAAGGCCGACCGGTTGGGGTCGTACTCCAGGCGCTCGACGGTCGCGGCGACACCGAACTTGCGGCGCTTGAAGTCGACCAGGCGCAGGCGCTGCTTGTGACCGCCGCCCATGTGGTTGCTGGTGATACGGCCATGGTTGTTGCGGCCGCCGGTCTTCTTCTTGCCGCGCGTCAACGCCTTGACCGGCTTGCCCTTCCACAGGCCCGTGCGGTCGACGATGACCAGCTGCCGCAGCGACGGCGTGATCGGCTTGTAAGTCTTCAGAGCCATCTGTCTGTCCCCCGTCCTACAGGCCCGTGGTCACGTCGATCTTGTGACCCTCGACCAGCGAGACGATCGCTTTCTTCCAGTCGCTCCGCACGCCGGGACGGCCGCGGAAGATCTTCTTCTTGCCCTTCACGGTGACGGTGTTGATCGCCTTCACCTTGACCTTGAACAGGCCTTCGACGGCCTGCTTGATCTCGGGCTTGGTGGCGTCCATCGACACGCGGAAAGTCACCTGGCCGTGCTCGGAGCCGTTGGTGGTCTTTTCGGTGATCAGCGGCGAGCGGATCACCTCGTACATGCGGGCGCGGGAAACGGTGGCTCCCACGGCGGCCCTGTTCGCCTTGACGCTCATTGCAGGCGCTCCTCGAGATGCTTCACGGCATCCTTGGTCAGCACCAGCATGTCGCGGCGCAGGATGTCGTAGACGTTGGCGCCCTGCTGCGGCAGCACATCGACGTGGGCGATGTTGGCCGCGGCGCGCGCGAAGTTTGTGTCGACCTCGGCGCCGGCGATCACCAGCACGCTCGACACGCCGAGCTTGCCGAAGTGGGTCTTGAGCTGGGCTGTCTTGGGCTCGGCGAGCGTCGCGGTCTCGACCACGATCAGCTTGCCCTCGGCCACCTTGGCCGACAGCGCCGTGCGAAGGGCGAGCTTGCGCACTTTCTTCGGCAGGTCGGAGGCATGGCTGCGCACCACCGGACCGAAGGCCTTGCCGCCGCCGCGGAACTGCGGCGCCGCCTCGTTGCCGTGGCGGGCCCGGCCGGTGCCCTTCTGGGCGTACATCTTCTTGGCCGTCGCCGTCACTTCGGAACGGCCCTTGGTCTTGTGCGTGCCCTGCTGGCGGCGCGACAGCTGCCACACCACGCAGCGCTGCAGGATGTCCTTGCGGACGGGGACGGCAAACACGCCGTCGGCGAGTTCGATCTCGCCGGCGCTGCCGCCCTCGATGGTCTTGACCGCGATCTTCATGGTTCTGTCCTTAAGCCGCAGGCCCAGTGGCTTCGGGCGCGTCAGCCGCCGGCGCTTCCGCTGCGGGAGCCGCCGCTTCGGCAGCAGCCTTGCGCAGGCCGGCCGGGTACGGGGCATCCTCGGGGCGGGCGCGCTTGGAGGCGTCCTTGACGATGATGTAGCCGCCGCGCGGACCGGGGACGGCGCCGGAGACCAGCAGCAGGCCCTTCTCGTCGTCGGCGGCGACGACCTTGAGGTTCTGCGTGGTCACGCGCTCGTGGCCGTAGTGGCCGGCCATCTTCTTGCCGGGGAAGGTGCGGCCGGGATCCTGGCGGTTACCGGTCGAGCCGTGGCTGCGGTGCGAGACCGACACGCCGTGGCTGGCTTCCAGGCCGTGGAAGTTCCAGCGCACCATCGAGCCGGTGAAGCCGCGGCCGATGGTGGTGCCGATGACGTCGACGAACTGGCCGGGCACGAAGTGGCTTGGCACCAGCTCGGCGCCGACTTCGAGCACGGCGTCCTTGGCGACGCGGAACTCGACCAGCTTCTTCTTGGGCTCGACCTTGGCCTTGGCGAAGTGGCCGCGGTTGGGCTGGCTCACGTTCTTGACCTTGGCCTTGCCGTAGCCGAGCTGGACGGCAGTGTACTTGTCCTTCTCTTCCGAGCGGACGGCGACAACCTGCAGCTGATCCACCTTCAGAACGGTGACGGGCACGTGCTCGCCCTCGTCATTGAAGACGCGGGTCATGCCGACCTTCTGGGTTAGGAGACCGCAACGCATGGTCCTGTTCCTTCTCTTCCCTGTCCCTTAGGCGCCGAGCTTGATCTCGACGTCCACGCCCGAGGCGAGGTCGAGCTTCATCAGCGCGTCGACCGTCTGCGGGGTGGGATCGACGATGTCGAGGACCCGCTTGTGGGTGCGGATCTCGAACTGCTCGCGCGACTTCTTGTCGATGTGCGGCGAGCGGTTGACCGTGAACTTCTCGATGCCGGTCGGCAGCGGGATCGGACCGCGCACCTGCGCGCCCGTCCGCTTGGCCGTGCTCACGATCTCGCTGGTCGACGTGTCGAGCACGCGATGATCGAAAGCCTTCAGCCGGATTCGGATATTGGTATTGTCCATGGTCTGTGCTCGCTTGGGCGCTGGCAGGCGTTATTTGACGATCTTTGTGACGACGCCGGCGCCGACGGTTCGGCCGCCCTCGCGGATGGCAAAGCGCAGGCCCTCGTCCATGGCGATCGGCTGGATCAGCTCGACCGTCATGCGCGCATTGTCGCCCGGCATCACCATCTCCGTCCCCTCGGGCAGCGACACAACGCCCGTCACGTCCGTCGTCCGGAAGTAGAACTGCGGACGGTAGTTCGTGAAGAACGGCGTGTG
>WHTW01000033.1 GCA_009377525.1 Rhodospirillales bacterium
CATGACGACCAAACGATTGACCGCAGCTTGGGACGAGGACTTCCTCGTCAGCCTCATCTCATGAAAATTAACTCACCCGATTCCCCTGTATCCCAATAGATGAGAACCCCTTCACGTATGAAGGGGAACCGGATGATCGCCTGCAGATTGGATTTCGGAACGTCGAACTCGGCGATCGGCATCGCCCGTGGCAATGCCGTCGCTCTGGCGCCGCTCGAGGACGGCAAGACCCTGATGCCGAGCGCGGTGTTCTTCGATTACGAAGCGCACCGCGTCCTGTTCGGCAGCGCCGCCATCTCGGCCTATGTCGGCCAGACCGAGGGCCGGCTGATGCGGGCGCTGAAGACGATCCTGGGCTCTCCTCTGATCGACGAGGAGACCCGCCTGGGCAGCCGCAAGGTGCCGCTCGCCGAGGTCGTCGGGATCTTCGTGCGCCATCTGAAGCACAAGGCGGAGGCCTTCGCCGGGCAGGAGGTCACGGCGGTCGTGCATGGACGGCCGGTGCGTTTCGTCGACGGCGACGAGCAGGCCGATGCGCGGGCGCAAGCCGTGCTCGAGACCATCGCCCGCCAGGCGGGGTTCAGCCATGTCGTCTTCGTCCCCGAGCCCATCGCCGCCGCCTGGCACTACGAACAGACGGTGCAGGCCGAAGAGCTGGTGTTGATCGCCGACATCGGCGGCGGCACCAGCGACTTCTCGGTGGTTCGCATCGGGCCGCAGCGCCGCGGGCGCATCGATCGCACCGGGGATATCCTGGCGACGACAGGCGTGCGCGTCGGCGGCACGGATTTCGACAGCGCGCTCAGCCTCGCCGCGGTGATGCCGCTGTTCGGCCTCGGCACGCGGCTGGCCGAGAAGGATCTGACGATGCCGAACGCGCTCTATCACGAGCTTGCGACCTGGGCGACGATCAACTTCGCCTACACCTACAAGAACGAGCGCGAGGTAGGCGGGCTGGTCCTGGAGGCATGCGAGCCGGAAAAGGTCAGGCGGCTCCTGACCGTGATCGGCAAGCGCCTGGGCCACCGCGTCGCCTTCGCGGTGGAGGACGCCAAGATCGCGCTCAGCGCCGGGCGCGATGCCGCCGTATCCCTCGACCTCGTCGAGAAGAGCCTCGCAGCCCCGGTGACGCGCGCCGACTTCGAGCGGGCGATCCGGACGAGGACCGATCGGCTGTGCGAGGCGGCCCGCGACTGCATCGCCGCGGCGGATCTCGATGGTGCGGCGATCGACACCGTCTTCCTCACCGGCGGGTCGAGCCGCGTGCCGGCCGTGCGCGCGGCGATTGCCGAGGCGGCGCCGGCGGCACGGTTGGCAACGGGCTCGGACCTCCTGTCCGTCGCGTCGGGGCTGACGCAGATGGCGGGGCGGTTGTGACATCACCCGTCATCCCGACCGGAGCCGCCCGAAGGGCGGCGCAGTGGAGGGACCTGTTCTTGTTGACGCACCGAGAAGATAAAGTCCCTCGGCTACACCGCACGGAGCCTGCCCCGAGCGAAGTCGAGGGGGGCGGCTTCGCTCGGGATGATGGCTTTGTCTAAAGATTCCGCCGTCGACGAGATCGTCGCCCACCACCATTGGAGACCTGACCGATGCCGCTCGGCTACTACGACGTGGGCGCCACGCCCTTCTTCGCCCTTCAGGCCGACCAGCGCGTGAGCTACTGCCTGCATGTCCCGAAATCGCTGAAGGATCGGGACAGGTCGGCCTGCCGGCTGATCGTCGCCGTCCATGGCACCGGCCGCACCGCGACCGCCTACCGCGACGGCTTCGCGGATCTTGCCGAGCGCACGGGCTCGATCGTGCTCGCCCCGCTCTTTCCCGCCGGTCTGATCGAGCCAGGCGAGCTGTCGAACTTCAAGCGATTGAAGTTCCACGACATGCGCTTCGATCTTCTCCTGCTCTCGATGATCGACGAGGTGACCGCGAAGTACGGCGTCGATTCACGCCGCGTCCTGCTGTTCGGCTTCTCGGGGGGCGGACAGTTCGTTCACCGCTTCTACACCTTGCACCCGCAGCGGCTGGCGGCCGTGTCGGTCGGCGCCCCCGGCAACGTCACCTTGATCGACGACAGCCGCGACTGGTGGGTCGGGACGCGCAACCTCGAGGCCGAGCTCGGCGTCGGGGTCGACCTCGAGGCCATGCGCCGGGTCCGCGTGCAGATGCTGGTGGGAGCGGAAGACACCGAGACCTGGGAGATCACCCTCAAGCCCGGCGACGCCGCCTGGATGGAAGGCGCCAACGACGCCGGCCGCACGCGCATCGACCGGCTGGCGACGCTCAAGGCCAACTACGAAAAGCATGGCATCGCCGTACGCCACGACCTGCTGCCGGGCCTCGGCCATGCCGGTCCGAGCGCGCTGCAGCCGGTCATCGAGTTTTTCGAGCAGGTGCTGGCGGACAGGGCGAAATGAGGATGAGCCTTCGGGGCGCAGCCTGAAGGCTCACAGGCCTCCATGCCTGGAATCAAGGCTTGGAATATTACGATAGTTATTGTATACTAACTTTGGTATTGCCTTTTGCCACTCCATGGAGCCCTCATGACCAGCCGTCGCAAGTCTCCCGAGGCCGGGCGCACAGCCGCATCGGCCACACTCCCTGTCATCCCGGCCGCGCCGCTCGCGCCGCCGCCCGGCGATGCCGGGCCGCCGCGTCGGCCGACGCGTGCCCGCCTGCAGACCTGCTTCCTGCGCCGGCTGGCGGAGTCGGGCTCGGTGGCCGAGGCCGCGGCACGGGTGGGTATCACGCCGCGGACCGTGCAGCGCTGGCGCGCCCTCAACGCCACTTTCGCGCGTCGCTACGAGGAGGTGCTCTCGCAGCGCCTGGATATCCTGGAGGACCTCGCGATGCGCCGGGCGCTCAGCGCCGATCGCCGGCCGGTTTTTCATCGCGGCGAGCAGATCGCCTCCGTTGAGCGGCACAACGATGCCATGCTGATGCGCCTGCTGGCCCGCTTCGACAGGTTGCGTGAGCGGACGCGGCGGGCGGATGCCACGCCGGGCCTCAACATCGCATTGCTCGAAGCGGCGAGCGAGCGTGCGCGCCATATGCCGATCCCCGAGCGCTGGCAGGAGGAAGCATGAATGTCGCGCACGTCGCGATTTAGGCGACAGGCGTCTCGGCCTTCCGGGCACCTTTCGATCAGCGCGATCAAAGGGTTGCACGGCGACATCGCGATGTCGCACGAACACGATCCGGATTTTCCGCTGGTCGCGTTCATGCGACACAGGCGCGTCACTTCTGGAGGACGTTTTCATGGCATCGCCGCTTTTCGATCTTTCGGGCAAGGTCGCCGTCGTCACCGGCTCGAGCAAGGGCATCGGCAAGTCGATCGCCCTGCACCTCGCCCTGCAGGGTGCCAGGGTCGTGGTGTCGTCGCGCAAGAAGCCGGCCTGCGACGAGGCTGCCGCCGAGATCCGCAAGGCGGGCGGCGAGGCGATCGTCATCCCCTGCAACATCTCGGACAAGGCGCAGTGCGAGAACCTGATCGCCGAGACCAGGAAGCAGATCGGGCCGGTCGACGTGCTGGTCCTGAACGCGGCCAGCAATCCCTACTACGGGCGGACCGACAAGATGCCGGACGAGGTCTTCACCAAGATCATGCAGAACAACATCCTGTCCAACATCTGGCTGATCAATCTCTGCGCCCCCGACATGCGCGCCAAGAAGGACGGCTCGGTGATCATCGTGTCGTCGATCGGCGGCGTGCGGGCGAGCACGGTGATCGGCGCCTACTGCATCTCCAAGGCAGCCGACATGCAGCTCGCGCGCAACCTCGCGGCCGAGCTGGGGCCCGACAACATCCGCGTCAACACCATCGCGCCGGGCCTGGTGCGCACTGACTTCGCGCGGGCGCTGTGGGAGAACCCCGAGTACCTCGACAAGCGCCTGCAGACGGCGCCGCTTCGGCGAATTGGCGAGCCCGACGACATCGGCGGCATCGCCGTCATGCTGGCCGGCAAGGCCGGCGCCTTCATCACCGGCCAGACCATCATCGCCGATGCGGGAGTGACGATCGGGGGTTAAGTCACGATTGTCATTCCGAGCGAAGCGAGGGACCTTTAAGGCCACAAGGAAAGGTCCCTCGCTTCGCTCGGGATGACAGCAGCAACAGGGAGGAAATAATGAAGCGCATAAGCGTTCTCTTCGGTGTTATCGGCATCCTCGTCGCCTCGGCGGCGGGGGCGCAGACCTATCCGTCAAAACCGGTGCGCGTCGTGGCGCCGTTCCCGCCGGGCGGCGTCGCCGACGTGCTGGCGCGGGCGATCCAGCCAGGCCTGCAGACGGCACTGGGCCAGCAGGTCATCGTCGACAACAAGCCGGGCGCCGGCGGCAACATCGGCGCGGACATCGTGGCCAAGGCCGAGCCCGACGGCCACACGCTGCTGCTGGCCTCGGCCGGCATCCTGACGATCAACGAGTTCCTCTACGCCAAGATGCCGTTCGATACGGCCAAGGCCTTCGCGCCCATCACCGTGGTCGGCGACATGCCCAACATCGTGGTCGTGCGTCCCAAGACCGGGCTCACGACGCTGAAGGATCTGGTCGACAGGGCCAAGGCCGAGCCGGGCAAGCTCAACTTCGGTTCGGCCGGCAACGGTACCACGACGCATCTTGCGATCGTGCTGCTCGAGCAGGCGGCCAAGATCAAGCTGGCGCACGTGCCCTACAAGGGCGCCGCACCGGCGGTGCAGGACCTCGTGGCTGGCCAGATCGACGGCCTGGTCGACAATCCGCCGTTGGTGCTGGGTCACATCAGGAGCGGCGCCATCCGGGCGCTGGCCTGGGCGGCACCGCAGCGCATGGCGATCCTGCCCGACGTGCCGACCGCGGCCGAGGCGGGCGTGCCGGGCTTCGAGGCCTCGTCGTGGTTCGCGCTGGTGGCGCCGGCCGGCACGCCGCCGGAGATCGTGGCCAGGCTCAATGCCGAGACGGCCAAGATCCTGCGCGATCCCAAGATGGCCGAGACCTTCAACGGCCGCGGCGTGCGCCTGGTCGGCAGCTCGGTCGCCGAGTTCACCGCCTTCATCCCCAAGGAGCGTGCGCGTTGGGCCGAGATCGTGAAGGTGTCTGGAGTAAAGATGGAATGATGACGTGACGGAAAAGAGATGAGCCTCTACCAGGTCCAGAAGCTGATCTACCAGCTCAACCGCGACCCGCGCACGCGCGAGCGCTATGGGCGCGAGCGTGACGCGGTGCTGGCCGAGTACGAGCTGACGGACGAGGAGAGGCGGGCGCTGGTCGGAACTGCGGAAGAGGGGCCCGACATCGGCCTGCTCTATGTGCTGGGCGTGAACGGCCAGCTCCTGATGCACTTCGCGGCGCTGCACAAGGTCGAGTGGAACGCCTATCTCGACGCCATGCGCCAGGGCCTGGTGAAGCACGGTCCGGTGCGCGAAGGCGTCTATGCCGCGACCGGCTACGAGGGCGTCGAGGCGCACGACGCCCGATTGAAGCGCGAACGGGAGAAGCACTGATGCCTCTGGTCTATTGCGGCGCCTGCAGCCACGCGCCCGGCATAACCGCCCGCGCCGAGCGCGCCGACACCCAGACCCGCCAGGCGCTGGAAAGCGCGCTGCGCCGCATGGGTGACGACATCCGCGCCACGCGGCCCGACGCGCTGATCGTGGTGGCGGCCGAGCATTTCGCCAACTTCTTCATGAACAACATGCCGGCCTTCGCCATGGGCATGGCGGATGCCTACGAAGGACCGATCGAGGACGAAGCCTTCCTGCGCATCAAGCGCACCAGGGTGCCGGGCAACAAGGCGCTGTCCAGAAAGCTGATCGAAGGCGTGATGCAGACGGTCGACGTCGCCTACGCCGAGGAATGGAAGTTCGACCACGGCATCTCCGTGCCGCTGCACTTCCTGACGCCGAGTTACGACCTGCCGATCGTTCCGGCCAACATCAACTGCCAGGGCCCGCCGCTCACGCCGCTCAGGCGCGCCTGGGCGTTCGGCGAAGCGCTGCGGTCGGCGGCCGACGCCGTGCCCGAGCGCGTCGCGCTGGTTGCCACCGGCGGCATCTCGCATTGGCCGGCGACGCCGGACTCAGGCAAGATCAACGAGGCCTGGGACCGCGAATTCCTGGCGCGCTGGGCCGCCAACGACCGCGAAGCGCTGCTCTCCTACACCGACGCCGAGATCTACAAGAACGGCGGGCAAGGCGGCTTCGAGATCCGCACCTTCATCGCCGCCGCGGCGGCGGCCAAGGGCGCCAAGGGCACGATCGATTTCTGCGAGCCGATCCCGATCTTCGCCGTGAGCTGCACCACGGCGCGGATGCAGCTCGGGACTTAGGCTGTCTTGCGGAAGGTCACGACCAGCACGTCGCGATACGCGGGCTGCGCGGGGTTCTCGGGCTCGACCGGCGTGACGCCGTGATAGCAGCGCGCGTCGTCGACCAGGGCCGAGTCGAGCGGATCGGTCAGCGTGAAGCTGCCGAGCGTGCGCTTGTCGAGGTCGTGCACCGTGGTGGTGCCGCTCCGGATATTGCGGCGGTTGACCAGCAGCACCAGCACGTAGTCGACGCCGTCGCGATGCATGCCCTCAGGCGTGGGCTTGGCCGACTCGCCCTGGCGCGCCTCGATGCGGAACTGGTGGGCCTCGATGTGCCAGCGCGTGGTCTCGGGTGCGAGGCGGCCAAACAGGGCGCGGCAGTATTCCAGGATGGTGCGCATGCTGGCGCCATCGCCGATCTCGTCGGTGATCGGCTTGAACCAGCGCTCGATGCCGCCGTTCAGGTAATTGTAGTCCAGCGTTTGGAAGTGCGGCTGGTGCGGCCCGCGCAGGATCGGGCCCTGGCGTCCGGCCGCCCATACCCCGAAGCGTCGGCGCCGGTAGCGGCCGCCATCGGCCATGTAGGTGTCGACCTCGAGGTCGTCCCAGCTCTCCGCGAAGGCCGGCCAGTCGGCCAGGGTGCCGAAGCGGGCCAGCGCATTGCGCATGTCCGAGGCTTCGACGAACGCATAACCCGCCCGCGCAATGCCGTCGCGAATGCCCGTGGCGTTCTGCAGGCCGGTTCCGATCTCGCTCATAAGCGCAAGCCTATCATCCCCTCACGACACCGGCATATGATCTAAAGTCAGGGCCGACCCGGAGAAAAGAATGCCATACGCCACCACCGACGACCGCGTGAAGCTCTGGTACGAGGAGACCGGCGCCGGCCGGCCCATCGTGTTCGTCCACGAGTTCGCGGCAGACCACCGCTCGTGGGAGCCGCAGATGCGGCACTTCGGCCAGCGCTACCGCTGCATCACTTTCAGCGCGCGCGGCTATCCGCCCTCCGATGTGCCGGAGAAGCCCGAGAGCTACTCGCAGAACCGCGCCACCGACGACATCGCCGCCGTCATGGATCATCTCAAGATCGACAAGGCGCATGTCGTCGGCCTGTCGATGGGCGGCTTCGCCACCCTGCATTTCGGCTTCCGCCATCCCCAACGCGCGCTGTCGCTGGTCGTTGCGGGCTGCGGCTACGGCGCGGAGAAGGACCAGCAGGCCAAGTTCCGCGCCGAGGTCGAGCTCGTGGCCAAGGCCCTCAAGGAGGAGGGCATGGCCAAGTTCGCCGAGAAGTACGCCTATGGCCCGACGCGCGTGCAGTTCGAGAACAAGGACCCACGCGGCTTTGCCCAGTTCAGGAAGGAGCTGGCCGAGCATTCGGCCCTGGGCTCGGCCAACACCCAGACCGGCGTGCAGGGCCAGCGGCCCTCGCTCTACGACCTTTTGGACAAGATGCGCGCGCTTACCATCCCGACCTTGATCCTGACCGGCGACGAGGACTGGCCGTGCCTCGCGCCCTCGCTGCTGCTGAAGCGCGAGATCCCGTCGGCGGCGCTGGCGGTGATGCCGAACTGCGGCCACACCATCAACATCGAGGACCCCGACCAGTTCAACCGCCTGGTCGGCGACTTCGTCGTCCAGGTCGAGGCCGGCCGCTGGCCCAGGCGCGATCCCAGGGCGGTCAGCGCCTCGATCACCGGGATGCGCTGAGATGCGCTGAACGGAGCGCGGACCTCCAGGTCCGCTCAGAATCACGATGCGGATCTGGAGTTCCGCGCTCCCTAAGCCGTCAGTCCGCCGTCGCAGACGAATTCCGAGCCGGTCGAGAAGGAGCTCTCGTCCGACAGCAGGAACAGGATCATGGCCGCGACCTCGTCGGCGCGCCCCAGCCGACCGATCGGGTGCAGCTCCTCGAGCCACTGCCGGCCGCTCATGTTGCCGACCGGCTGGTCGAGCCGCGGCGCGATCATCGGCGTGTCGATGTAGCCCGGATGCACCGAGTTGCAGCGGATGTTGTACTTCATCTGGGCGCAGTGCAGCGCCACGTGCTTGGTCAAGAGCCGCACCGCGCCCTTGCTGGCGCAGTAGGCCATCGCATAGGACGCGCCGCGCAGGCCGAGCACCGAGGAGATGTTGACGATCGAGCCGCCGCCCACGTGCGTCATCGCAGACTGCTTCATGGCGGGGATCGAGGCCTTGCAGCCGAGGAACGTGCCCAGCCCGTTGATGTCGTTGACGCGGCGGTATTCGGCGAGCGTGCAGTCCTCGATCGAGTTGCGCACGCCCACGCCCGCCGCGTTCAGGAGACCGTGCAGGCCGCCGAACTTCTCGACCGTTGCCGCAACCGCCTTGTTCCAGGCCGCCTCGTCGGTGACGTCGAGCGCCACGAAATGTGCGCCATCGCCGAGCTCGCCAGCGAGCGCGCGGCCCTTGGCCTCGTCGCGGTCGGCCAGCACCGCCTTGCCGCCCTCGCGCACGACCAGCCGTGCGGTCGCGGCCCCGATGCCCGACGCGCCGCCGCTCACCAGAACGACCTTGTCAGCGAGGCGAGACAAAGGGCTGCCTCCTCATCAGGCCGGTGGTGATGCCGCCGTCGGCGGCGATTTCGGCGCCGGTCACGAAGCTCGAGCGGTCGGAGGCGAGCCACAGCACGACCTCGCCCAGCTCGCGCGGCTCGGCCATGCGGCCGATCGGATGGCGGGCGTCGAGGAACGCCTTGCCCTGCTCGCGGCCGACCATCTGCCACAACAGATCGAAGATCGGCGTGTCGACGCCACCCGGATGCACCGAGTTGCAGCGGATGTCGTACTTCCGCTCGGCGCAATAGAGCGCCACGCTCTTGCTCAAGAGTCGCACCGCGCCCTTGCTCGCGGTGTAGGCGATCGAGCCCGCCCCGGCCTGCAGGCCCGCGACCGAGGAGATGTTGACGATCGAGCCCTTCGACCTGGGCTTGCCCGGTCCGGTGCGCTTCATGCCCTGGATGGCATGCTTGCAGCCGAGGAACACGCCCTCCGAGTTGACCATCTGCACGTGTTGCCAGGTCTCGACATCGGTGCTCTCGACGCTGCCCGTGCCGCCCGAGATCCCGGCGTTGTTGACCATGATGTCGAGCCGGCCCTCGCGCACCAGCACGTCGGCCAGCAGCGCCTGCCATGAGTCTTCGGCGGTGGCGTCATGCTTCACGAACCGACCGGCGCCGTCCTTGGCCGCGTTTACATCGGCCACGACTACCGTCGCACCCGCGTCCGCCAGCAACGCGGCCGACGCCGCGCCGATGCCCGACGCGCCGCCGGTGACGATCGCCACCTGTCCGGAAAGTTCACCGCTCATGCGGACGTGACCATAGCGGGCTGCACGCATCTGCAGTAGCCTGCGCCGCGAACGGAGGATCGCATGGCGAAGCTCGGGGGATTTGTCGGGATCGCGGTGGTGCTTGTCGCGACGGCGTGCACCCAGACGGGGCAGGGCGGCGGAATGGCCGGATCGGGCGCGCAGCCGGTCGCGTTGCCGCCGGGCATGACGCCGGCCCAGGGCGCCGCTTACTGCAGCACGCTTGGCAGCACCTACGCCGAATATGTCGGCTCAGTCGGCGGCTATCTCGGCGGTAACTTCCGCGGCGGTGCGCCGGCCGACCTCGATGCCCGCGTCGCCATCGCCAACTGCCAGGACGGCAACTACGCCGCCGGCATCCCGGTGCTGCAGCAGAAGCTGCGCGACGCGCGGGTCACCGTGCCGCCGCCACCGACCGGCTGATCCGGAATAACCCTCACCCTGAGGAGCGCCCGAAGGGCGCGTCTCGAAGGGTGAGAACGAGCACCGTGCCTGTGGCCCATCCTTCGAGACGCATCGCTTCGCGATGCTCCTCAGGATGAGGAGGTGTTCGGGCTTCTGGCCACGCGCCCAGAAAACCCGGGCGGTCGCCCGCCCGGGTTTTCTGCTGTTTTTGCCTCAGGCGATCAGAAGCTCAGCGGCTCGGTCACGCGGACCCACTTGCCGCCCTTGACCTCGGCCAGGAACGAGGAGTTCGCGCCCTGGCGGATGTTGGGGCCGAAGCTGACCTGCGGGCCGTTGAAGATGTCCTTGTAGCCCTTGATCGCTTCCAGCCCCTTGATGAAGCTGTCGAGCGTCAGGTCCTTGCCGGCGTTCTTCAGGCCCTGGACGGTGAGGTCGGCGGCGACGTAGCCGTAGACCGCGCCGATGTTGGGCTCGATGTTGAACTTCTTCTTGTAGTTCTCCACGAAGGTCTTCACGGAAGCCACGTCGCTGTCGACATACGGCATTTCCGTGAGGCCCATGCCGTAGAAGCCTTCCATGCCCTGCGCCTTGCCGACGACCAGGTCGTAGACCGCGGCCGAACCCAGGAAGGTGACGTCGTTCCAGCCCGCCTTGCGCGCCGTCGTGTAGGGCACGATCGAATCGCGCACGATGGTCCCCATGAGGATCAGGTCGCAGCCCGCCGAGCGCAGCTTGGTGATGGGTGCCGTGAAGTCCTGGTCGGTCGGCTTGTGCGCCGCGGTCTCGACGACCTTGATGCCAAGCTTCTTGGCCTGGATCTCAGCACCCTCCAGGATCTCCTTGCCGAAGTCGGTGTCCTGGTACATCACGCAGATGGCTTTCTTGCCCTTCGTCTTGACGAAATACTCGATGCCGGATCGGATCTGGTCGACATACGAGGCCGCGCCATAGAACTTCAGCCGCTCATAGGGCTCGTACATCGAGCGCGCGGCCGACAGCGGGAAAAGGTTGGGCACGCCCGCGGCGAACTGCTCCTTGAAGCAGGCGTTGTTCATCGGCGTGCCGAGTGGGCCGACGAAGGCGAACACCTTGTCGCGGTTGATCAGCTTGTTGCAGGCCTGTACCGCCTTCGGCACCTGGTAGCCCTGGTCCTCAACGATCACGCGCAGCTTGCGGCCGAAGATGCCGCCTGCGTCGTTGATCTCGTCGAAGCGCATCTTGACGCCGTTGGACGATGACACGCCGTAGGTCGCAGCCACGCCCGACAGGTCGGTCGGCATGCCGAACGTCACCTCAGTCGCCGTCACACCGCGCGTCTGCGCCGAGGCGGCTGTTGCCAGCGATGCGGCTGCGGTCGCCGCCGCCATGGCCTTGACGATTGTCCACTTGTTCATCGCGTTTCCTCCCTTGCGATTGGTTGCCACTATAGCGGGTTACACCGCCTCGGCATACATGCCGTCGATCATGCCCTTGTACTTCTCGTTCACGAACTTGCGCTTGAGCTTCATGGTCGGCGTGACCTCGTCGTCCTCGGCCGTGAGCTGCTGCTCGATCAGCCGGAACTTCTTGATGGTCTCGACCCGCGCGAAGTTCTGGTTCACGCGCTCGATCTCCGACCAGATCAGGTCCCTGACCTCGCGCGCCCGGCACAGCGAGGCGAAGTCGGTGAACGGCACGTTGTTGTCCTGGGCATGCTTGGCCACATTGTCGTAGTCGATCATGACCAGGCATGACAAGAACTTGCGCTTGTCGCCGATCACCACCGCGTCGGAGATGTAGGGCGAGAACTTCAGCTGGTTCTCGATCTCCGACGGCGTGATGTTCTTGCCGCCCGCCGTGATGATGATGTCCTTCATGCGGTCGGTGATCTTGAGGTAGCCCTCGTTGTCGAGGTAGCCGACGTCGCCGGTATGCAGCCAGCCGTTGCGCAGCGTCTCGGCGGTCTTCTCGGGCTGGTTCAGGTAGCCCATGAAGATGTGCGGACCCTTGAGCAGGATCTCGCCCTCGGGCGAGATCCTGGTCTCGGTGCGCGGCGCGGTGACCCCGACGGTGCCGAGCTTGATGCGGTCGGGCATGCCGGTGGCCAGGCCGCAATTCTCGGTCTGGCCGTAGACCTCGCGCATGTCGACGCCGAGTGCGCGGTACCATTTGATGAGGTCGGGTGCGATCGGCGCGGCACCGGTGCCGGCGAACTTCACGCGATGCAGGCCGATGGCGCGCTTGATGTTGTCCAGCACCAGCCAGTCGGCGATGGCGTGGCCGAGCTTCAGCATCGGCCCAGGCTTGCGGCCGTCGAGCTCGGCTTCCGCCACCTTGAGTCCCAGGCCGATCGCCCACCTGTAGGCGGCGCGGCCGATCCAGGTCGCCTCCTTCATGCGGATGGCGATGCCGGAATAGAAGCGCTCCCAGATGCGTGGCACGGCGAAGAACGTCGTCGGCGCGACCTCGCGGATATTGTCCGGCACCGTTTCCACGCTCTCGGCGAAGTTGGCGATGGCGCCTGAGCGCAGCGGCAGGAAGGCGGTGAAGGTGCGCTCGGCGACGTGGCAGAGCGGCAGGAAGGCAAGCTGCTCGCCATTCTCCTCGAGCGGGATGAAGGCGTCGGCGTTGCTGAGCTGGAAGATCACGTTGCGATGCGACAGCATCGCGCCCTTGGGCGGCCCGGTCGTGCCCGAGGTGTAGACCAGGATCGCCAGCTCCTCGGCCCGGGAGCTCGCGACCAGCTTCTCCCACAGACCCGGATTGGCCTTGTCGTAGGCGCGGCCGAGCTCGAGCAGTTCGTCGAATGGCATGACCATGGGGTCCTTGAAGTCGGCCAGACCCTCCATGTCGAAGACGAAGACCTTGACGAGATCGGGGCAGCGGTCGCGGATCTCGAGGAACTTGTCGAGCTGCTCCTCGTTCTCGACGAACAGGAAGCGGGTGCGGCTGTCGTTCAGGATGTACTCGACCTGCTTGGCCGAATCGGTCGGATAGATGCCGTTGCTGACACCGCCCGCCGCCGTGGTGCCCATGTCGACATAGAGCCATTCCGGCACAGTCTCGGCCAGCACTGACACGACCTGGCCGTGGCTCAGCCCGAACTTGACCAGGCCCATGCCGGCCGCCTTGGCGCGCTCGCCGTACTCGCGCCACGAGGTGGCGCGCCAGATGCCGAGGTCCTTCTCGCGGAAGGCCGTGCGATCGCCGCGCACCTTCACCTGATGCCAGAACAGCTTGGGAATCGTGTCGCAGCCTTCGACTTCGATCCGCTCGTTCGAGCCCGTCATCGCGCTCTCTCCGTCATCGCCACGTCTTGCGCTTCTTCCAGCGCCGCTTGCCGCGCGCGCCCTGTTCCTTGATGCCGAGGTAGAATTCCTTGATGTCTTCCTTCTGCAGCAGCCGCTCGCAGGTGTCGGCCATGACGATGCGGCCGACCTCCAGCACGTAGCCGAAGTCGGCAGTCTGCAAGGCCATGTTGGCGTTCTGCTCGACCAGCAGGATGGTGACGCCGCGTTCGCGATTGATGCGGACGATGATCTCGAAGATGTCCCTCACGAGCTTCGGCGACAGCCCCAGCGACGGCTCGTCGAGCAGCATCAGATGGGGCCGCGCCATCAGCGCACGACTGATCGCCAGCATCTGCTGCTCGCCGCCCGACAAGGAGCCGGCGCGCTGCTCGGCGCGCTCGCGCAGCACCGGGAAGTAGCCGAACACCGTCTCGAGGTCCTGGACGACGCCATCGGGGTCCTTGCGCGTATAGGCGCCCATGCGCAGGTTCTCGCGCACGCTCAGGAACGGGAAGACCTCGCGACCCTCCGGCACGTGGCTCATGCCGAGCCGCATCACCTTGTCGGGATCCATGCCGCGGATCTCGCGGCCCTCGAACAAGACGCTGCCCTTCTGCGGGTCCATGACGCCGCACACGGTCTTGAGCACCGTGGTCTTGCCCGCGCCGTTGGCGCCCAGGATGGTGACGATGCCGCCCTTGGGCACCTCGAAGGAGACGCCGCGGATCGCCATGATCGGCCCGTAATAGGTCTCGACGTTGCTGACCTTGAGGACGGGTTGGGTGTCGGTCATGGTCTTCAGCCGCCGAGGTAAGCGCGAATGACTTCTGGATGGGACTGCACCTCGCCCGGCGTGCCCATGGCGAGCGGCCGGCCGTAGTTCAGCGCCAGCACGCGGTCGGACACCGCCGAGACCAGGCTCATGTCGTGCTCGACCATCAGCACGGTGATGCCGAGCAGGGTGCGGATGTCCTGGATCCAGAAGGCCATGTCCTCGGTCTCCTCGACGTTCAGCCCGGAGGAGGGCTCGTCGAGCAGCAGCAGCTTGGGATCGGTGCAGAGCGCGCGGGCGAGCTCCGTCACCTTGCGCACGCCGTAGGGCAGGTTGACGATGAAGCTGTCGCGGTATTGCTGCAGGTCGAGGAAGTCGATCGCCTTCTCGACGGCTTCGCGATGCTCGAGCTCCATCGCCCGCACCGACGGCAGGAAGAAGAGCTCGGACAGGAAGTTCGACTTCTTGTGCGCATGCCGCGCCAGCAGGAGGTTCTGCAGCAGCGTCGCATGCTCGAACAGTTCGATGTTCTGGAAGGTGCGGGCGATGCCGAGTGCAGCGATGCGGTGCGGCGGCACGTTGGTGATGTCGGTGCCGTCGAACACCAGCTTGCCGCCGGTCGGCTGGTAGATGCGGCTCACCAGGTTGAAGATCGTTGTCTTGCCGGCGCCGTTGGGGCCGATGATGGTGAAGACCTCGCCCTTGCCGACGTCGAAGGTGACGCCGTCGACGGCCTTGATGCCGCCGAAGTTGATCGAGAGGTTGTCGACCGAGAAGAAGCTCATCGCAGGCGCTCCGAGCGCATGTAGCTCTTCTGTCGCTTGAAGGTGGCGCCGCGATACATCGGGAAGGTCGAGAAGAAGACACGGATCTTGACCCAGCGGCCGTACATGCCGAGCGGCTCGAGCAGGATCACCAGCACCAGGATCAGGCCGAAGATGCCGGCCTCGACGCCGGGCTTCCTGAGGAAGTTGCCGATGCCTTCGCCGACGATGGCGAGCACCTTGATGTTCATGGCCGCCGCGGCGTCGTTCATGCTGGCCGGGATCGAATCGCGCAGGATGGCGATCAGGGGCGGCAGGAGGGCCACGAAGATCGCGCCGAACACCGCGCCATGCAGCGAGCCCAGCCCGCCCACGATCACCAGCAGCAGGAACTGGATCGACAGCAGGATGGTGAAGATGTCGGGTGCCAGGTAGGCGATCTTGTGGGCGAACAGGGCGCCTGCCATACCCATCAGCGCTGCCGAGTAGGCGAAGGCGATCGACTTGTAGATCGCAAGGTTGACGCCCATCGATTGGGCCGCGATCTCGCTGTCGCGGATGGCGATCCAGGCGCGGCCCGTGGGCGAGCGCAGGAGGTTGCGCGTCAGCCACAGCACGATCACCAGGAAGAACAGGCAGAGATAGTAGAAGGAGGCCTCGTCCTGAAACGGGACGCCGAAGATGACGGGCTTGTCGACCGGCATGCCGGCAAAGCCGTGCGTCACGGACTCCCAGCGGCTGAACACTTCCTGGATGATTACCGAGAAGGCCAAGGTCGCGATGGCGAGGTAGATGCCCGTCATGCGCAGCGCCGGCAGGCCGACCACGAGGCCGCTCGCCGTGGTGAGCGCGACCGCCAGCACCACGGACACGACCCACGGAATGCCGTGCTCCAGGAAGTAGGCGTGGGCATAGGCGCCGATGCCGAGGAACGCGGCATGGCCCAGCGATATCAGGCCGGTGTAGCCCACCAGCACCATCAGCGAGACGCCGCAGATCGCGTAGATGAACACCCAGGTCGCCTCACCGACATAATAGTCGGACATCAAGAGCGGCAGGGCCAGAACCGCGACGGCGAGCAGGCCGTACCACGAGGCATCGACCCGGTCCTTGAACAGGCGGATGTCCTGGTTGTAGGACGTCTTGAACTGGAAACGCATGGCCCGCTTACACCTTCTTGCGCGCCATGGTGCCGAACAGGCCCTGCGGCCGCACCGCCAGCATGATCAGCAGCACGATGTAGGGCGCGGTGTCCTTGAAGCCGTCGGGCAGGGTGGCGCCGGCATAGAGCTCGATCAGGCCGATGACGATGCCGCCGACCAGCGCGCCCGGGATCGAGCCGAAGCCGCCCAGCACCGCGGCGGCGAAGGCCTTCAGCGCCACCGCCAGGCCCATGTTGATGTCGATCAGGGTGACCGGCGCCAGCAGGATGCCGGCCGCTGCCGCGGTTCCCGCCGAGATCGCCCAGATCAGGGAGAAGATCAGCTTGACCGGGACGCCCATGTAGTAGGCCGCAAGCTGGTTCTGCGAGGTCGCCTGCATGGCGACGCCGATGCGCGTGTGGTTGAAGAAGGCGTAGAGCACGCCGCACAGGATCAGCGTGCCGACCACGATCGAAATGTACTGGTGGCTGAGCGTGACGCCGCCGACCTGCCACACGCCACCGAACGGCGTCGGCAGGGTGTAGATCTCCGAGCCCCAGGTGACGCTGGCGAAGGTGCGGAACATGGCGCCGAGGCCGATCGTCAGCATGACGATGGCGAACTGCGGCTGGCCGATCACGTTGCGCAGCACCGTGGCGTCGAGCAGGGCGCCGAAGATGCCGATGGTGACCACCGAGATCAGGAAAGCGAGCCAGTAGTCCAGGCCCCACCAGACGACCGCCATGTAGGCGACGAAGGCGCCCAGCATCAAAAGGTCGCCCTGGGCGAAGTTGACCAGCTCGGTGGCCTTGTAGATGAGCACGAACCCCAGAGCGACCAGGCCGTAAATGCAGCCGACGGCAAGCCCATTGAGGGTAAGCTGTAAGAAAGTAACCAGTTTCCGTCCCCTGCACGTGAGCGGTTTGATGCCGCTTCGATTCCCTCCAATATGAACGGCTGTTTAGCGCTGTCAACGCGCTAGAGCGGTTCCCGATCGGATGGAACCGCGGTTCCATCCGATCGGGAACGCGCGCACGGGAGATGCTGGTTTCACAGGGCACATTCCGTCCGGCTGATTTCAGCCGGACGGAATGTGCTCTATGCGATGATCGCCTGAAGTGTAACAACGGGACGGAGGAGAGCCCGATGGCCGTTGCCGATTCATCCAAGCCCGTTCTGCCCGAGGTCACGCCGCTCAGCCCCTTTTATACGGAGGAGCACGAGGCCTTCCGACGCACTGTCCGCCGCTTCGTCGATCGCGAGATCATGCCCCATGTCGACCAGTGGGACGAGGCCGAGGAATTCCCGCGCGAACTCTACCGCAAGGCCTCGGCCGCCGGCCTGCTGCAGCTCGGCTTTCCCGAGGAGTATGGCGGCGTGCCGACCGATCCGTTCTTCGGCATCGTCAAGGCCGAGGAGATGGCGCGCCATGGCAGCGGCGGGCTGAACGCCGGCCTGAACAGCCACACGATCGGCTCGCCGCCGATCGCGGCGCTGGGGCCGGAATGGATGAAGCGCAAGGTCCTGCCCGAGGTCCTGGCCGGCGAGAAGATCAGCGCGCTTGCCATCACCGAGCCGTCGGGCGGCTCGGACGTCGCCAACCTCAAGACCACGGCGCGCCGCGAGGGTGACCATTACGTGGTCAACGGCTCCAAGATGTTCATCACTTCGGGCATGCGCGCCGACTACTACACCGTGGCGGTGCGTACCGGCGGGCCGGGCGCTTCGGGCGTGTCGCTGCTGCTGATCGAGCGCGACCGCGCGGGCTTCGGCCGCACCAAGCTCAAGAAGATGGGCTGGTGGGCGTCCGATACCGCCCAGCTCTTCTTCGACAATGTGCGCGTGCCGGCGGGCAACCTGATCGGCCAGGAGAACAAGGGCTTCATCGGCATCATGCTGAACTTCAACCAGGAGCGGCTCGGCATGTCGGCCGGCGCCTGTGGCTACGCCAAGGTCTGCCTGGACGAGGCGATCGCCTATGCCCGCGAGCGGTACACCTTCGGCAAGCCCCTGATCGCCAACCAGGTGGTGCGCCATCGCCTGGTCGACATGGCCATGCGCATCAATGCCGTGAAGTCGACGCTCGAGCTGCTGGCCTGGCGCGTGTCCCAGGGCGAGAAGCCGGTGGCGGAAATCTGCATGCTCAAGAATCTCGCGGCCTCGACGATGGAGTTCTGCGCCAACGAGGCCATGCAGGTGTTCGGCGGCGCGGGCTACCTGCGCGGCGCCAAGGTCGAGCGCATCTACCGTGAGACAAAGGTGATGGCGATCGGCGGCGGCTCGGTCGAGATCATGAAGGACCTCGCCGCGCGCCAGATGGGATTGTAAGAAGGGACCATGACCAGTCCGTTCAGCGACCGCGACCAGCGCATCGCCTTCTTCCAGCAGTGGTTCTCCGACACCATCCCGCACAGCAAGGCGCTGGGGCTGAAGATCATCGCGGTGCGCCGCGGCTTCGGCTCCATGCAGCTCGAGTGGCGCGAGGAGCTTGTCGGCAACCCCGAGACGGGCGTGCTGGCCGGCGGGCCGCTGACGGCGCTGATGGACAGCTGCTGCGGCATGTCGGTGGCGACCATGCTGACCGAACCAAAACCCTTCGCGACGCTCGACCTGCGCATCGACTATGTGCGGCCGGCGACGCCCGGCAAGGCCGTGATCGCCGAGGCCGAGTGCTATCGCGTTACTCACTCGGTCGCCTTCACGCGCGCCTTCGCCCATCACGGCGATCCCAAGGATCCGATCGCGGCCGCTGCCGGCACCTTCATGCTGGGCACAAAGGGCGAGGTGACGCGGCCGCAGTCGATCGGCACCGAGGTGAAGTCATGAGCCCGCTCCTCGAACGGCTGGCCGAAGTGCGCAAGTCGGGCGACGTTGCCAAGATCGCCGAGGCGATCCCCTATGCGCGCTGGATGCGCATCGCGCCGGAGAACGGCACCGGCGAGCTTCTGACCCGCATGCGTTATCACGACGACCTTGTCGGCAACACCTTCTTGCCGGCGATCCATGGCGGCACGCTCGGCGCCATGCTGGAGATGGCGGCGATCTTCCACCTGTTGTGGGAGACCGAGACGGAGACCGTGCCGAAGATCGTCAACATCACCGTCGACTACCTGCGCTCGGCGCGCCCGGTCGACGTCATCGCCTGCGCCAAGGTCACCAAGCAGGGCCGCCGCATGGTCAACGTCCATGCCGAGGCCTGGCAGGACGATCGCGCCAAGCCGGTGGCCACGGCCAACGCGCACTTCCTGATCAAGTCCGACGACGCGCCGCCGTCGCTTTAGCGCGGCATGTTGTTGAGATCGACGCCGTAGCGTTCGGCGTTGCGCCTGGAATAGACCTCCCGCGACTCGACCGGCGCACCGGTGACGGCGGCTTTCACCATGTCGAGATAGGTGTGCCAACCCATGGCGTTCACCTTCACGAACTGCTCGAGCACGGGCAGGTGTGTGAGCGTCAGCATCGTGCCGTTGTCCTGCGGACTGAGCTCCAGGGTGAGGTACGATTCGGGATAGGGCGAACTCTCGTCGTTCGAGCCGAAGACGTTCCAGCTGTAGCTGAGTTTGCGCGGCGGCTGCCATTGCGTGACGGTTCCGCGGATGTGATTGCCCATCAGCCGCACGGCGCCGCCCAGCTTGCCCTCCAGCATGCCGTTGCCGTACCAGCCCGGCAGGCGCGTGAAATCGGTCAGGACGGCCCACACCTTGTCGGGCGTCGCGGGCAGCGGCCAATCGAAGCGCACCATATGCGCATGCGTGAAATGCGCATCGTGGCTCATGTACTTTTCCCGTGGTTGCAGTAGACAACGCCCGGCATGGATTACGACTCCCTCAAGACCGACCGCGATGACGTGGTGCGCGACGGCGCCGATTTCGAGGCCTACCGGCGCCCGGGCGCCCTGATCGATTCAGACCACCCCAAGATCACGGACTATGCAAGCCGGGTGGCGGGCGAGGGCAGCGACCGGGAAAAGGCGCTGCGCCTGTACTACGCCGTGCGCGACGGCCTGCGCTACGACCCCTACAACACGCCGATGAAGCATGAGGCCTATCTTGCCAGCACGACGCTGGGGGCAGGGCATGGATATTGCGTGAACAAGGCGGGGCTGATGGCGGCGCTCTGCCGCGCCGTCGGTGTCCCGGCCCGCGTGGGCTACGCTGACGTGCGCAATCACATGACCACCAAGCGGCTTTCCGACCTGATGGGCTCAGACACCTTCTACTACCACGGCTACACCGAGGTCTGGCTCGACGGACGCTGGATCAAGGCCACGCCCGCCTTCAACAAGGAGCTGACCGAGCGCTTTGGCCTCAGGCCGCTCGAGTGGGACGGCGCCAGCGATTCGATCTATCACCCGTTCGATCTCGGCGGCCGGCGACACATGGAGTATCTCGCCTATCGCGGTGTCTTCGCCGACATCCCGTTCGACGAGATCCGCTCGGCCTTTCGGCACTACTACCCCCGCATGACGCGCGCTCAGGAGGAGATGGCCGTTGGCGGCAGCTTGGGCGGCGATTTCGGCGCGGAAGGCGCTGCAGAAGCCGCCAAGAAGTGAGTCTCGCTCCGCGTTCCTTCGGCTACGTCGCCCTGTTGGTGGCGTTGGGCAGCTTTGGCCCGTTGACCATGAGCATCTACACGCCGGTGATGCCCTCGGTCGGCGCGTCGCTCGGCGCCGGCGCCGACAGCGTCAAGCTCACCCTCACCACCTACATGCTGGGCTTCGCCGTCGGCCAGCTCTTCTATGGGCCGCTCAGCGACCGCTTCGGCCGCCGGCCGGTGCTCTTGGGCGGGCTGCTCTTCTTCACCGCGGCGACCTTTGCCTGCTCCTTCGCTCCTTCGATCGGCGGACTGATCGGCCTGCGCATCCTGCAGGGACTGGGTGCCGCTTCCGGCTCGGTGATCGGCCGCGCGATGACGCGGGACGCCTACACCTTCCAGGAGATGCCGCTGGTCATGAGCTGGATCTCGCTCGGCCAGAACATCGCGCCGTCGCTGGCGCCGACCCTGGGTGGCTTTTTGGGCGAATGGGCGAGCTGGCGGGCGACTTTCTGGTTCGTCGGCGGGTTCGGCACGCTGCTGCTGGCGATCACGCTGTTCGGCCTTTCGGAGACCAACAAGCACTGCAGCGATCGCCTGCATCTCGGCAGCCTGCTGCGCGGCTCGGGCGAGATGCTGCGCGAGCGGCAGTTCCTCGGCAACGTGCTGACCCTGGGCTTCGCCTTCGCCATCAACTTCGGCATGCTGGCGGGCGTTCCCTTCATCCTGCAGGACCATCTCGGCTTCTCGCCGCAGGAGTTCGGCCTGATCGTGCTGCTGTCGGTCGGTGGCTTCACCGCCGGCACCCTCGTGAACAACCGGCTGGTCGGCCGCGTCGCGCCGATTGTCCTCATGCGCGCCTCGGGCTGGTTCCACGTCGCGGCATTGGCGGTCATGGGCGCTCTTTCGCTCTCCGGCATCGTCACCTGGTGGGCGATCATCGGTCCACACGTGGTGCTGAGCTTCGGCACCGGCATGATCGTGGCCAACGCCAATGCCGGCGCGGTGGGCATGTATCCCAAGCTTGCCGGCACGGCCTCGTCGCTTGCCGGGCTGGCACAGATGGGCATGGGCGCCTTGGGGACTGTGACGGTGGCGATCCTGACGGTGGTCGGCAGCCGCTATGTCGCGATGCCGCTGGTGATCGGGCTGATGCCGTTTGCCGTGCTGACGGTCCTGAGCGCGCGGCTGTTGCGCAGCCGGCCGCGGCCCCCGAAACTGAGTTCATAAAGAGGAGAGAGGGAACAGAAGATGCCCAACATGCTGAAGGACAAGGTCGTGCTGGTCACCGGCGCGGGCGGCGGCATCGGTCGCGAGATGGCGCTGCTGGCGGCCAAGGAAGGTGCCAGCGTCGTGGTCAACGACCTGGGCGGCGCGGTCGACGGCGAGGGCGGCGGCAGCACGACGCCCGCTCAGAAAGTGTGCGACGAGATCGAGGCGGCCGGCGGCAAGGCGGTGCCCAACGGCGACAGCGTCGCCGATCCGGCGGGCGCCGAACGCATGATCAAGACCGCGGTCGAGACCTTCGGCAAGATCGACGGCGTCATCAACAATGCCGGCATCCTGCGCGACCGCATCTTCCATCGCATGAGCCATGTCGACTGGAAGATGGTGATCGACGTGCACCTGAACGGCGCCTTCAACGTCAGCCGCGCCGCCGCCAACCACTTCAAGGAGCAGAAGTCGGGCGCCTTCGTGCACTTCACCTCGACCTCGGGCCTGGTCGGCAACTTCGGGCAAGCCAACTACTCGGCGGCCAAGATGGGCATCATCGGCCTGTCGCGCTCGATCGCGCTCGACATGGCGGCGTTCAACGTGCGCTCCAACTGCATCTCGCCCTTCGCCTGGACGCGCATGATCGGCACCATCCCGGCCGACACCGACGCGCAGAAGGCGCGCCTCGAGCGCTCCAAGAAGATGACGCCGGCCAAGATCGCGCCGATGGCGGTGTTTCTGCTGAGCGACGCGGCCGACGGCGTCACCTCGCAGATCTTCGGCGTGCGCATGAACGAGATCATGCTGTTCAACGCCAACCGTCCGGTGCGCTCCGTGCACAACTCCGAGGGCTGGACCCTGGAGGCGATCGCCGAGCACGCCGTGCCGTCGATGAAGCCCTACTTCACCGACATGAAGCGCTCGCCCGAATACTTCACCTGGGATCCCGTCTGATCGACTGATCGACCAGCAACCCACCACCTCACCCTGAGGAGCCGCGCGTAGCGCGGCGTCTCGAAGGGTGGGCGACATCAAGACTGGTTCCCACCCTTCGAGACGCGGCCCTTCGGGCCGCTCCTCAGGGTGAGGCTTTTCGATGGAGTGATATGCCAATGGCCGAGGTCCGCAAGAACGAACCGAAGATCGATGCCGACGAGGTTTTGGCCGGCATCGTCGAATGGGTGTCGATCGAAAGCCCGAGTCACGACGCCAGATCGGTCAACAAGGTCGTCGACCATGTCGAGGGACAGTTCCGCGACCTCGGGCTGAAGCTCGAGCGCATTCCCGGTCGCGACGGCTTCGGCGACATCCTGGAGTGCAAGACGCCGCCGGAGATGAGCCAGGGCGACGGCAAGGGCATCCTGGTCCTGGCCCATCTCGATACCGTGCATCCCATCGGCATGATCGAGAAGGACCTGAAGATCCGCCGCGAAGGCGACAGCATCTTCGGGCCCGGCATCTACGACATGAAGGCGGGCGGCTACATCGCCTACTACGCGCTGCGCCACCTGGTGCGCCAGGGCAAGAAGACCAAGCTGCCGGTCACCTTCCTGTTCATTCCCGAGGAGGAGGTCGGCAGCCCGACCTCGCGCGCACGCATCGAGCAGGCGGCGAGGGGCCACAAATATGCGCTGGTGATGGAGCCCGGCCGCGACGGCGATCGGGTCGTCACGTCGCGCAAGGGGGTCGGCCGCTTCACGCTCACGGTGAAGGGCTCGGCGAGCCATGCGGGCGTGCGCCACCAGGATGGGCGCAGCGCCATCCACGAGATGGCCAAGCAGATCATGCGCATCGAGGCCAAGACCGACTATGCGCGCGGCATCACCTGCAATGTCGGCCTGATCGAGGGCGGCACCGGCGTCAACGTCGTGCCGGCCGAATGCAAGATCGAGGTCGATCTGCGCATGCCGAGCCAGCAGCTCGCCGAGGAGATGACGCACTGGTTCCTGGACCTCGAACCGATCGGCAAGGACGTGACGCTGGCGGTCGAGGGCGAGATGAACCGGCCGCCCTATCAGAAGGACGCCGGCATCTCGGCGCTGTTCGAGAAGGCGCAGGCGATCTACCGCGAGATCGGCAAGGAGCTTTTGGACGTGCCGCTGACCGGCGGCGGCAGCGACGGCAACTTCACCGCGGCGCTGGGCATCCCGACGCTCGACGGACTGGGCGCAGACGGCAAGGGTGCACACGCCGCCTACGAGCAGATTTATTACTCGTCGCTGATACCGCGCACCTATCTCTGCACGCGGCTGCTGGAGACGCTGGACTGATGGTCACACTCTATCATGCGCCCAATGCGCGCTCGCTGCGCGTGCTGTGGGCCTTGGAGGAGCTGGGGGTCACTGCCGAGGTGAAGACGGTGCCCTTTCCACCGCGCGTGAAGCAGCCTGATTACCTTGCGGTCAGTCCCGCCGGGACCATCCCGGCGTTGGTCGACGGCGATCGCGTTCTGACCGAGTCGTTGGCGATCTGCGAGTACCTGGCCGCCAAGCATGGCTCGCCGTTGCTCGTGGCGACGGACGCGCCCGAGCGCCCGCCGTTCCTGGAATGGCTGTGGTACGGCGAGTCGACTCTGATGACGCCGATCTCGAGGATGGGGCGCGTCAGCAGCCTGCCCGTCAGGGGCGAGGCCATCGATGTCGTGCTGGCCGACGCCCGCGATTCGTTGACGGTGCGGCTGAAGTCGCTGGAGCAGCGCCTCGAAGGACGCGACTTCCTGGTGGCTGGCCGGCTCACACTGGCCGACATCTCCGTCGGCTATCCGCTCCATCTGATCGCCGTGTTCGGCATCGACGTGCCGCTGGGCACGCGCACGAGGGGCTATCGCGAGCACCTGCGCACGCGACCGGCGTTCGTCCGCGCCGCCGCGATCAAATAATCTGCGGGCCTGGAGGCCCGCGCCTCAGCAAGATTAGCGCAGCAGCACGTGCACGCCGCTCCACAGCTCACGCACGACCTCGCCGGCCGGTTTGGCCATCGCCAGCCGCGCCGATTGGCCGGCCCATGCCTGGATGCGATCGATGTCGTTGTGCTTGGTTCCGGCGTCGCGCATGGCCTGGGTGAGGCCGCGCTGGATCGGGTAGGGCGCCGGGCTCGGCGCATCGGGCGCGGTGGCGGCGCGCGCGTAGGCCGTTGCAATGCTGCGGCCGGGACGTCCGGAGAAGGCGCGGGTCACCAGGGTCTGCTCGGGCAGCGTGCGGCCGATGGCGTCGGCCCAGGCAGGGGCAAGCTTCGCCTCGGGGCAGCGCAGGAAGCCGGTGCCGATCTGTGCGGCCGAGGCACCCAGCATCAGTGCCGCGGCGATGCCGCGTGCGTCGGCGATGCCGCCGGTCGCGACCACCGGAACCTTCACCGCGTCGACGATCGCCGGCAGGAGGGCGAACAGGCCGACGAGCTCGGTCTGTGCCTTGTTCGCGTCGAAGGCGCCGCGGTGGCCGCCTGCTTCCATGCCCTGGGCGACGATCACGTCCGCGCCGGCCGCCTCTGCCGCCTTGGCTTCGGCCACGGTCGTGGCATTGGCGAACCATTTTATGCCCTTGGCCTTCATGCGCTCGACGAACGCCGGCGGATAGAGGCCCATGATCGAGGAGATGATGGTCGGCCCGACCTCCAGCATGGCCTCGCACTGGGCGGCGAAGTCGGGAGGCGCGACGTCGCCGGCCGCGCGCGCCACATCCGGTCCCCAGCCGCGCAGGAAGGCGCGCACCGCATGCTCGGCCTCGGCGTCGCGGTTGGGCGGCGGATCGGGGATCCAGAGATTGAGATTGAAGCCGCCGTTGCTGCCGGCGCGCACTTCGGCCGCCCAGGCCTTGATGGCGGCGGGCTGTATCAGGAGGGCACCGCAGCTTCCCAGACCGCCGGCGTTGGCGACGGCGATCGAGAGCGACGCTGGGCAGGCGCCGGCCATGGGCGCGAGCAGGATGGGGACGCGAAGGCCATAGTCGGCACAGAAGGCCTCGGCGTGGGTGAGCTGAGGATTGGAAGTCGACATGACCGCCAGGTTACGGAATCGAAGCGGCCATCGATAACGGTTTGATCAGATGGCCGCCATCGCCGGCAATGATCGCCCTATGCCGCCGCCTGTCTCGCCATCGCGGGTCGGGCGATGTCGAGGAAGGCGCGGAGCGCGCTCGACACATAGGCGTCGCGATGGCGGATGAACACGGTCTCGACGTTGCCTTCGCCGCCCGGCAGACGATGGACGCGGACGCGACCCTGCGGCCAAACCGGCCCGATCAATCCCTCGGGCAGCAAGGTGACGCCGAGCCCGGCGCTGACGCAGCTCACGATGGCTTCGAGCGTGCCGAACTCGAGATGCCGCACGCCGACGATGCCGCGCCGTGCCAGCAGGGCTTCGAGATGCTGACGATAGGAACAGCTCGCGCGCAGCACGATGATCCGCAGGTCGCCCTGCCGGGCGAGTGCATCGAAGTCGGTGACGTTGGGCGCCGTCAGGACGACCAGCTCTTCGCGGAAGAACGGCTCGGCCCTGAGGTCGGGATGGTTGACCGGTCCGCAGACGAAGGCGCCGTCGAGACGATGCTCGACGGTCTGCTCGATCAGCTCATGCGTGGTGCCGGTGCGCAACGACAGATCGACGGCGGGGTAGGCCGCGACGAACTCGGCGAGCACGGGCGACAGGCGCAGCGCCGCCGTTGTCTCCAGCGAGCCTATGGTGAGCGCACCGGAGGGCGTTCCCTCGTCGGCGAGGGCGCGCTTTGCATCTTCGAGCAGGCCGGCCACGCGATCGGCGTAGGGGTGCAGGCGCAAGCCCGCGGCGGTCAGAGTTGCGCCGCGGTTGGTGCGCGCGAACAGTTCTACGCCCAGCCGCTCCTCCAGCGCCCGGATGCGCGCGGTGACATTGGATTGCACGGTGCCGAGCTCGGAGGCGGCCTTGCTCATGCTGCCTGTGCGGGCGACCGCGGCGAAGATCCGGAGGTCGGCGGCGTCCATGCTTTTGTCCTAGTAGTAGGCCGCCGTGAAGCGCTGGCGGATGTGCTTGGGCTTCTCGATCTCATCGAGGATGGCGATGGCGAAGTCCTCGCGGCTGATCTGGCTCTGGCCCTTGTCGTCCTCGAGCAGGTGATCGCGGCCCAGGCGGAACTTGGCCGTACGTTCGCCGGGCTGGATCGAGGCGGGCGGCGAGATCGCTGTCCAGTCGAGGTCCGTCACCTTCTGGACCTCGGCCAGCGCCAGCGCGGCGGGCCTGGAGGTCGGCGGCTGTATGCCTTTCTCGGCCATGTGGTCGAAATGCGTGCGCCCGTCCTTGCGCAAGAGGCTGCCGGCGCCGACCACGAACAGGCAGCGCTTCATGCCGGCCTTACGCAAGGCGTCGAGCACCTGATGGACGTCGTTCTCGTTCCATTTGATGGACAGGATCGCGGCATCGTGGCCCTTGAGGGCTTCGGCGAATGCTCCGGCCTCGGCCGTGTTCGCCTTCTTCGCCTGCAGGCCGTCGCGTGCGCCGAGCTTGGCCGGATCGCGCGTGAGGCCGGTCACGCGATGGCCGCGGCTGAGCGCCTCGTCGAGGATGCGGCTGCCGATATTACCGGTGGCTCCGGCGAGGACGATGTTCATCGCTTTGTTTCCCTGATGAGGTCGCGTAGGGCGGTGACCGTGTCGGCCGGCGCCTCCTGCGGCACGTTGTGGCCGATGCCAGCGAGCAGTCGCCGCGAGTAGGAGCCGGTGAAGTTCTTTGCCTGATTATCCTGTTCGGAGGCAGGCCCCACGCCGTCGTGCCCGCCATGCAGGTTGATCGTCGGCACCGAGATCCTGGGCTGCTTGACGAGCGCGGCCTCGATGGCGGCCAGCGCCGGGTCTCCCGCCGCGTAGCCATAGCGGTGACGGTAGGACTGGATCACGACATCGACGAAGTCGGGATTGTCGAACGAGGCCGCGGTTCTCTCGAAGGTCGTCTCGTCGAAGCGCCATTCGGGCGACCACAGCGTCCACAGCAGATGGCAGATGTCGCGGCGGTGCTTTGTCAGGCCGGCCCGCCCGCGCTCGGTATGGAAATAGTACTGGTACCAGAAGCGATGCTCCTGGGCGGCCGGCGCGGGATTCTGGAAGGCGGCGGTGTTGAAGATGTTGTAGCCGGTGCAGCTCACCAGGCAGCGCACGCGCTCCGGCTTGAGCGCGGCGACGATGCAGGCGGCGCGACCGCCCCAATCGTAGCCCGCCAGGGCGGCGCGCCTGATGCCCAGCTTGTCCATGAACTGCATGAGATCGTGGCCGAGTGCCGCCTGTTCACCCGAACGCAGGGTCGATGCGGTCAGGAATCGCGTCGGACCGTAGCCACGCAGGTAAGGCACCAGCACGCGGCAGCCGTCGGCCGCGAGAGGCGGGGCGACCTCGTCATAGGCGCGCACGTCGTAAGGGAAGCCATGCAGCAGGATGACCGGCGGGCCGTTGGACGGGCCGTGCTCTTCGTAGGCGATCTCCAGCACGTCGGTGCGCACGCGATCCTGTTTCATCCTGCGAGCTTAGAGCACTTTCCGGCCGGCTGGAATCCAGCCGGCCGGAAAGTGCCCGACAATCATGGTGTTGAGACAACGCGTTTCCGATCGATGGAGCCGCGCACGGTTCGATCGATCGAAAGCCGCGCTAGCGCGGTGCGTTGACAGAGGGGAGGGCCGCGCTCACGCTTGGCGAAACGGAGGAAACATGGCCCGGTTCGATCGCGTGATCCGCGGCGGCATGATCGTCGACGGCAGCCGACTGCCGCGCTTCCGCGGCGACATCGGCATCAAGGACGGCGTCATCGCCGAGATCGGCCAGATCGGCACCGGCGAGGCCGACGAGACGATCGATGCCGGCGGACTGATCGTTGCGCCGGGTTTCGTCGACCTGCACACGCATTACGACGCGCAGCTCTTCTGGGATCCCTACTGCACGCTGTCGAGCTGGCACGGCATCACCTCGGTGGTGATCGGCAATTGCGGCTTCGGCTTCGCGCCGGTGCGGCCGGCCGAGCGCGACCGCGCCATGCTGACCATGACGCGCGTCGAGGCGATCCCGATGGCCTCGATGCAGGCCGGCATGCCGTGGAACTGGGTGACCTTCCCCGAATTCCTGGACAGCGTCGAGGCCGCGCCCAAGGCGGTCAACATCCTGCCGTACATGCCGGTCTCGCCGCTGTTGATCTGGGTGATGGGCTTCGAGGCGGCCAAGGCCGGCAAGCTGCCGACGCCCGAGCAACACGCCGAGATCAGGCGTCTGCTGCACGAAGCCATGGATGCCGGCGCCTGCGGCTGGTCGGCCCAGCGCATGCTGCCGACGGGGCCGGCCGCGGTTCAGCGCGACCACGACGGCTCGGCCATGCCGACCGACGTCATGCACGACGACACCTGCCGCGAGCTCGCCCGTGTGCTGGCCGAGCGCAACGACGGCTTCGTGCAGATGCTCCTGGTCTCGGGCGACAACGCGCGCGACCAGGCCTTCTACGAGGAGGTTGCGACCATCAGCGGCCGGCCGATCATCATGAACGTGGTGCAGGCCTTCGACCACAAGCCGCATATCCATCGCCGCGTGCTGGACTGGCTGAGGAGCTGCCGCGAGCGCGGCATCCGCGTGGTCGGGCAGGGGCTCACGACCGACGCTGGCTTCACCTTTACCTTCGAGGACTGGAACCTGTTCGACGATTCGCAGGTCTGGTGCGACGCCACGACCGGCACGCGCGAGGAGCGGCTGGCCAAGCTCGCCGATCCGGCGCGCCGCGTGGCGCTGCGCGACAACCTGCCGATCACCGCGACCGGGCCGTTGCCGCAGATCGCCATCGTCGGGCCCAAGCTCGACAAGAACAGGAAATGGCTCGACTACACGCTGGCCCACGCCGGCGAGAAGATGGGCAAGCATCCGGTCGACGTCATGCTCGACATGGCGGTCGAAGAGGATCTCAAGACCGAGTTCTTCGCCGCCCCGCCCAACGGCAAGATCGAGTACCTGAAGGAGCTGGTCGACGATCCTTACCTGCTGTTCGGCGTTTCCGACGGCGGCGCCCATACCAAGTTCCTGACGGCGGGCCGCTATCCCACCGAGACGCTGTGCAAGGTGGTGCGCGAGCACAAGATGCTGAGCCTGGAAGACGTGCACTGGCGTCTATCGGCATTGCCGGCCGAGGTCGCGGGCTTCCGCGGGCGCGGCGTGCTGAAGAAGGGCGCGCCGGCCGACATCGTGGTCTACGACTTCGACGGCCTCAGGGTGATGCCTGACGAGATCGTGCACGACCTGCCGGGCGGCGAATGGCGGCGCGTGCAGCGCGCCCAGGGCTATAAGTACGTCCTGGTGAACGGCGAGATCACGATCCGCAACGACCGGCCGACCAACACGCATTCCGGCCGGCTGCTGCGGCATGGCAATGCGTAGGCTTGGAGTCCTAACCTCGCCATCGAATACGGTGGGGAGGCAACGCTATACATGACAAAGAGAAAAGGGCGGCCCGGGGCCGCCCCTTCTGTTGCCGCCGACCTCTACCGCTTCGGACAGGGATGGACGTTCATCTCGGGGCCAAGATCATACGGCGGCGGGATCTGGGCGAGGGTGGTGACCTGATTCGAGAGCGCCCAGTCGAAGGCGCGCTTGAAGCGGGCGCAGAACTCCTTGTCGGTCGGCGCGCGCTGGGCGGTGCGATTGGCGAACTCGGTCACCACCACGTCGATGTTGAAGCGCTTGCTTCGGCTGAGCGTTCGCAGGCTGCGGGCGTTGGAGCCAAGCTCGCCCTGGAACTTGCCGAGGAAGGAGGCGTAGAGGGTCTCATAGGCGCGGGCGCCGCCGCGGGTCTGGCACTGCAGGGTGCCGACGGTGAACTCCTGCTGCGCCATGCGGCCGCGAAAGGTGGCAAGGTCCGCCTCATTGTAGCAGATGGCGCGGGTGGTGCCTGCGGGCGGCGATGCCGCGACCGGGGCCTGGTAGTCTGCCGCCGGTGGCTTGTTAGCCGGAGCCGTCGTCTTGGCCTGCTGGAGCGGACAGCCGCCCAGGGCCAGACCACCGACAACCAGGACCGCCGCCTGCACGAGCTTCTTGAACATTCATTGCACTCCCAACGCATTGGCCCGAAACCGTTTGCGGGTACAACAGTTGGGGGCCTCTTTCAAATCTAATTACCGTGGAGGCCGCGGATAAGATCATCCTGACGTGGTAACTGCTGCAGAATCAGTGCACGGCCCGGGCAAGTGCGCGGTCGAAGATCTCCAACCCCAGGTCGATTTCCCCGGCATCGATGGTGAGCGGCGGCGCGATGCGGAATATGCCGAAGCCGCCGCGCACCACGCTGGTCATCATGCCGAGCTCGAGGCATTCGCGCGCTACGCGCTGGGCGAGGTCGGGGTCAGGCGCCCTGGTGCGGCGGTCCTTCACCAAGTCGAGCCCCAGCAGCAGGCCGCGGCCGCGCACATCGCCGATGCAATCGTAGCGCTGCTGCAGGGCCAGGAGGCCGGCCTTGAGCCGGTCACCGAGCTGGCTGGCGCGTTCCGTGAGCCGGTCGCGCAGGATGACCTCTATCACCTTCAAGCCGACGGCCGCCGGCAGCGGATCGGAGGCGTGGGTGGTGTAGAACAGGAAGCCGCGCTCGGCCGCGACATCCTCGATCTCCGGCGTCGTCAGCATGGCGGCGAGCGGCAGCCCGGCGCCCAGGGTCTTGGACAGCGTGAGATACTCCGGCACGACGCCGTCGCGCTCGCAGGCGAACAGGTGGCCGGTGCGCCCGAGCCCGGTCTGTGCCTCGTCGAAGATGAGCTGCATGCCCCGCTCGCGGCATTTCTCGGCCAGCGCCGCCACGTAGCCTTCGGGTGGCTCGAGCACGCCGCCGGAGCTCAGGATCGGCTCGACGATGCAGGCGGCGAGCGCGCCCGTTGATTGGCGGTCGATCAGGTCGAAGCCGAACTCGAGCTCTCCTCGCCAGTCGTAGGCGCCGCTCTGGTCGGCGAAGCGCGAGCGATAGCTGTCGGGAGCGGGCAGCACCAGCGCGCCGGGCTGGGTCGGGCCATAGCCCCTGCGACTGGAGGAGTAGGTCGCCGACGCCGCACCGCCGGTGACGCCGTGCCAGGAGCGGCTCATGGCGACGATCTCGTGGCGGCCGGTCACCAGCTTGGCCATGCGCAGCGCCGCCTCGTTGGATTCGCCGCCCGTCGACACCAGCAGCACGCGGTCGAGCTTGCCGGGCGAGATCTCGGCGATCAACGCGGCCAGATCGACGACCGGCCGCGACAGCACCGTCGAGTAGAGATGGTCGAGCTCGCCGATGAACTTGCGCGCGACCGCGACGATGTCGGGATGACTGTGACCCAGGATGGCGCTCATCTGGCCCGAGGTGAAATCGAGGATCCTGCGGCCGTCGGCGTCGGTGAAGTAATTGCCGCGCGCGCTCTCGGCGATCACCGGCGCGAACGCCCCGCCATAGCGCACGAGATGGGTGCGGGCCTTCTGCCAGAAGTCAGGATCGCTGTTGCCGGTCATTCTTTCACTCTCTTTATCGTCATCCCGACCGGAGCGCGAAGCGCGTAGTCGAGGGACCTGTTCTTGTCGAGGCGACAACAGAACAGGTCCCTCCACTCCGCCTCGCGGAGCCTGTCCCGAGTGCAGTCGAGGGGCTCGGCTCCGGTCGGGATGACGGGTGGGAGGGACTCATGACGCCGACAGCGTCGCCTTCACCAGCGGCAACCTGTCATTGCCGAAGAACATCGCGCTGCCCACGAACATCGTCGGGCTGCCGAAGCCGCCGCGGGCGATGAGCTCGTCGGTGTTGGCGCGCAGCTTCTGCTTGCAGGCGTCGGTCTCGATGGCGGCGAGGAAGCGCTGGCGATCCAGGCCGGCCTTGGCGGCGATGTCGGCCAGCACCTCCTCGCGCGCGATGTCGCGGTCGTCACCCCAGTAGGCTTCGAAGGCCGCGGTCGAGTAGGGGACGAGCTTGTCCTCGTCGATGGCGTGAAAGGCGCCACGCATGCATTTGACGCTGTTGACCGGGAAGACCTTGGGCGGGAAGACGATCCTGAGGCCGTACAGGCGCGCCCAGCCGGCGAGGTCCTTCACCATGTAGGACTGCTTCAGCGGATTGGGCTTGGCGCGGTTGTCGTAGACTGTCTGGTTGACGGCGTTGAACACGCCGCCGACCAGGATGGGCTTCCAGGCAATTTCCGCACCGAGCTCGGCGGCCAGCGGCTGTACCGCATGGAAGGCGAGATACGTCCAGGGACTGGAGCAATCGAAGTAGAAGTCTAGCAGGCGCGCCATTTCGTCCCTCCGCCGTCGGTTCGCCTTGTCGTTGCCATAAGCTCAGCGTATCCTGCTATTCCATGATGGTACCGGCTGAAAAGCCCAAAAAAGTGGTCTCCAAGAAAATAGCGATCGTCGTGCATCAGGAGCATTCCCGGCCCGGACGAGTCGGCGTCCTCCTCGAGAAGCGCGGATACGAGCTCCACCGCCTTTGCCCCAATCTCGGCTGCAACCTGCCCGAAGACATGTCGGACTATGCTGGCGTGGTGATCTTCGGCGGGCCGATGTCGGCCAACGATTGCGGCACGCTCGCCGGCATCAAGTGCGAGCTCGACTGGATCCCCAAGGTCATCGAGGCGGGCGTGCCCTATCTCGGCCTCTGCCTCGGCGCCCAGCTCCTGACGCGCGCTCTCGGCGGCTGCGTCAGTCCCCATCCCGAGGGTAAGATCGAGGTGGGCTATGTCGACATCGAGCCGACCGAGGCGGGGCGTGCCTGGTTCAGGGGGCCGATGAAGGTCTACCAGTGGCATCGCGAGGGCATGCACGTCCCCGACTGCTGCGAGCTTTTGGCCACCAACGACACCTACCCCGTGCAGGGCTTCTGCTGCGGGCCCAACGCCTTCGGCTTCCAGTTCCATCCCGAGGTGACGCTGGAGATGAAGGAACTCTGGACGCTCAATTCGGAGCGCCTGAAACAACCCGGAGTCCAGCAGCGCGGCGTGCATCTCAGCATGCACGCGCTCTACGATCCGCCGCTCGACCGCTGGATCGACGGCTTCCTCGACCGCTGGCTGGCGACCGACACGCGAATCGCGGCGCCCGAATTCGCCATCGCCGCCGACTAACCTCGCCGGACCGCGGGCCTCCAGGCCCGCTCATACTCTTCTGGACCGCGCGCCTCTGGCGCGCTCATGAGCGCGCGGGAAGGTCGCGTCAAACGCGACCCAGCGCGCGGTCCGAAAGACATGAGCGGGCCTGGAGGCCCGCGGTCCGGCAAGAGATAGCCCGGCGCATCGTCATGGGCTAGGCTCCCCCGCTAATCAACGCTTGGGGAGGCACGATGATGTCGGGTGCTCTGATCTTTGTAGTGGCGCTGGTGGTCGTGGCGCTGGTGTTGGTGTTCGCGGGCGTGAAGACGGTATCGCAAGGGGCCAACTGGACGGTCGAGAGGTTCGGCCGCTACACGCGCACCCTGGCGCCTGGACTGCATCTCATCATGCCGTTCATCGACACGATCGGCCGCAAGATGAACATGCAGGAGAACGTCCTGGACATCCCCGGCCAGAAAGTCATCACCAAGGACAATGCGACGGTGCAGGTCGATGCCGTGGCCTTCTACCAGGTGATCGACGCGGCGCGCGCGGCCTACGAGGTGCAGAACCTGCATCTCGCCATGACAAACCTGGCCTTGACCAACATCAGGAGCGTGATGGGCAACATGGCGCTCGACGAGGCCTTGTCCAAGCGCAACGAGATCAACAACATACTACTGGCCGTCATCGACCAGGCGACCGGCCCGTGGGGCGTCAAGGTGCTGCGCATCGAGGTCAAGGACATCGCGCCGCCCGAGGACATCGTGATCGCGATGGGCCGGCAGATGAAGGCCGAGCGCGAGAAGCGCGCCACCATCCTCGAGGCCGAGGGTGTGCGCGAATCGAGCATCCAACGCGCCCAGGGCGAGAAGCAATCGGCCATCCTGACCGCCGAGGGCCGCCGCGAGGCCGCTTTCCGCGACGCCGAGGCGCGCGAGCGGCTCGCCGAGGCCGAGGCCAAGGCGACCGCGGTGGTCGCCGAGGCGATCGCCGGCAACGGCGTGCAGGCTACCAACTACTTCCTCGGCACCAAGTACGTCGAGGCGCTGTCGCGCATGGGTTCGAGCAGCAATTCCAAGGTGTTCTTCCTGCCCGTCGAGGCGGCGGGAGTCATGGCCTCGATCGCGGGCATCGGCGAGCTTGCCAAGGAAGCGCAGGCGCGCGGCGTCGAGGCGGCACGGCCGCGCGGCTCGGTTCCCTCGAGCGGCTAGGCGGCCAGCGGGGAAACGCCATGAGCTTCAAGATCATCTTCTGGTACTGGTGGGCGCTGGCCGCGGTGCTGCTCGTCTTCGAGATGATGCTGCCGGGCGTGGTCTTCTTGTTCCTGGCGATCGGCGCAATGGCGTCCGGCGCGTTCCTGCTGGTCGTCTCCGACCTGTCGCTCGAGCTGCAGCTCTTCGTCTTCGCGATCGTGTCGGTCGCCTCGGCCGTTGTGCTTCGCCCGACGCTGAAGCGCCTTCAGCAGGGCCGTCCGGCTGACGCCACGATCAACGCCCGCGGCGACAGCCTGGTCGGCAAGACCATCGTCCTCGATGCGCCCATCCTGCAGGGCCGTGGACGGGTCAAGGTGGGCGATGGAAGCTGGACCGTCACCGGCCCCGACATGGCGGCTGGCGCGCGGGTGCGCGTGACGGCGGTCAACGGCACGGAGCTCGCGGTCGAGCCCGCGCCTTAGCCGAGCGAGGCCTTGCCGTCGAGGAAGGCGTCGAGGGCCTGTTCGTGCGGCGCAAGATTGAAGCGCTGCGCGGCGATCCACTCGTCGCTGTAGTAGGTGTGGCCGTAGCGCTCGCCCGCGTCGCAGATCAGCGTCACCAGCGCGCCCTTCGTGCCTTCCGCCTTCATGCGTGAGGCCAGTGTGCACAGGCCGAAGAAGTTGGTGCCGGTCGAGCCGCCGACGCGTCGGCCGAGCCGGCGCGAGAGGACGCGCATGGCGGCCAGTGCCGCCTCGTCGGGCACGCGCATCATGTGGTCGATCACCTTGGGGATGAACGACGGCTCGACGCGCGGCCGGCCGATGCCCTCGATGCGCGAGCCGCGATCGCAGGTCACCGCCATGTTGCCGGTGTCGAAGGCCTCGAAGAACGCCGAGTACTCGGCATCGGCGACGCAGAGGCGCGTGGCCAGCCGCTTGTAGCGGATGTAGCGGCCGAGCGTGGCCGTGGTGCCGCCGGTGCCGGCGCTCATGACGATCCAGGCAGGCACCGGATGCTCCTCGCGGCTCATCTGCTCGAAGATCGATTCGGCGATGTTGTTGTTGCCGCGCCAATCGGTGGCGCGCTCGGCGTAGGTGAACTGGTCCATGTAGACGCCGCCCAGCCGGCTTGCGAACTCCTCGGCGGCGGCATAGATGCCCTTGCCGTCGGCGACCAGATGGCATTCGCCGCCCTGGCGCTCGATCTCCTGGACCTTCTCCTGGGAGGTGCTGGCCGACATCACGGCATGGAACGGCAGCCCCAGCATGCGCGCGAAATAGGCCTCGGAGATCGCCGTCGAGCCCGACGAGGCCTCGATGATCGGCGTATCGTGTCGGATGCGGCCGTTGCAGATGCCGTACAGGAACAGGGAGCGCGCCAGGCGGTGCTTCAGGCTGCCCGTCGGATGGGTCGATTCGTCCTTGAGATAGATGTCGATGCCCTCGAGCGCGGGCACGTAGAGCTTCAGCAGATGGGTGTCGGCCGAGCGGCGCTGATCGTTCTGGATCAGCTCAATGGCATGGCGCGACCAAGCCGCCTCGTCGTGACGGCCCGCCGCCTCGCCGAGAAGGCCTGGCAGGTTCATCCGCCGATCACTTTCTTGGCGATCATGCAATGGATGCCCTTATGGCCGTCGACCGTCTGGGTGACGTGCAGGTCGCCCTGCAGGCTGCACAACATGTAGGCGTCGGCGGCGCTGAGGCCGGTCTTGGCGCTGATCAGCCGGATCATGTCTCGCAGCGCCTCCTTGGCGGCGTCGTCGAGATCGTGGTCGAAGCCGTGGGTGATCCAGTGCGTCGCTGTCTCGGCGCGCGGGTTGTTGAGCTTCATGTCCTTGCGCACGGTGAAGCGGAAGGTGCCGCTGAGCGACGTTTCGAGCGCCGTCAGGTTGACCTCACCGTCGCCCTGCACGCCATGGCCGTCGCCGGTCGAGAACAGGCCGCCCTCGGCGAACACCGGCAGGTAGACCGTGGTGCCGACCTGGAAGTGCTTGTTGTCGATGTTGCCGCCGAAGGCGCGCGGCTCGATCGAGCTGCATTGGCCCCATTCCGGCGGCGGCGCCACGCCCATGATGCCGAAGAAGGGTTTCAGCTCGATCTCCAGGCCCCACGGCATGGTGCAGACGCCGCGATTGGAATCGATCGGAATGTGGGTCAGGCGATAGAACGGGAAGTCCTCGGGCAGGGTGCCGGCGAGCGGCCGTTGCACGTTCCAGCCCCAGTTGGTGCGAAACTTGATGTCGAGCACTTCGACCGCCAGTGCGTCGCCGCGCTCGGCGCCTTCGACATGCACCGGGCCGGTCAGGATGTGGCGGCCGAGATGGGGCCTGAGCCTGCCCAGGATCTCGCGATGCTCGGGCAGCACGTGGAACGGCTCGCCAGGCAGGATCTCGGCCGAACCCGAGACGCAGTGGATGGTGGCGATGTCGCCCGATTTGATGCGCAGCGAGGGCTTGAGCTGACTGTCGAAATAGCCCCAGTGGCAGGTCTCGGGCGAGGAATTGAGTTCGTGGGTGGCCATGTATCTCCCCCTGTCGGCCACCGTTGAAGCACAGACCATGCCCTGGATGCTAGAGCGGTTCCCGATCGGATGAACCGCTCGCGGTTCATCCGATCGGGAACGCGCGCGCTAGCGATCTCGGTTCCACAGGGCACATTCCGTCCGGCAGATTCCAGCCGGACGGAATGTGCTTTATAGGCCAGGACATGAACTACCGTCACGGCTACCACGCCGGGAACTTCGCCGACGTCCTCAAGCACATCGCCTTGTGCGAGCTGCTCAGGCTGCTGACGGTGAAGGACAAGAAGCTGTTCGTGCTCGACACGCACGCCGGCGCTGGCGGCTACGATCTTTCGGGCAATCTGGCCCGTCGCACCGGTGAGGCCGAGGCCGGCGGCATCGTCCGCTTGGCCGGCCCGCCGCGTGGCGGCACGCCAGCGGCGGTGGCGCGCTATCTCGCGGCGGTCGCGGCCTACGATCGCAAGTTCGGGCCGGCCGGTGGCAAGCTTAGGCGCTATCCCGGCTCGCCGCGCCTGGTGCGCGCAGCCCTTCGGCCGGGAGATCGCTTCATCGCTTGCGAGCTGCATCCGGGGGAGGCGCTGGCGCTGAAGCGCGAATTCGCCGGCGATCGCGGCGTCGAGGTGCGGCAGGCCGACGGCTACAAGGCGTTGAAGGCGCTGCTGCCGCCCGTCGAACGCCGCGGCCTGGTGCTGATCGACCCGCCTTTCGAGGCAATCGACGAATACGAGCGCCTGTTACGCGCTTTGCGCCAGGGCGTGCGGCGCTTCGCGACCGGCTGCTATGCAGTCTGGTATCCGATCAAGGATGAAGCGGCATCCGCGTTCGCCGCCGATCTCGCCTCGTTCAAGCCGCTGGTGCTGAAAATGCAGCTCGAGGGGATCGAGCCGGGGCGACTGGCTGCCTGCGGATTGGCGGTGATCAATCCGCCGTGGCGTTTCGAGGAGGCGATGCGCGCGGCCCTGCCGTGGGTCGCCACGCACCTGGGGCCAAGCGTCAGGGCGACAATCTGCACGCCAACAGCCAGTACGCCGGTCTCATAGGGGCATGGTCAGCGACGGGCGGTGCGAAGTGACGTACAATCGAGGCAAGTATCGTTCGAGTGGAAGGACACGAGAGTAGGACCATCCGCCACGGTGGGCAAATCCCGGTGGCGACGGTTTTGTCGGAACTCATCACTTCGTGGGCCTGGCCGGTCATCGAGGAGATCTGCCATTCCACCGATATCATGGTGATGTTCGGCTTGTGTCTTGGCCGGCACAATATCGACCAACCTCTGCTCGTCGGCGCGCACCAGGACGTAACGGCCGTCAACGCCGAAGTGCCGCTGTCGATCTGGATTCCCCTGCAGGAAGTGGTGCCGATGCGTCACTCGGGGCTGGGTTTCGTCGTGCCGTCACCGGAACACGTCCTTCCCGCCGAGCCCAACAACGACATCGGGTCGTCCTACTTCATGAGTCAGCTCGGCAACATGTGGATACCCCACTATCGAGCCGGCGACCTGACCATTCACTCCAAGCTTTCGCCCCACTTCACGACCGATACGGCACGATGACAGACCGTTACAGCCTCGAAATCCGGCTGTGGGCGAGAGACGATGCTTTGCTCAAATATGGCGATCGCTCGATACGGATCAACCGACTCGACGGCGTTCCGGTGGTCACCGAAACGAGATGTTCCCCGGGCGTCCGCGCCCATGGCTTCGTCGTTTCGACCGCGCTTATGGCAATGCAAACCGTCTGCGGCTTGTCGACAGAAGTGAAGCGCGAAAGCAGGCTGGCATCTCCTCATGGGCTCATGGCATCACTCCGCGGTGCGGCCAGGCGGCTGGTGCCCTGAGCGTCACGGCGAGGGTTTTTGCGTCGCCAGCCAGCGCGCCGGCTCCGGCGTCAGCAGGGTGATCACGAACGACACCAGGCAGAGCGCGGCGCCGGCCAGGATGGCGCCGGCGTAGGAGCCGAAGAAGTCGTAGGCGTAGCCTGCGACCGGCGATCCCAGCAGGGCGCCGAAGGCGACGCCGCTGTAGAGCGCGCCGATGATCGAGCCCAATGCCTTGCCGCCGAAATAGTCGGCGGCGAGCGAGGGCGCGATGGCGACGAAGCCGCCGTAGAAGGCGCCGAAGGCGAGGGCGAAGACGATCAGTGCCACAGCGCTGGTCGACATCGACCACATTACCAGCATGACGGCGGCGCCGACATACATCAGGCCGAACGAGTGCTTGCGACCGATCCAGCCGGTGACGCTGGCGAACAGGAAGCGGCCGACCGTGCTGCCGACGCCCAGGAGCACGATCAGCAGCACGCCGAACGCCTCGCCCAGGCCGACGTCCTTGGCGTAGGGCGCAAGATGGACGAACGGAGCGAACAGGCCGAACGACATCAGCAGCGCCCCGACGTAGATCGACCAGAAGGGCCGCGACCGCATCGCCTCGCCGAGCGTCAGGCCGGCCGGCATGGCGCTCGCGCCGGAGGGGTGCGGCGGGTCGCCGTCGGGCGTGAGGCCGTAACGCTCGGGTGCCGGCCGCACCAGCGCGCCGGAGATGGCTGCGCCCAAGACGGTGAGGGCGGCGAGCACGAGATAAGTCTGACGCCAGCCGAGATGGGCGATCAACTGGTGTGCCAGCGGCGCGCCGACGAGCGTGCCGACGCCGATGCCCGCGACGGCGATGCCGCTCGCCGCGCCGCGGCCGCGCACGAACCAACGCTGCACGGCGGCCACGCTCGGCACGTAGCTGAGGCCGATGCCCACGCCGACGCCGAGCCCGTAGCCGGCATAGATCTGCCACAGGCTTTTGGCCTGGGCGGCGGCGACCAGGCCGACGGCGATCAGTAGCAGGCCGCCGATCACGACGGGCCGGGGCCCGGTGCGGTCGGCGATCAGGCCGGCCGGGAAGCCCAGCAGGAAATAGAGGAAGGCCGAGATCGAGAAGACCAGCGCGGTCTCACCACGGCGCGCACCAAACTCGCTTTCCAGCGCGCCGAAGAAGGCGGCGAAGGAGTAGGCGACGGCATAGCCGGTCATCATGCAGAGGAAGGCGCCGGCAACCACCCACCAGCCGGGAAAGACGCTTTGCTTGGTCTGGGTCATGCGGGGAAACTAGGGAGCAAGGGAACAGCCGGCCACGGCCAATAGTTCGGTCGATTCCGAACCATTGCCTGAAATGACTAGTGCTTCTTGTTGTTGTTCTTCTTCTTCTTCTCGCCCGGCTTCCAGCTCCACAGCTTGAACGCCGCCTCGGCGATCTTGGGATCGAGCGCCTGGTCGGTGTGGTCGACTCCCTTGCCGACCTGCCGGGCGATGATCCCGAGGCCTTTCAGCCGCGCATGCATCTTGTTGTCGCTGGCGATGATGTGCCAGGGCGCGTAGTCGGTGTCGGTGCGTTCCAGCATGTCGTCGTAGGCCGCGAGGTACTCCTTGCGCTTGGCGATGTTGCGAAAGTCCTCGAGCCCGATCTTGTAGTGCTTATGGGGATCCTCCAGCCGCGCGATCATCCGGCGCTTCTGCTCCTCCGCACTCACATGGACGAGAAGCTTGACGACGCGCACGCCGTCGTCGGTGAGCTGGCGCTCGAACTCGTTGATCTCGCGATAGGCGCGCTTCCAGGCCTCGCCGCTGCACAGATTCTCGATCCGCTCGACCAGCACGCGGCCGTACCAGGTGCGGTCGAAGATCGCCCAGTTGCCGGGCGCCGGCAGGCGGTTCCAGAAGCGCCAGAGGTAGTGGCGGCCCTGTTCCTCCGGCGTCGGCGCCCCGATGCGCCAGACATGGACCGATTTCGGCTCCAGCCGGGCGACCACGCGCTCGATCAGCCCGCCCTTGCCGGCGGCGTCCCAGCCATCGATTCCGATCAGCACCCGGCCGCCACTGCGCAGGTGATGGATCTGCAAGTCGAGCAGCTGCTCCTGGAGCTTCTCGAGCTGGTCCTCGTAGTCGTCCTTGTCGCTCGGACCGTCGATCATCTCGATCTTGTCCAGCATCGGCCATTTGCCCATCGGTTCCTCCGATCACGGATCGTGACAGCCGCCGAGTCCGGAGGCAATTGCGCCAGAGCGCAACGGGGATAGTTGTTGCAACAGGCACATCCCGTTCGGCTGCTTCCAGCCGAACGGGATGTGCTCTAAGTCGACGGGAGATTGACAGCGCCAAGCGTCACGACGACTAATCGTCGCCGATGGCCGACGCCCAACCCACCATCCGCTACACCCAGCGCGCAGGAAAACCCGTCATCGAGGTCGCCGGCACATGGACGGTGTTCAGCCTGCGCGGCATCCGGCGCATGGCCGAGAAGGCTCTGCAGGCGGCAGGTGCCGGCAAGGCCAACCGCATCGTCGACGCCAAGAAGGTCGAGCGACTCGACACCGCCGGCGCGCTCGAGATCCTCCTGCTGGCCGGCGGGCCCGATGCCCAGGTCGAGACCGCCGACAAGGCCCATGCCGACCTGTTCAAGGTCGTGCAGGACAACATGTGCGATGCACCGCCCGAGCGTCATACGAGCTGGCTCGCCCACTGGCTGGAGGAGATCGGGCGCAACACCGTCCATCTTTACGAGCAGGGCGTGAACCTTGCTTCCTTCTTCGGCGAGATCCTCGTGACCTTCGTCGAGGCCTGCCTGCATCCCAAGCGCTTCCGCGTGAACGCGGTCGTCCGCCAGATGTACGAGGTGTGGATTCGCGCCCTGGTGATCGTGGGCGTGCTCACCTTCCTGATCGGCGTCGTCATCGCCTACCAGGGCGTGCAGCAGCTCCGGCAGTTCGGCGCCGAGACCTTCACCGTGGAGGCCGTCGGCATCGGCATGTTTCGCGAGCTCGGCGTGCTGCTCACCGCCATCATCGTCGCCGGCCGCTCGGGCAGCGCCTTCACCGCCCAGATCGGCACGATGCAGGTCAACCAGGAGGTCGACGCCATGCGCACGATCGGCCTGAACCCGATCGAATGGCTGGTGCTGCCGCGCATCTCCGCGCTGGTGATCTCCATGCCGCTGCTCGCCTTCTGGGGCGACATGACCGGCCTCTTGGGCGGCGCGGTCGCCTGCACAGTGTATCTCGACTTCACGTTCGTTCAATTCTTCGAGCGACTGCGCGACACGGTGGGGCCCTGGCACTTCTATGTCGGCATGATCAAGGCCCCGGTCTTCGGCGCAGTGATCGCCATCATCGGCTGCTTCGAGGGCTTGCAGGTCAGGGGCAGCGCCGAGAGCGTCGGCCAGCTCACGACCAAGTCGGTGGTCGAATCGATCTTCTGCGTCATCGTGCTCGACGCCATCTTCTCCATCATCTTCCTGCTGGCCGGCGTGTGATGGCCGATAGCGCCGCTCAAGCAAAGGAACGCGCCAACAAACCCGCGCCGCCCAAGCTGGTCGAAGGCGGGCAGCTCGTCGACCACCGCGACGGTCGCGACGTCGTGCTGAAGCTGCGCGGCGTGCGCACGCAATTCGGCGACAACATCATCCATGACAATCTCGATTTCGACGTATTTCGCGGCGAGATTATCGGCTTGGTCGGCGGGTCGGGAACCGGCAAGTCCGTGCTGTTGCGCACCATCATCGGCCTCAATGGGCATACCAAGGGCACCATCGAGATGCTGGGCGTCGACACGTCGACCCTGCACGGACAAGCCGAGCGCAAGATGCAGGCGCGCACCGGCGTGCAGTTCCAGGACGGCGCGCTGTTCTCCTCGCTGAGCGTCACCGAGAACATCATCGTGCCGATTCGCGAGCATGTCGGCCTCGATGAGCAGACGATGCGCGACATCGCCGCGCTGAAGGTCGCGATGGTCGGCCTGCCGGCGGACGCCGGCGACAAGAAGCCCTCGGAGCTTTCCGGCGGCATGCGCAAGCGCGCGAGCCTCGCCCGCGCCCTGGCGCTCGACCCGGATCTTCTGTTCCTCGACGAGCCGACGGCCGGGCTCGACCCGATCGGCGCGGCGCACTACGACGAACTGGTCAAGGGTCTGAACAAGAGCCTCGGTGTGACGATTCTCATGGTGACGCACGACCTGGACAGCCTTTATGCAGCTTGTGATCGCATTGCCGTGCTGCTCGACAAGCGCGTCGTGGTAGGTACGATAGACGAGTTGCTAAAGTTCGATCATCCCTGGGTCCAGGAATATTTCCGCGGACCACGCGGGCGGGCAGCAGCCCGGCAGCAGGAGTAGAGCGGCGTCAGATGGAAAGAAGATCGCCCTATGTGCTGATCGGCGCGGCGATGATCCTGTTCATTGCAGCCGTCGCGGGCTTCGTCATCTGGAAGCTGCGCGCGGGCGATCGCACGGCCTACGCTTATTACGACATCCTGTTCTCGGGTGACGTGCAGGGGCTCACCACCGATTCGCCGGTGTTCTACCGCGGTCTGCGCGTCGGCCGCGTCGCCAGCATCCAGCTCACCTCGCGCGTCGACATCCAGCGCTCGACCGGGCGCGAACGGCTCAGCGAGAAGATCGAGGTCACGGTCGCGGTCGACTGGAACATCGACATCCGCGAGCGCTCCTACGCGGTGTTCGAGAAGCCGTTCATCGCCGGCGCGCCGTTCATCCAGATCGTCGGCCGCCTCGACGTCGACAAGATCAAGCCCAAGAAGAGGCTGGGCGACAAGCCTTATCCCGAGATTCGCGAGGGCGCTTCGTTCCTGCAGGCCACGTCGACGTCGGCACAGGAGCTCCTGACCAAGGCCGGGGTCACGGTCGACCGACTGAACGAGCTCTTGAGCCCCGACAATGTCGGCGCGGTCAGCGACACGCTGCGCAACCTCTCGACGCTCAGCACCGCCCTTGCCAAGCAGGATGGGGCGATCCAGTCGACGCTTGCCGAGCTGCCGATCGCCATCGCCGAATTCCGCAAGACCTTCGACAAGGTCAATACGCTTGCCGATTCGCTGAACGCGCTCGCCCTCGAACTCGGACCGCAAGACGCCGCCAGCAAGAAGGCGCTGGCCGGCAAGGAGCCGAGCGAGCTCAGCAAGACCATCACCGAGGCGCGGGTCGCGCTCAAGAACATCGACAACGCGGCAGGCCAGCTCGGCAAGCTGGTCGGCGACAGCAAGGGGCCGGTCAAGAACTTCACCGAGTCCGGCCTCAACGAGCTGTCGATGACCATCCGCGAGCTGCGTCAGCTCACCGCCAATCTGAACATCATCGCTACCCGGCTCGAACGCGACCCGTCGGGCTTCGTGTTCAGCGGCAAGCAGGGATATACGCCCAAATGATACTCCGACTGGCCGCCCTCGCGGGGGCGGCCGCCCTGCTCGCCAGTTGCCAATTCATCAACGCGGTCGACGAGGCTACCGAGCAACAGGACCTCTATACGGTCACCCCAAAGAGCACCTTCGATCCCAACCTGCCGTCGGTCTACTGGCAGCTCGCGGTCGAGGCGCCGGCCGCCGCCGGCAACCTCAACACCGGCCGCATCGCCATCGCGCTGACGCCAACCTCGACGGACTACTACGCCAGGGCGGCATGGACCGATCGGGCGCCCCTGATGGTGCAGACGCGCATCGTCGATTCCTTCGAGAATACGCGCAAGATCGTGGCGGTCGCCCGCGAATCGATCGGCATCCGGTCGAACTACGTGCTGCAGCCCGACCTGCGCAACTTCGAGGCGCTCTACTACTACGGCAAGCCGCCGATCGTGCGCGTGCGCATCATCGCCAAGCTGGTGCGCATGCCCGACCGGCAGATCATCGGCGTCGGCTCCTTCGAGCGCTGCGTGCGCGCCCGCGCCGACACCATTCCCAAGGTCGTCGAAGCCTTCGACCAGGCGCTGGGCAGCGTCATCAAACGCTTGGTTGCCTGGACGCTGCGGACGCCGCCGGCGCGCCCGCCGAGCGACGACGCCCCCTACAACATCGAGCGCTATCGCAATCCGGCCAACGCCGTGATCGACAGCGAGAACTGCCCTGTCGGCAACGACGCCTCGATGGTACCGGTCACCGACGAGTAATCTCGCCGGACCGCGGGCCTCCAGGCCCGCTCATGATCACGATGCGGGCCTGGAGGCCCGCAGTCGGGCGAGACTAAGCCCTTTTCTCCACCATCGACCACGCCATGTCGACCAGTGCCTTGGCGCGGTTGCCGTACTTGGTGGCGGTCTCCGACGAGGCATTGCCGTCGAGGCCGCGCTTGTAGACGCCCTGCACGATGGCGGCGAGCCGGAACAGCGAGAAGGCAAGGTAGAAGTCGAAGGACGGCACTTCCTTGCGGCCGGTCCGTCGCGCATAGGCCGCGAGGTACTCCGGTTCGGTGGGGATGCCGAACGCCTTGAGGTCGAGGCCGGCATAGCCGCCCGAGGCGCCGAAACCTTCGCCGAAGTGGTACATCATGCAGTTGTAGCCGAGGTCGGCCAGCGGATGGCCGAGCGTCGAGAGTTCCCAATCGAGCACCGCCACGATGCGCGGCTCGGTCGGATGGACGATGGTGTTGCCCAGCCGATAGTCGCCGTGGTTGATGCGCGTCTCGTCGCCCGGCGGGATGTTGGCCGGCAGCCACTGCTTCAGCTTCTCCATCGCCTCGATGTGCTCGGTGTGGGCGAGGTCGTACTGGCTCGACCAGCGCGAAATCTGGCGCTGGATGTACTGGCCCTCGCGGCCGAAGTCGCCCAGGCCGACAGCCCGGTAGTCGACGTTGTGGATGCGGGCCAGCACGTCGTTCATGGAATCGAAGATCTTGCCGCGGTCGGCCGGCGAGATTCCCGGCATCCGGGGATCGGCCAGCACGCGGCCGGGCGTGAATTCCATGATGTAGAAGGCGGTGCCGATCACCCCGTCGTCCTGGCAGAGCGCGTAGGGCTTGGGCACCGGTACGTCGGTATGGTCGCTGAGCGCCTTGATCACGCGATACTCGCGATCGACCTGGTGCGCCGAGGGCAGGAGCTTGCCCGGCGGCTTCTTGCGCAGCACGTACATGCGTCCGCCGCCGTCCGTGATGTGGAATGTCGGATTGCTCTGGCCGCCCTCGAACTGGAGCACGCGCGCAGGCCCGCGGTAGCCGTCGACATGGGTCGTCATGTAGTCGGCGAGCCGCGCCTCATCGAAGACGTGGGCGGCACGGACGGGCGTCAGGTTATCTGGCAATTCGGACATCGGCTGCACGCTGTTGATGACATTGCTGTGGTCGCGACGGTTCTACCGTTGAAACGGGCCGATGACGAGGGATGCCGCAAAACAGGCGGGCGTAGCGATTGAGGACGGTACATCCGCCGTTGCTTCACGTCCGAGGAAAACGATGTCCAAATTCCGCACCATCCCCTATGCCGCTCTGGCGGGCAGCCTGCTCGTCGGCGGCAGCGCGTACGCGCAATCGATGTACAGCATCGATCAGCGCCAGGATTACCAGCAGAACCGCATCGAGCAGGGCATCCGCAGCGGCCAGATCACCCGCGGCGAGGCGTATCGCCTCGAGCAGGGCGAGCGGGCGGTCGACCGCGCCCAGGCCCGCGCCCGTGCCGACGGCGTCGTGACCTACCAGGAGCGCAACCGCATCGACAACATGGTCGACCGCCAGGGCCGGCAGATCTATCGCCAGGGCCACGACAGGCAGCAGGCTTGGGATCGCAGCCAGAACTGGGGCCGCACCGACGGCCGCCGCGACGGTTGGAACGACAGGTATGCGTGGGGCGGCCACAACCGCGGCGGCTGGGACCGCGGCCACAACGACAATTACAATGGCGGCGATCGTGGCAAACATTACGGCTGGGATCGCGGCAACCACTACGGCTGGGACGGCAACCGCCCGCCGGGCGCCGAGCGCCGTGACGCGTGGAACGACCGTCGCCTCGATAACGGCAGGCGCGACGGTTCGCTGACGCGCGGCGAGGGCAACCGGTTGGATCGCGGCCAGAACCGCATCGATCGCTACCAGGCGGGCGCCCGTTCCGACGGCCGGGTGACGCCGTACGAGCGCGGCCGCATCGACCAGATGCAGAACAACCAGAGGCAGCGCATCTACAACGCCCGCCACAACGAGCGCACGCGGCCCACGACACCCGGCCAGCAGCCGTCCGCCAACTGGGGCCATGGCAGCTGGCGGATGCAGCAGGCCGGCATGACGCAGCAGGCACCCCGCCGGCAGCAGCCTCAGCAGAACTGGGGCGGCGGTGGTGGCAGGCGCATGCAGCAGGCGGGCGCGCCCGCGCCACGGCAGGTGAGCGCGCCCGCGGCGCCACGGCCGACCTACACGCCTCGGCCGTCGGGCGGGCAGCGTACGCGTGGGCGATAGGTCAGGTCATGGGATGGGCGCGCTGTGTACGTGGCGCGCCCTCAATTCACGCGTCCTCAATTCACTTGGCGCTGCTTGTCGCCCCAGTAGGGCTTGCGCAGTTCGCGCTTGAGGATCTTGCCCGTCGGGTTGCGCGGCAGCGCCTCGACGAAATCGACCGACTTCGGCAGCTTGTAGCCGGCGATGCGTTCGCGCGCCCAGCCGATCAGCTCGCCGGCGGTGACGTCGGCGCCGGGCTTCTTGACCACGACGGCCTTCACCGCCTCGCCCCAGCGCTCGTCGGGCACGCCGATGACGGCGACGTCGGCGACGGCGGGATGGCCGAACAATGCGCTCTCGACCTCGGCGGGATAGATGTTCTCGCCGCCCGACACGATCATGTCCTTCACGCGGTCGTAGATGTAGAGGTACCCCTTGTCGTCGAGGTAGCCCGCGTCGCCGGTGAAGAACCAGTCGCCCTGGATGGCCCGCCTGGTGGCGTCGGGCAGGTTCCAGTAGCCGCCCATGATCTGCGGCGAGCGCACGGCGATCTCGCCGACCTGGCCGCTCGCCATATCCTTGCCGTCGTCGCCGACGATGCGCAGTTCCACGCCTTCCTGGGCATAGCCGCAGGACAGCAGCTTCTTGACGTCGGCCGGGTCGTGATCGTCAGGCGGCAGCAGCGTGATGGCCCCGGTCGTCTCGGTGAGGCCATAGACCTGCTGGAAGCCGCAGCGAAAGACGCCCATCGCCTGCCTGAGCAGGTCGGCCGGGATCGGCGCCGCGCCGTAGACGATCAGGCGCAGGCTCGAAAGATCGGTCTCGCGAATCTGCGGCGCCTGCACCAGGAACAGGATCATCGCCGGCACCAGCAGCATGACCTGCAGCTTCTCGCGTTCGACGGTCTGCAGGATGTCGACCGGCACGAACTCGCGCATCACATGGTTGGTGGCCCCGCCGAACAGGCCGGCGACGCCCCAGCCGGCGCCGCCGATATGGAACATCGGCAGGCAGACGAGATTGGGCACGCCCGGCGCCAGCAGCCAAGTCCTGGTCCACAGCGGCAGCATCCAGGCGAAGTTGGCGTTGGTCAGCTCCGCGCCTTTGGGCAGCCCCGTCGTGCCGCTGGTGTAGAACTGCACCGCCGTATCGGTCGAGCGCGCGGGCAGTAGCGGGTCCACGTCCGGATGACGGTCGCGCCAGGCGTCAAAGGATTCCCAGGCCGGATGGCGGGCACCGAAGGCGACGATCTTGGTGACAGTCGTGAGCTGGTCGCGGATCTTCTCGACGACGGGAAAGAACTCCTCGCCGACGAACAGGATCTCGGCCTTGGCGTCATTGACGATGTGCAGCACTTCCGGCGCGGCCAGCCGCCAGTTGACCGAGACCATCACAGCATTGGCCTTGGCCCCGCCGAACAGCAGTTCGAAGAAGATGTCGCTGCTCTTGTCGAGATGGGCGACGCGCGCCCGCGGCTTGACGCCCTCGGCGATCAGGCCGCTGGCGACCCGGCTCGCTGCACGGTCGAGCTGGGCGTAGGTCGTCTTGTGGCCGGCATGGACCAGAGCCGTGGCGTCGGGACGGTCCGCCGCGTGCCGCCGCACGATGTCTGCCAGGCTCGTGATCTTGATGCTCATCTGAACGCTTCCTCGATTGCGGCGGCATCTTCAGTGCTTTTGGAGTGATTTCAAGGGTTTGATCGCCTAGAGCACATTCCGTTCGGCTGGAAGCAGCCGAACGGAATGTGCCCGTTGCAACAACTATCCCCAGCGCGCGCATTCCCGATTTGATCGAACCGCGAGCGGTTCCATCAAATCGGGAATCGCTCTACTGTCGGCCGTGGAGTTGAGCGGGCTTTCAGAGGAAACATGAGCAAACGGATATTGGTCACAGGCGGCGCGGGCTTCCTGGGCTCGCATCTGTGCGAGCGGTTGCTGGCGGCCGGCAATGACGTGTTGTGCGTCGACAACTACTTCACCGGCACCAAGCAGAACATCGTCAACTGCCTGGACAATCCGCGCTTCGAGCTGATGCGCCACGACGTGACCTTTCCGCTCTATGTCGAGGTCGACGAGATCTACAACCTCGCCTGCCCGGCCTCGCCGATTCACTACCAGCACGATCCCGTGCAGACGACCAAGACCTCGGTGCACGGCGCCATCAACATGCTCGGTCTCGCCAAGCGCACGCGTGCCAAGATCTTCCAGGCCTCGACCAGCGAGGTCTATGGCGATCCGACGGTGCATCCGCAGGTCGAGAGCTATCGCGGCAACGTCAACCCGCTAGGGCCCCGCGCCTGCTACGACGAGGGCAAGCGCTGCGCCGAGACGCTGTTCTTCGACTACTGGCGGCAACACAAGCTCCGCATCAAGGTCGCCCGCATCTTCAACACCTACGGCCCGCGCATGCATCCCAACGACGGCCGCGTGGTGTCGAACTTCATCGTCCAGGCGCTCAAGGGCGAGGATATCACGATCTACGGCGACGGCCTGCAGACGCGCGCCTTCTGCTATGTCGACGACCTGATCGAGGGCTGGCTCAGGCTGATGGATCACACGCCGGACGACTTCACCGGACCGGTCAATCTCGGCAATCCGGTCGAGATGCCGATCAAGCATCTCGCCGAGAAGGTGATCGATCTGATCGGCGGCAAGTCGAAGCTGGTGATGGCCCGCCCGCTGCCGGTCGACGATCCGCTGCAGCGCTGTCCCGACATCACGCTGGCGCGCGACAAGCTGAAGTGGGAGCCCAAGGTTCCGCTGGAGCAGGGGCTGAAGAAGACCATCGAGTATTTCGACGGCCTGCTGCGGAGCAACAGAGAGGTCAGCCGGGTCGGGCGTTAGATGGAAGCGCAGGCCTCCGGCCCGCTCATGATCATGATGCGGGCCGGAGGCCCGCGCTCCGGAAGACGAAGACGTGGCTCGGCGCTTACTGCGCCGCCACCGCGCGCGGCAGGGCGTTGACGACGGAGGCCTTGCCGGAGCTCATCTCGTCGTGGATCCACTTGTAGGTCTTCTCCATGCCGTCCTCGAGACGGATGGAGGGCGCCCAGTTCATCAGCTTCTTGATCAGCGTGTTGTCGCTGTTGCGGCCGCGCACGCCCTTGGGCGCGTCGAGCTTGTAGTGCCGCTTCAGCTTCACGCCGGCGATCTTCTCGACGATGTCGACCAGGCGGTTGATGCTGACCAGCTCGTCGCTGCCGATGTTCAGCGGCTCGATGATGTCGCTCTGCGCCAGACGGATCGTCCCGTCGGTGCAGTCGTCGATGTACATGAACGAGCGGGTCTGCTCGCCGTCGCCCCAGATCTCGATCTCGTGCCTGCCCGAGAGCTTGGCGGCGATGACCTTGCGGCAGATCGCGGCCGGCGCCTTCTCGCGCCCGCCGTCGTAGGTGCCCTCGGGGCCGTAGACGTTGTGGTAGCGCGCCACGCGGGTGGCGATGCCGTAGTCCTCGCGGTAGTGGCGGGCCATGCGCTCGCTAAAAAGCTTCTCCCAGCCGTAGCCGTCCTCCGGCATGGCGGGATAGGCGTCCTCTTCCTTGAGGGCGGTCACGTCGGCGCGGGTCTGCTTGTCGCCGTTGTAGACGCAGGCCGACGACGAATAGAAGAAGCGCTCGGTGCCGGCTTCCTTGGCGGCGACCAGCATGTGGGTGCTGACCAGCACCGACAGCATGCACTCGGCCTTGTGGGTCTCGATGAAACCCATGCCGCCCATGTCGGCGGCGAGGTTGTAGATCATGCGCGCGCCCTTGGCGGCGGCGCGGCAGGGTTCCAGCAGGGCGAGATCGCCGACCTGGTTCTCGACGCCCGGGGTCTTCTGGTACCACTCGTTGAGCGGCTTGACGTCGACCGCGCGGACCTTGGTGTGCCCGCGCTGCTGCAGGACGCGGACCAGATGGCCGCCGATGAAGCCACCGGCACCGGTGACGACCACGAGATCATTCTTGGACATTCACGAGCCTTTCACCCGAAGAGAGGGCTTTTATCCGATTTTTCAAAGACTTGCGAGGCAGGGCCTGACCCGGCCTGTGGACTCGCCAAGCGCGCTGGGGTGCTCGTTTGCGCGCCTCGCGCTTTTTCGTCAAGTCGCCCGATGACGCGGCGAGTGACGCGGCGACAATACGGCGACTTTGGCAGCCGGCTGCGGACAGTTTTGGGGGAAATCGGTGGTCGATGCCAAAAAACTCTCTTATATACCAGCCACGTAGGCCCTCATTGGCCCTTCCAGGCATCGTGCTGGCCGACATCACCCCCGTCATCCTGACCTACAACGAAGCCGCCAACATCGGCCGCACGCTCGAGCGCCTCGCGTGGGCGAAAGAGGTCGTGGTCGTCGACAGCAACTCGGCCGACGACACGCTGGCGATCGCCGGCCGCTTCGCCAACGTCCGCGCGCTCCAGCGGCCGTTCGACACCCACGCCCGGCAATGGCACTTCGCCGTCGAGGAGACCGGCATCATCAGCGACTGGGTGCTGCGGCTCGATGCCGACTACATGGTCGAGCCCGCCCTGCGTGACGAGATCGCAGCCCTGGCGCCGGCCGCCGACACCGCGGCCTACGAGATCGCCTTCACTTATTGCATCGATGGCCGGCCGCTGCGGGCATCGCTCTACCCCGCGCTGCCCGTCCTGTTCCGCCGCGGCCGCGGCCGGTTTGTCCAAGACGGCCATACGGAGAAGCTGCGCATCGACGGACCGATCGTGAAGCTCAACAACCGCCTGCTGCACGACGATCGCAAGAGTCTGGAGCGCTGGCTGCAGTCGCAGTCGCGTTACCAGGCGCAAGAGGCCGAGAAGCTCACGAGCCGGCCGTGGTCCGAGCTGAGCTGGCCCGACCGGCTGCGCCGCACGCGGTTCCTGGGGCCGATCGCCGTCGCCGTGCACTGCCTGTTCGTGAAGGGCCTGATATTCGACGGGGCGGCGGGCCTTCTCTATACAGCCCAGCGCGTGACCGCCGACCTCATCCTGTCCATGCACCTGCTGCGCCGCGATCTCGACCGATGACCTACATCCTCGGCTTGAACGCCTATCACGCCGATGCCGCGGCCTGTCTGGTGAAGGACGGCACACTGGTTGCCGCCGTCGAGGAGGAGCGCTTCCGCCGCGCCAAGCACTGGGGCGGCTTTCCCGGCGAATCGATCCGCTACTGCCTGGCCGAGGCCGGCATCACGCTCGGTGACGTCGAGCACGTCGCCATCAACAGCGACAACCGCGCCAATCGCTGGCGCAAGCTCGGCTACGTCCTGACGTCGGGCGTCAGCCCGTCCTACGTTCTGAGCCGACTGCGCCAGCGCGGCGAACGCGCCGACATCGCCGGCAATCTCAAGCAAACGCTGCCGGACCAGAGGTTTCGCGGCGCCGTTCATGCCGTCGAGCACCATCTCTGCCATCTCGCCTCGGCCTTCCTGGTGTCGCCCTACGACAAGGCCGTCGCGGTCTCGGTCGACGGCTTCGGCGACTTCTCGTCAGCCGCCTGGGGCCTGGGCGAGGGCGGCCGCCTGTCGGTCGACGGCCGCGTCTACTTCCCCCATTCGCTCGGTGTGTTCTACGAGGCGATGACGCAGTTCATCGGCTTCCCGCACTACGGCGACGAATACAAGGTGATGGGACTCGCCCCCTATGGCGAGCCGCGCTTCGTCGGCCTGATGAAGCAGATCGTGCGGACCCGTGACGACGGCACGTTCGAACTCGACCTGCGTTTCTTCCGCCACGCCTCGGGCGAGGGCGCCAACTATCAGGTGAAGGACGGCATCCCCTCGGGCGGTCGATTGTGGAGCGACGCGCTTGCCGAACTGCTCGGCCCGGCGCGCGATCCGGCGGCGCCGCTGGAGGATCGCCATCGCGACATCGCGCGCTCGGCGCAGGTCACCTACGAGAACGCCTTCTTCAATCTGCTGGGCGCCATGCACCGCCGCTACGGCACCGATGCCGTCGTGCTGGCGGGCGGCTGCGCCTACAACTCGGTGGCCAACGGCAAGGTGCTGGAGCGTTCGCCCTTCAAGAAGCTCTATGTCCAGTCGGCCGGCGGCGATGCCGGCGGCGCTATCGGCGCCGCCTTCGCGACCTGGCACAAGCTCGGCGGCGGCGCCGCGCGGCGCCACTTCGTCATGGACCACGCCTATTGGGGTCCGTCGGCCACGCCCGACCAGATCGCCAATGCGATTGCCGAGCGCCGCGTCGACTTCGACGCGGCGGGCTGCACCATCGAGCGCATCGCCGACGAAGCGACGCTGTGCAAACGCACCGCCGAGGCGATCTCGCTCGGCAAGGTGATCGGCTGGTTCCAGGGCCGCCTCGAATGGGGCCCGCGGGCGCTCGGCAACCGCTCGATCCTGGGCGATCCGCGGCGCGCCGACATGAAGGACATCCTCAACCTCAAGATCAAGCGCCGGGAATCCTTCCGGCCCTTCGCGCCGTCGGTCCTGCGCGAGGCGGTGCCCGAGTGGTTCGAGACCGACGACGACGTGCCCTTCATGATGCAGGTCTTCAGGATCCGCGAAGCCAAGCGGAAGGAGATTCCGGCGGTCACCCATGTCGACGGCACCGGCCGGTTGCAGACCGTCACCTGGGCGGGCAATCCGCGCTACGCCCGGCTGATCCAGTCGTTCCGCGACATCACCGGCGTGCCGATGGTGCTGAACACCAGCTTCAACGAGAACGAGCCGGTTGTTTGCAGGCCCGAGGAAGCCATCGACTGCTTCCTGCGGACCAAGATGGACGTGCTCGTCCTGGGTGATACCCTGATCCGGCGATGATCTCGTTCACCGTCAACGGCCAGCCGGCCCGTGTGGACGTCGAGGCCGAGAAGCCGCTGCTGTGGGTCCTGCGCGAGGACCTCAACATCGTCGGACCTAAGTACGGGTGCGGCGTGGCGTCGTGCGGCGCCTGCACCGTCCACGTCGATGGCGTGCCGGTGCGCTCCTGCTCGATGGCCGCGTCCGACGTCGCGGGCAAGATGGTGGTCACCATCGAAGGGTTGGGGCAGGGCACGCTGCACGCCGTGCAGAAGGCCTGGATCGAGGAGCAGGTGCCCCAGTGCGGCTACTGCCAGCCCGGCTTCATCATGTCTACGGCGGCGCTGCTCAAGGCCAACCCCAAGCCCAGCGACAAGGACATCGACGAGGTCCTGTCCAACATTTGCCGCTGCGGCACCTACAGCGCCATCCGCCGCGCCGTGCATCGCGCCGCAGCGTTGCTGGCGGGCGCGCCGTGAAGAAGTGGACCCGGCGCATGGCGATCATCGGCGGTGTCGCCGGTGGCGGCTTGCTGGGTGTCGGCTTCTGGTTTGCCCGCGAGCGCGATCGGCTGGGCGATCGCGCGCTGTTCAACGTCAAGCCGAACGAGGCCGGGCTGAGCGGCTGGGTCAAGATCACGCGCGACAACAGAGTGATCGTGGCCGTGCCGCGCGCCGAGATGGGGCAGGGCGTGCAGACCGCGCTTGCCATGCTGGTCGCCGAGGAGATGGACGCACGCTGGAACCAGGTGCGCGTCGAAGACCCGCCCGAGAACGGCGTATATCGCAATGTCGACATCCTCATCGATGGCCTGCCTTTCTCGCCGGAGGAAGCGGGCACCGTGGTCGACATCGCCCATTGGATGGCGGGCAAGCTCGGCGGCGTCTTGGGCGTGCTGGCAACCGGCGGCTCGACCAGCGTGCGCGACGCCTGGCATCCCATGCGCGTCGCCGGCGCGGTGGCGCGCGACCTGCTGCTGCGCGCGGCGAGCCGCAATGCGTCCGTGCCGGTCGGCGAACTCGTGGCCGTCGACGGCGAGGTGCGGCGCAAGGGCGGCGCGCGCGTTGCCACCTTCGGTGAGCTGGTCGACCAGATCGGCGAGCTGTCGTCGATGCCGGTGCCGCCGCTCAAGAAGCCGTCGGAGTTCAAGCTCATCGGCAAGCCGCTGCCGCGTCTCGACATACCGGCCAAGGTGTTGGGCGTGGCGACCTTCGGCATCGACGTGCGCCGGCCCAACCTTCTTCATGCCGCGGTGCTGAACGCGCCGACCTTCGGCGGCTCGGCGATGGGCTTCAAGGTCAAGGGCAGCCTGCCCAAGGGCGTGGAGACCGTGATCATCGTGCCGGGCGGCGTCGCCGCGATCGGCTCGAGCTGGTGGCGCGCCAACAAGCTGCTCGAGGAGGGCATCGAGGTGCAATGGCAGCCGGGACCGGAGCCCGGCCTCGACAGCGCCGCGCTGTGGCGGCGCTACGAGGGGCTGATGCAGGACGGCAAGCCGGCACTGACGCGCGCCCTGGGCGAAGAGAAGAAGCCTGCGACGGTTCGGCCGCTCGAGGCGACCTACCGCGCGCCCTATCTCGCGCACACCACCATGGAGCCGATGAACTGTACGGCGCGGGTGACGCGGCAGGGCGACAAGAATGGTGTCGAGGTCTGGATGCCCAACCAGTCGCCGACCCTCATGCGGATGATCGCGGGCAAGACGGCCGACGTGCCGCAGGCGGAGGTCACCGTGCACACGACTTTCCTGGGCGGCGGCTTCGGCCGGCGCGCCGAGGTCGACCTGGTGCGTCAGGCCGTGACCTGCGCCATGGCGATGCCGGAGCGGCCGGTCCAGGTGCTGTGGTCACGCGAGCAGGACATCCGCCACGACTATTATCGGCCGATGGCGCTGGCGCGCTGGCGGGCCGAGTTCGACACGTCGGGCGGCACGCCGAAGCTGGTGAGCGTCGCCAAGCGCCAGGTGGCGCAGTCGCCGACCGATCAGTTTCCGGCGCGCGTGATCGGCTTGCCGTCGCAGGGCAAGCCCGAAGGCAACGCCGTCGAGAACCCGCCCTACGCCTTTCCGTCCTACAAACTCGAGGCCGTGGTGCCCGACGGCTCGGTGCCGGTCGGCTTCTGGCGCTCGGTCGGCCATTCGCACACCGCCTTCTTCGACGAGAGCTTCGTCGACGAGCTGGCATCAGCCCTGAAGAAGGACCCGTTCGAGTTCCGCCGCGAGCTTCTGGCCGGCAAGCCGCGCCACCTGAAGGTGCTGGAGACGGCGGCGAAGGAGGCAGGCTGGGGCCAGCCCCTGCCGGCGGGTTCGGGCCGCGGCATCGCCTTGCGAGCCTCGTTCGGCTCGATCGTGGCGCAGGTCGCCGAGGTCGCGGTCACCGACGGCAAGACGCTAGAGGTCAAGCGTGTCACCTGCGCCATCGATTGCGGGCCGGTGGTCAATCCCGCCATCGTGCGCGCGCAGATGGAAAGCGGCATCATCTATGGCCTCTCGGCTGCGCTCTATGGTGAGATCACCCTGGCCAATGGCGCCGTCGAGCAGTCGAACTTCCCGGACTACGACGCCGTGCGCCTGGCCGATGCGCCCACGATGACGGTGCATCTCGTCGACACCGGCGCGTCTTCCGTCGGCGGCGTCGGCGAGCCCGGCACGCCGCCGATAGCGCCCGCCGTCGCGAATGCGATCTTCGCCGCCACCGGCAAGCGACTACGTTCGTTGCCGCTGCGGCTCTGACTCTTCCGGTCCGGAAGAAGACTGACGCGGCATCATGCGGCGCCAGCGCAGCGTATCCTCGACCTGTGCGGCGAGATCGCGCTTCGGCGTCCAGCCGAGCTCGCGCCTGGCCTTGGCAATGTCGCCGACCAGCTTCGGCGAATCGCCGGGACGGCGCGGCCCGACGGCATGCGGCACCAGTCGTCCGGCGATGCGGCCGGTCTCGGCCAGCACCTGACGCACGCTGTAGCCCGTGCCGCTGCCGAGGTTGAACGCCTCGTGCCGGCTGCTGCCGCCGGATCGTCGCAGCCAGTCGATCGCCCGCAGATGGGCGTTGGCCAAGTCGTTCACGTGCACGAAGTCGCGGATGCACGAGCCGTCAGGGGTCGGATAGTCGGTGCCGAGAAGCGTCACGGCCGGTCCGAACCCAAGGGCTGCGTCGACGGCGAGCGGCATCAGGTGCGTCTCGGGATCGTGCGCCTCGCCGATCGCGCCGCCGGGGTCGGCGCCGGCGGCGTTGAAGTAGCGCAATGACGCCGACCTGAGGCCGCGACCGGCCGCGGCCGCCAGCGCGCGCTCGACATGCGCCTTGGACTCGGCATAGGGACTGATCGGCGCGATGGGATGGGTCTCCGCCAGGAACTCCATCTGGGGCAGACCGTAGACCGCACAGGAGCTGGAGAAGACGAAGGCCTCGATGCCATGACGCAGCGCCGCCTCGATCAGCGTGTCGGTCTTGGCTGCGTTGTTGCGCAGGTAGCGCTCGGGCTGCCGCACCGACTCGCCGACTTCTATGTATCCCGCGAGATGAATGACGGCCTGCGGTCGGTGGCGGGAGAGCACCTCGTCCAGGCGCACTGCATCGCCGACATCGCCGCGTTCGAGCGATCCCCATTTCACGGCCCACTCGTGGCCTTTTTCCAGCGTGTCATAGCAGACCGGCGTATCGCCGGCTTCGGCCAGTGCCTTGCAGACGTGGCTCCCGATATAGCCTGCGCCGCCGGCCACCAGGACGGTGGTCATCGGCCCTCCTTCGCCAAGGCTTCGGAGGGCATCCTGCTTCGCGCATGGAGAGCAGGACTTGTCCTGCGAAGCGCGTCAGCGCGAAGCAGGATGGTGCCGGGTGAGGGATTTGAACCCCCGACCTTCGGTTTACAAAATCTAGTCTCAGACACTGCCCTGAGCCTCCCTTCTTTTCCCCGACACCTGGAAAAGGCCCTCATTTAGCTGCTTTTTCAGCTATGTCTTGTTTCCTCTAGCTTCCCTAGTATTCCTTTGGTTTTACCGGGTCTTGGTAACCTCTGGTTAACCAGGGAAGCGAAGGGAGGCGAGACGTGAGCAAGGTGCCATCAGCAGGGAAGAAGAAGCGGAAGCCGAACAAGCCGAAGCAGAACCTCTCAGCAGCATACGTCGAGAAGGTCAAGCCAAAGGGGGAGGCCTTCGAGGTCTCCGACACGGGAGCGAGGGGCCTGATCCTCCTCGTCCACCAGTCGGGAGCGAAGAGCTGGATCATGAGGTTTCGTCGCCCTTCCGGGAAGCACGCCAAGCTGACGCTCGGCAGCTACTACATGGATGGGTCGCCGGGAGTGCCC
>WHTW01000034.1 GCA_009377525.1 Rhodospirillales bacterium
CCGGTCTCCGCCTGCGGGCCACGACCTCGATCAGCTCGTGCTCGACCCGTCAAAATCCCTGCGACGAGCCACTAGACTAGAGAGATAATCGGTCAAAACGAACGTCAGCCGAAGGAATATCACAATGTCTGAGCCGCTTCCCGCCCTCTGCCTGATCGCCGTGCCTGGCCGTCGCCGCCGCACCATCGAACTGTGCCAGGAAGCGGAACGGCGCGGCTATGCCGGCATCTACGTGCCGAGCCCGTTCGGCAACATCTCGATGTGCGAGGCGATGGCGTGGAACACCGAGAAGGTCACCTTCGGCACCGCCATCGCGCCGATCTATCAGCGCACCATCGTCGATTTCGCCCAGAGTGCCGCGATGATGCACGAGGTGTCGGGCGGGCGCTTTCGCCTCGGCATCGGCATTGCCCACGGCCCGTCCTATGTGCGCATGGGCGTCACACCGGGCAAGCCGCTCGCCGACACGCGCGCCTTCATCGAGAAGTTCCGCGCCGAGACGGCGTTCGGGCCGCTGCCGCCCATCATCGTCGCCGCCCTGCGCAAGAAGATGGTGGCTCTGTCGGGCGAGCTCGCCCAGGGCGTGGTGTTCGCCAACGCCTCGCTGTCGCACATGGGTCAGTCGCTCGGAGCACTGCCCGCGGCCCAGCGCAACGATGCCGCCTTCTTCATCGGCAACATGATCCCGACCTGCATCAACGACGACGTAGGCACCGCCCGGGCGGTGAACCGGCGCACGCTCACCAACTACGCCTTCCTGCCGAACTATCGGAACTACTGGAAGGAGGCGGGCTACGTCGAGGAGATGGCGGCGATCGAGAAGGCGATCGCCGACGGACGCCACGACGACGTGCCGAAGTTCCTCACCGACAAGTGGCTGGCCGACAACACGCTGTTCGGCCCGGCGGCCAAGGTGCGCGACGGCGTCGCCGCCTGGCGCGCGGTGGGCGTGCACACGCCGATCCTGGTGCCGTCCTCGGCGGCCGGCAACCAGATGAAGGCGATCGACGAAGTGTTCGCCGCGTTCGGATGACGCCTCGCCGGAGCGCAGGCCTGGCGGCCCGCGCTCCGGCACGCGATGTCAGCTGGCGTACGCCTTGGTCGCCTCCGAGTGCGCCCACTTGGCGGCTTCCTCGGCCGGCATGCCCTGGATAGCCTTGGCGTACATGTCGACGATGATGTACTTGCTGATCACCTCGGCCGACTTGCGGTCGGGCGGCCCGGCATAGCCCGCCAGCCGGCCGGACGCCGGCAGGTCCTTGAAGGGCTTCAGCACCGGATCGACGTCCCACACCGCGTGCTTGGCCCATACCTTGGTGGCGCCCGAGGTGTAGCCCTGCTGCGAGGTGAACCACTGGTCGTAGATCGGCTTGGAGTGGATCCAGCGCAGGAAGTCCTTGGCCGCCTTCTGGTTCTTGGAGTAGCCCATCAGCATGTCGGTGAACACGCCCGGCAGGTTGTACTGGCCCGCGACCCCCTTGGGGATCGGGGCGTGCCGGATGTCCTGGAACATCGGGGTGCCCTTCTCGGTCTTGTAGGTATCGGGCTTCTTCTTGGCCTCGATGTAGATCGAGGCGCCGTTGTTGGTGGCGCTGATCGTCTGGGACAGGAAGGCACGGTTGTTGTTGGTGTCGTCCCAGGCGAGCCCGCCGTCGTCCATCGTCTCCTTCCACAGCGCCACGGCGAACTTGATCGACTCGACCGTTTCCTTGCTGTTCAGGGCGACGGTCTTGCCGTCGGCCTCGACTTCCTTGCCGCCGAACGACCACAGGTAGGGATACCACCAGCCCGGCGCGTCACCGAACGTGTGACCCGCGGTCTGCCCGATCGGCCGCCCCTTGGCCTTCAGCTTCTTGCCGGCCTCGCGGAAGGTCTCCCAGGTCTCGGGGAAGCTCTTGTAGCCGGCTTCCTCCAGCCACGACTTGCGATAGGCGATCATGCCGCCGCCGGCCGTCCACGGCACGCCGATCCACTTGCCGCCGACCGTGGCGACCTGGCGCGAGACGTCGTAGTAGCCGCCCCCGGCCTTGCCGAGCTCCTCGGCGAGGTCGCCGACGTCGGCCAGGGCCGTCCCGTAGAGCTGCGGCCAGTTGCCGAACGCCATGATGATGTCGGCGCCGGTGCCCGACTGGATCGCCGAGGTGATGCGCGACTGCAGGTCGTTGGCGTTGACGGTCTCGACCTTGAGGGTGACGCCGGTCGCCTTCTTGCACTCCTGCGTGATCGCGTTCTTGAGCAGCACGTCGGACGCCGGCACGAAATCGGCCCAGCGCAGCCAGTGGATACTTGTCTCCTGGGCGAGCGCCGGTGCGCGGCCGCTGGCCAGGATGGCGGCCATGCCGCCCGATGCAGACAGAGCGAGAACTCTACGCCGCGCAATACGAGCCATGGTTTCCTCCTGTCGTTTTCATGTGCTGAACTTAAAGCGTAGGCGTGGGCTGGAAATACGCGTGTCCCGCCGCGCGCTTGGCGCCGCAGGGAAGTCGTCTGCCAACTATGCGTCTCGAAACGGCACCACCGCAGGGCAAAAGGCTCTCTGCGGGCAACGCTGGCCCGAGCATACGCCTGTTCACGGAAGGATCACAGGCCGGGGCTGCGCCTTACCGTCTAGGCTGGCGGAAAGGAGAAATGACCCCGCATGAAGCCTGTTGCCCTTGTTTCCGCATTGATCCTGGCCCTCGCCGGATGCGCCCAGTTCCAGCAGCAGGCCGCGCTGTCCTCGGGCATGGCCCCCGGCGAGGTCGAGTGGGCGCGCAAGACCGGCCGTAACACCGTGAGCGGAAACGCCAGCCTGAAGTCCGGCGGCACGACCCATACCTGCGCCGGACAGTCGGCGAACCTGATCCCCGACACCGCCTATGCGCGGGCGCGGATGACGGCGATCTTCGGCAACACGACCCGCGGCACGCGCGCCGCCAGCCTGGGCCCGGTGAAGTTCGAGCGCGACGATCCGCTCTACGTCTCGACCCTGCGTACGACGCGTTGCGACACCTCTGGCAGCTTCTCCTTCCCGGGCGTGCCCGACGGCGTCTGGTACGTCACGACCAGCGTGAAGTGGCAGGGCGCCTCGCAGGTCGAGGGCAGCTCGATGATGCAGCGCGTCGACGTGCGGGGCGGACGGCTGGTGAAGGTCGTGCTGCCCTGATCTTCCGGACCGCCGGCCTCCGGTCGGCCTCATATGGAGCGCGGACCTCCTGGTCCGCTTACGCGCATTCACATGCGCGCTTGATCATGATGCGGACCTGGAGGTCCGCGCTCCGAAGAGCATGAGCGGTCGGTCCGGCAAGACGTGTGCTAGGCTTCCGGCAGCAAAACACAAAATCGGAGGAACGTGCCATGGCTACTGCAGTCCTCGACGCCCCGACCACCGCGTTCGACGTCGAAGACGTCGAGTATCTGCGCCACGGCGACAAGCCGTTGCTGGCGCGCATCTTCAAGCCCAGCGGCGCGGGCCCGTTCCCGGCCATGGTCGAGTGCCACGGCGGCGCCTGGTGCATGAGCGACCGCACCACCGAGCGGCTGCGCCACGAGTACATGGCCTCGCACGGCATCGTGTCGATCGCGCTCGACTTCCGCTCCGGCAACGAGGACCCGTATCCGGCCTCGGTGCAGGACATCAACTACGCGGTGCGTTGGACGAAGGCCAACGCGCGCGACCTCAAGACCCGGCCTGATCTGGTCGGCCTGTCGGGCCAGTCGAGCGGCGGCCATCTCGCCATGCTCGTCGCCATGCGCCCGCACGATGCGCGCTACTCGGCGATCCCGCTGCCTGCCGGGTCGCCGGCGCATGATGCCGGCGTGCGCTGCGTGATCATGTCCTGGCCGGTGATCAATCCGCTGAGCCGCTATCGCCACGCCAAGCGCGCCGAGGCGAGCGCCAACCCGCCGGCGTGGCCCAAGTCGATCATCGGCCGTCACGATTCCTACTGGCGCTCGGAAGCCAACATGTCCGAGGGCAGTCCCACGGTCGCGCTCGAGAAAGGCGAGAAGGTGCAGACGCCGCCCGCGATCTGGTTCCAGGCGCATGGCGACATCATGCACGATTACAAGGACACGGAATCGTCGTTCGCCGGCAACGAGCCGCAGCGTTTCTGTGCCGCCTACGCCAAGGCCGGCGGCTCGATCGCCCTGGAATACATCGACATGGAGCGCCAGCCCGGTTCTTCACCGGACCTGTCGAAATGCGGGCCCATGTTCGGGCGGATGGTCGAGTTTGTCGACCGGCATGTGAAGGCCTGAAGCTCGACGGGTTTCAAGCCGCTGGAGAAACTGTCCGAAAGACAACCGGGACGTGTAGTGGCATAATCCTCCCCGTATCGCCCACGCGGGAGAGGAGAGCCACATGGCGACTGGCGACATCGTCGGAGCGATCACCCCTGGCAGGCCCCGGTCGGTGCCGGCCTGGCCCGGCTTGGCGGCATGCCTTTGCGCCGGGCTGCTCCTGCCCGGCGGCCCGGCAGCAGCGGCCGATTGCAACACGGCGCCGCCAAAGCCGGTGCCGAGCGACGTCGTGGTCAAGCTCGACCCGGGAACGGCGTGGCAGCCGCGCGGCGGGCAGGTACGCATCGTGGTGGAAAGCGCCACGCAGGCGCTGAAGGGCGCCGATGTCGTGGTCTGCTTCCGCTGGTCGAGCGGCAAGGAGGCCCTCTACCTGCCGCCCGCCGCCGTGCAGGTCGCGGAGTCCACGCCGATGAAGGCGGTCTACCGCGCAACGGTGCCCGACGCGCTGAAACGGGTCGACTCCTCCTGGTTCGGACGGTTGAGCGGCAAGCTGCCGACCGATCCCACCCAGCCGGCGCAGTTCGACAACGGGATGATCGTCCCTGTCGCCGACGTGAAGGTGATCGTCGGCACGGCGGAGTCGACACTGGCGACCGCAGTCCTGGAGGTCGGCGTCACCAGCGTCTGGAACGCCGTCCTGACGACGCTGGTGTGCGTGCTGGTCGCGCATGGCCTGCTCTATGCCTGGGCCGCGTCTCGCGCGGTGCCCGGCCGCTCCCCGTGGATGAGGTTCATCAGCACGCGCGAAGGCTATGCGAGCCTGTCGCAGATGCAGATCATGGTGTGGAGCTTCCTGTTCGGGGCCGGTGCGGTCTACGTCATGACCCTTTCGGGCAGCCTGATCGACATCCCGACGGGCGCCCTGGTCCTGCTGGGCATTGCCGGCGCGACCACATTGGGGGCGAAGATCCAGGGAGCCAATGCGCAGGCTGCCGCCGCCGCCTCGTCATCGGCCGATCTTCCGACTGCCGCCGCTGCCCCTCCGGCGCCGCAGAACGTCAGCGTGATCGCCTCGACCGACCATTCCGCCACCCTGCGATGGGATCCCCCGGCCGCCGGTGCGGTAGCTGCGGTACATGCCGTCAGCTATGCGCGGCAGGCCCTTGCCGACTGGCGGGTGAGCGACGACCGCATCAGGGAGAACAGCCACCGGGTCTTGAGGTTGCTGCCCGACACCGACTATGTCTTCCAGGTCGTGGCCCGGAACGACAAGGGCGCAAGCCCGCCGGTGCAGGTGACCGAAAGAACCAAGGTCGCGGCCGCGATACCGCGCAAGCCGCGCTGGTCCGACCTCGTGGTGACACCCCAGCATCCGGGAGAGATCGACGTCACCCGCGTCCAGATGCTGTTCTTCACGCTCATTTCCGTGGCCTTCGTCGCGATCAAGCTGATCAACAGCTACATGATCCCCGAGATCCCGGAAGGCTTCATGCTCCTGATGGGCATCAGCAACGGCGTCTATCTTTCCGCGAAATTCGTGCCCGAATAGATCCCAACCAAAGCACATTCCGTCCAGCTGGAATCAGCTGGACGGAATGTGCCCTGTGCAACCCGGATCTCCCGTGCGCGCGATTCCGATCAGATGGAACCGCGCGCGGTTCCATCTGATCGGAATCCGCTCTAGCCTCAGGGCAGCTTGCCATCGAGGCGCAGCAGGGGAACGAGCACCAGCGCGAATGCGATCGAGGCGGCGGAGACGATGATGAGCGGCCCCAGCCGCGCATCGAACACATGGTCGTACAGGTAGGCGCCGACGGTGCTGGAGCAGATTTCCGCGAGATTCATGATCGACATGAGCCCGGCGAACGCGAAGCCTTCCGCGCGCTTGGGACAGTAGTCGGCGGCCAGCGTGAGCGAGGCGATCGTGGCGATCATCATGGCAACGCCGTTGCCGAAGTTCACGATTGCCGCCGTGACCGGATCCGCCAGCAACAGGAACGAGGCAGCCGACAGCGTCAGGAGCACGATGCTGAAGTACAGGAGCGCCTTCGAGTTCATGCCGCTGAGCAGCCAGCGATGCACCAGGGCGCCGGCGATCCAGCCGGCGGAGGCGATCGCGCCCAGAATACCGATGTAGCTCTGCGAGAATTTCAGCTCATCGGTCATGAAGTAATAGAGCGGCGTGCCGAAGCCGGGCGCGAAGGAATAGAGGAACAGGAACAGGCCGACGATGTAGAGCTTCGGCGACCTGGATGCGGCCACGAGGCTTTGAAAGGTGCGCCGCATCTCCGGTGCGCTCGCACCCACCTTCTTCTCGTCGAGCAGGAACAGCGACGCCAGCACCACGGCGATGGGTGCGATGGCGGCGATGGCGGCGGCCATCTGCACGGCGGAGAGGGCGGACAGGTTCTCGACCAGCGCGCCGCCTGCGAACGAGCTCGCCATGATGGCGATGTAGAACCACAGCCACTGCTGGCTGACGAAAGTGCTGGTGAGACGGAAGGTCTGGCCGTTCTCCGCCAGTAGGGCGCCGCACAAGGTGCTGGCGGTGGCCATGGCGTACGATGTGAGCAGGAGCGGCAGGGCGAACGTGACAGGGTCGGCCTGCCGGGCGATGGCGGCATAGGCAGCCACCGCACAGAGACTGGCGACGATCAGGTAGCTCTTGCGACGGTAGCCGAACAGTGGGACGAAGTCGGAGACTAGGCCGAAGACGGGCTTGATGACCCAGGGGAAATTGAGGACCGCGAAATAGGCGGTGACCTGCAGCGCCGTCCAGCCGATCTCCTTCAGATAGTGGGTGAGCGGCTGGTAGATGATGCCGACGCGCGCCTGGCCGATGCCCTCGACGAGATAGACGACGGCGAAGAAGAGCATGAGCCGGCTGATCTGCCGGTCGTCCTCCGCCGTTCGCGAGGGGGTGCCAACGCTCAGGGCAGGATCGCTTCGCCCTCGATCTCGACCTTGGCCCGCGGATCGATCAGGGCCGAAACCTGGACCAGGGTCATGGCCGGGAAGTGCTTGCCGAGCGTGCTGCCCCACGCCGCGCCGATCGCCGCGCCGGCGGCGTTGAACTCCGCGATGTCCGTCACGTAAGCGCGCAGCGCCACCAGGTGCCGGGGCTCGCCGCCTGCCGCCTTCAGGACGGCCACCACATTGCCGAGTGCCACGCGCCATTGCGTGCCGGCGTCCGTCCCCGCGGGAATATGGGACTGACCGGGCTCGCGGCCGATCTGTCCGGCGATGCGCGCGCTCCTGGTGCCCGTGGCGACGACGGCGTGCGAGAAGCCACGCGGGCGCGACCAGCCGTCGGGCAGGACCGGTGTGTAGGCGATGTCGGACGGGCTCATGCTCTCTGTCTCCTCCAGGATCGGCGGTTCAGAACAGGATATTGTGTTTTGCCTCGATGGGTTTGAGGTCGGTCGTTTCGCCGAGCATTGTCCGCATCTCGATCTCGATCCGCCGCGCAATGGAGGAGATCGGGACGTCGTTGGAGCTCCCTTCGAACGGATTTGACGAATTCTCTCCGACCTTCTCGAGTGCAACGAAAATCCAGCCGACCAACAGGCTGAAGGGAACGTTCAACCACGCCGTCCAGTGTCCAGACCCGGTCGGCGTTCCCAGGTCGCGAAAATAGGGAAAGAGAGCGAACGGGACAATTCCGACAAAGGCCTTCACCAGAAGAACGGTGATCGAATAGTAGTTCCGCACATACGGATGGTTCTTTATCCGTTTGGTGGCTCCCTGCAATCGGACGAGATCGTCGAGCGCGTTCGTCAACACGACGAAGATCGGGTCGCCGATGAGGCCTTTCCAGTGCAGGTCGCCGCCGACCTGATATTGCCAGGACAGGATCAATGCCTCCTTGTCGCCTCGATGCGTCATCACCTTCTGCAACTCGGCCTCTGAAAGGTAGGTCGCCAGCTCGTCCTTGAGGACGGACTTGCTTTCCGGAGCGGGAAGTTCGGCAAGGAACCTGGCATTCCCCGGTTCGACCGCATTTTCCCAGGTTCTTCCTTCGCGCAGAAAGAAGCGCAATGCGGTGAGCCAGGCGAAGTGGCGGTGGAAGAGTTCCTTCTGCTGCGGGCCGGTTTGCGCGGCATCCAGACGGCTCGCCGCAATCTTGAGCTTGCTCGCCCAGATCAAGCGCGTCGCATGGATTTGCCCCCAAGGACACGAGGGCCTCGTTGACCCTCGCAAAGCATTGCTGATTCTTGAAGGCGACGACGATTGCCACCGCTGTTCCGACGACGGCCAGGAGAGGCGCCGGCATCGACAGGAAATGCCAGTGCAGGACTTCGAGCAGGACGGTGGCGGTGAGTTTGTACCTTCTGCCGAGGTGCATGTGAGCCGCCCTGATTGCCCCGACCAGCCTGATGGCTGGCCTGTCAGGTCACCGCCGCCGGCCGGCCGGCTGCCGGCGCCGGCCCGCGATCCGCGCTCAGCACCACCCCTTCATAGCCGTTGGCCGCCACCTTGTTGATCGTGTTCACGTACTTGGGCGCGCCGCCGTTGTACACGAGGTAGCGGATGGTGCCCTGCTCGTGGCCCGGCACATTGGAGTTGTAGCCGGTGAACCACGACTTGGCCTTCCGCATCAGCATCATGGCGTACATGTTGACGACGTGGTCGGTCCAGCGCTTCTCGGCCGCCACGGTCGCTTCGACCTTCGTGTAGCCCTTGGCCTGCATGTACTTGAGCAGGTCGGTGCACCAGTTGACGCCGGTCTCGATGCCGCGCGGATAGTTGGTCGAGGCCGAGCCGCTTTGCGGGCCGGCGGGCATCAGCATGTTCGGGAAGCCGTGGATCATCATGCCGAGGAAGGTCGATATGCTGGTGCGCCACTTGTCGGCGAGTTTGATGCCGCCCGCACCCTGGATGTCGATCTTGTCGAAGGCGCCGGTGATGGCGTCGAAGCCCGTGGCATAGACGATGATGTCGAACTCATAGTCGCGCTCGGTGGTGCGCAATCCCTTCTCGGTGACGCGCACCAGCGACGTCTCGCTGATGTCGACCAGGTGGACGTTGGGCCGGTTGAAGGCCTCGAAGTAGTTGGTCTCCATCGGCACGCGCTGCACGCCGAAGCCGTGGTCGCGCGGGATCAGCTTCTCGGCGACCTTGGGGTCCTTGATCCGGCGGCGGATGCGCTCGGCGATGTACTCGGAGAACTCGGCGTTGGCCTTCTCGTCGGTGAAGATCTCGCGGAAGTTCGCCAGCCAGATGCCGAAGCCCGGCCCGTCGTAGAGCCTGTCCCACAGCGCCAGCCGCTCCTCGTGGCTCACCTCGTAGAAGCCGCGCCGGTCGGGCTCGTGCACGAAGCCGCCGGGCGAGCGTGAGCAGGCGGCGAAGACCTCGTCGTAGCGGCGGCGGATGTCGGCCATCTCGGCGGCGGAGATCGGGCCGTTGTTGAGCGGGCAGCTCCAGTTCGGCCGGCGCTGGAACACGGCGAGCTCGCCCACCTTGTCGGCGATCTCGCCGATCACCTGGATGCCGGTGGCGCCGGTGCCGATCACGGCGACGCGCTTGCCCGCCATCTCGACCGGCTCGTGCGGCCAGTGGAAGGTATGGAACGACCGGCCCTTGAAGCTCTCCATGCCTTCGAGCTTGGGCAGTGTCGGGATCGACAGCAGCCCGAGCGTGAGGATGAGAAAGCGGCTGGTGAGTTCGCGGCCGTCGCCGGTGGTGAGATGCCAGAGGTTCTGCGCCTCGTCGTAGTGCGCGCTGTCGACCCGGCAGTTGAACTGCATGTGCTTGCGCAGGCCGTACTTGTCGGCCACGTGGTTGAGGTAGCGCAGGTTCTCGGGCTGGCTGGAGAAGTGCTCCTTCCAGTGCCATTCGTCCAGGACCTCGCGCGAGAAGGAGTAGCCGTAGGTCCAGCTCTCCGAATCGAAGCGCGCGCCGGGATAGCGGTTCCAGTACCAGGTGCCGCCGAGATCGCCGCCGGCCTCGAGCACAGTGGCGTCGATTCCGAGATCGACCAGGCGCTTGATCTGGTAGATGCCGGCGACGCCCGCGCCGACGACGATGGCTTCGTGGTGCTGCTTCATGCCGGGTAGTCTGACACGAAAACCGGGCGGCAAGCAGGGGTGGATAGGCTGTCGCGGGCTCAGGCCCGCGATGCGGATTTAGCCCAACTTGCGCAGAAATTAGCACTCCTGCCCAGCGAAGCTGGGGAGGTGCCCGCGTAGCGGGCGGAGGGGTCATGAGCATCAGTGTTGCCGCCCATGACCCCTCCGGCCCTTCGGGCCACCTCCCATCAAAGACGATTGGGGAGGAAATGATTCAGGGCTGCGCCGGCACCGCGACGCTGTCGCGCACCCGGTCGATTTCGGCGACGCGCGCCTTGAAGCGCGTGAGGTCCTGGCCGCCCAATCGGGAGCGTAGCGCCGTGCGCGCCATGCTGAGCGGATTGACCGGCCGGCCGTTGCGATGCAGCTCGAAATGCAGGTGCGGTCCGGTCGACAGGCCGCTGCTGCCGACATAGCCGATCACCTGGCCCTGCCGCACGCGCGCGCTGCGCCGCACACCCGGCGCGATGCGCGACAGGTGCGCGTAGCCCGTCGCCAGGCCGCCCGAGTGGCTGATCTTCACCCACCGTCCATAGCCGCCGTTGCGACCGGCCTCGACGACGCGGCCGGCGCCGGCGGCGAGGATCGGCGTCCCGGGCGGTGCCGCAAAGTCGATGCCGGCATGCAGGCGGGTGAATTTCAGCACCGGATGGCGGCGCATGCCGAAGCGCGAGGAGATGCGGCTCATGTTGAGCGGGGTGCGCAGCAGCGCCTTGACGACGCTCTCGCCCTCGCCGTTGTAGAAGAACTCTTCGCCATTGTGCGGCTTGAAGCGGTAGATGCTGTAGCTCTGCTCGCCGCCGCCGGTCGTCAGCTCGGCCCACAGCACCCGGCCGGCATCGACCGCCTGGCCGTCGCTGGTCCAGGCCTGCTCGATCAGCACGTCGAAGCGGTCGCCGACCTTGATGTCGTGCTGGAAGTTCACGTCCCAGGAAAAGGCCCGCAGCATTTCCGCCAGCGGCTGCCGCGGCACGCCGGCGGCCTCGGCGCTGGCGATCACGGAGCCATCGACCTCTCCCGAGGCGCGCTGCAGCTTCGCGGCGACCTCGAAGACCTCCTCCTCGACGCTGTAGTCGCCCTCGCCGTCGCGCTCCAGCGTGATCTCCCGCCGCGGCTCGGGCCGGATGGTGAGCGCCAGCAGGATCGGTTTGGCTCCCGCTTCATCGGCGGGCTGGAGCTTCACGGTCATGGCCTGGCCGATGGGCAAGCTCTTCATGCGCACGTACGAGGCCAGCGCCGCAACGGTGTCGGCGACGTCCCCGGCGGCAACGTCCAGCCGATGCAACACCTTGGCGACCGTATCGCCCTTCTCGAGGCGCACCAAAGTCTCGACGGTGGTCTCGACGGTGGCCTCGATGGCGGTCTCCACGGGGGTCTCGACAGAAGGCGGGGCCACAAACGCGGCGTGGTCCGGTGGGGGCGGCTCTTCGCGCAAAGCCGTCTGGATATTCCCGGTCGTCAGGGGAGCCGGCGGGAGGTCAGCCGTCTCCGGCGTCGACGTTCCCGATTCGGGATACGCTGCCAGATCGACGACCGGTCGGGGGGCTGCCACAATCTCCGTGAGGGCGGCGGGCTCGGCAAAGAAGCGCGTTGCCACCCAGCCGAGGGCGGAGACAACGGCAAGGCCGGCGACCCCGACGCCGACCTTTCGCCACATCTGGCCGACTGATACGGGCTCGCGAATTTGCACGAAGGTCGGCCGTGCGACCCTGCCGTGCCAAGCTGCTCGCTGCGGCTCTGCGAGAGGTTCCTGCCGAGGTGCTGGTGTTGCTGGTGATTTCGAGGCCTGAAGATCGACTGAGTTGAGAATGTTTTGGCGGGACGAGGGTTGATCGAGCATCCTTGCGTTCCTTGAGGGGCAAGAGGGCGCAGCGCGTCATTTGTCTTTGTCTTGTACGAGGCACGGCTCGAATGGCGCATCGTCAAATCGAGGTGGATATCGTCAAATCGAGGTGGATCCTGCTTCGCGATGTCGGAGGGAGAGGCGCTCTGGCGGTTGATGTCATTCACGGCCGCGGCCCGATGGGCGATACATCACAACGGTCTCCCCTTCAGTTTTTCGTGGCAAAGATTTGGTCAGAAACTTGGCAGCAATGTGGTCCCGTGACGTCAGGACGAAACGAGACGGGGGATAATATTGATCTCATCGCATGCCCGCCGCTTACAAGGCCCGGCGCAATCCTGGGGATGGGTGCCACGTTGGCAATCGAGTTTGGCAATCTTGGCACGATCTTGCCCAGGATCGCGTGGCGGCGGTTCATCGCCGCGCGCGCGCCTCGGCGACCAGCTTCTTCCAGCGCGGGCGAGCACAGTCACGTTGCTCGAACTTGCTTTGCCATCGGTCACGAAATGATCGATGACCAGAACCAGGGGGCGATTGCCAAGGCTGTAGCGCTCCGACGGCCAGCCAGCCCGAGTAGGATGTCGTGGATCTCGCGGCGACCGCAAGGACGCCGAAAGTGAGGTCACGTCACGACGTGTTTATTGGCTGAACGCGCCCTGTTGCGATGGGGCTTCAATCCGCTCGACGTGCTAAACGGCGTTCAGACGGCCTATCAGGGTGAACAGGTCGGGCAGGTCTACGAAGACGTTCGTGTCTTCAACGTCACGGTTCGCCTCGAAGCCGACCGCAGAACCAAAGCGGAGGAAGCCGGCACGCTGCTGCTGCGATCTCCTGCGGGCATTTACGCGCCCTTGAACGAGCTGGCGACCATTCGACAGACGAGCGGACGATATGGCGTGTTGCACGAGGGCGGGCGTCGCATTCAGATCGTAACGGCCAACACCACATCGTCGGATATCGGCGCCTTTAGGCCAAGGTGAAAGGCAAGGTCGCGGCGCTGTCGCTGCCGCCCGGCGTGACCGTTTCGTTTGCCGGTACGGCCGAGGCTCAAAGCCGCTCGCTGCGCACTCTGCTCGTCGATTCGGGGCTGGCTGCCGGCGGAATGCTGTTGCTTTTGTCGCTGATCGTGCATCGGATGCGCAACCTGGGACTGATATTGCTGAACCTGCCGTTCGCCATGGTCGGCGGCATTCTGGCGCTGGTGGCGGCCGGAGGCGTCGCATCTCTCGGCGCGATGGTGGGCTTCGTCACCTTGTTCGGGATTACGCTGAGAAACGCCGTCATGATGGTGGCGCACTACGAGCACCTGACGCAGGTGGAGCAGCGTACGTGGTCTCGTGACACGGCAATCGAGGGCGCAGCCGACCGTCTTGCCCCGATCCTCATGACCTCGCTCGCAACGGCGCTCGGCCTGCTTCCCCTGGCTCTCGGCAGCGGCGAGGCCGGCCGCGAACTCGAAGGACCGATGGCCATCGTCATTCTCGGTGGTTTGTTCAGTTCCGCGGCGCTCAACCTGTTGCTCCTGCCGGCGCTTGCCCTGCGCTTCGGCCGCTTCGACGGCCAAGCGCGCCAACCTTCGATCGGTACGCCACGGGACACGGCGTGAGGACGATGCCGCGCACTGTTTGGGCACTGGGCTTCGTCAGCCTGCTGATGGATACGTCGTCCGAGTTGATTCACGCGCTGTTACCGGTTTTCCTGGTGACCACGCTTGGTGCATCGATGCTTGCCGTCGGGATCATCGAGGGCGTGGCCGAGGCGGCAACGGCGATCGTCAAGGTCTTCTCTGGTGTCATCAGCGATTGGATCGGCAAACGCAAACCGCTCCTGGTCCTGGGGTATGGCCTTGCGGCGTTGACCAAGCCGTTGTTTCCGCTCGCTGCGACCGTCAGCCTGGTCCTGACGGCTCGGCTGCTGGATCGGATCGGCAAGGGCATTCGGGGAGCGCCTCGTGATGCGCTTGTTGCCGATGTCACTGCTCCGAGCCAGAGAGGCGCGGCATTCGGTCTGCGCCAGTCTTTGGACACGATCGGCGCCTTTCTCGGGCCACTGCTGGCAATCGCCCTGATGTTCTGGTTCGCCGACGATATCAGATCGGTGTTGTGGTTTGCCGTTCTACCGGCATTCCTCGCGGTTGCTCTGCTCGTTATTGCGGTACCAGAACCTGAAGGCATGACGGCCGCCAAAGAGCACAGGTTTCCGATCAGCCGAGCCGCACTTCGCAAACTTTCAGCACGTTACTGCTGGGTGGTGGTCGTCGGCGCGGTTCTGACGCTGGCACGCTTCAGCGAAGCGTTTCTAATCCTGCGCGCTCAGGATGTAGGGCTTTCCCTCGCGTGGATTCCGATGGTGCTCGTCACGATGAGCGCGGTCTATGCGCTCCCCGCTTATCCGGCAGGTGTTTTCTCCGACCGGATGAGCCGGTTGCTCTTGCTGACGATGGGCGTGGCGGTATTGATTGGAGCCGATCTGATACTTGCTTGGTTGCCAAGCCTCTCGGGTGTTTTCCTGGGCGCTGCCCTGTGGGGCCTTCACATGGGACTCACGCAGGGATTGTTATCCGCCCTCGTTGCCGACGCCGCGCCGGTTGAGCTGCGCGGAACCGCCTTTGGCGTCTTCAGCTTGCTCTGCGGAGCGATGATGGTCGTCGCTAGTGGTCTGGCCGGTTATCTGTGGGATGGTTTTGGTGCACCGGTGACATTTCTTACCGGAGCCACCTTCACAGCTTTCGCTCTCGCGGCGCTGCCTCTGCTCCGAGAGCGCCACCCTCAGATTCCATAGAGCTGGTATGGTCAACCCCATCTCTTACCGAGCGCATTCCAAGCACGGCCACGCGTGAATTGCTCCGTCGCAGGCCACGGACACTCGCCCACCGACGCGAGGCAACTCGGAAACTGCTGAGTTGTGCAACGAATCAGAGTTTGCGTGCCCCTTGCGGGCGCGCAGGCTCAGTTGAACGGACGCGTGGGAGCGGGTGTTCTCGGATTAGGAGAAGAACTGCCCTATGGAGATTTCCACCTTCGCGGGTAGGTGGCGATGTGGTTTGGCGAGGTTTTCGGTAGGGCCGGAGTGGGCCTCACCATGGTCGGCCTCGGCTTTGTGCAGGGCGCGTGCCTGCCGAGGGGGTGATTTTGTCGGATTATCGGGAGCGCGGGCGAGGCTGCGGGCGTGCGCCATGGCTGGGGCGAGAAGCCGGGCGGTGGGAAGGACGGGCAGCAGATCGGTGGGTCGGCCAGCATCGTCATGGTCCTCGTGGCCGGGCCGGTGACAGTCGGCACAACAGCCTGAGGTGGCCGGTTTGGCAGTGCGGACAGCGGCGTGGTTCGGGTGCCATTGCGGCGTCGGCGTCGTGCTCCTGGCCGGGCGGTTCGGCGTGGGCGGCTGGCGTCGAGGCCGGTTGCTCGAGGAGGAGAGCATTCCTCAGGTTGCGCACCTGGTCGCGCCGGGCGGCGTGCCACAGGCCGTAGTATCGCACCTTATGGAACCCGGCCGGCAGGACGTGCTGGAGGAAGCGGCGGAGGAACTCGTGGCCGGACACGGTTTCGGTGCGCTGGCGACCGGCTGCCCGGTCGTTGTATCGGAAAGTTACGGTGTCGTGCCGAGGTCGAGGATGTGGCGGTCGGTGATGGCGATGCGGAAGACGTAGCGGGCAAGATACTCGAGCACGGCCTGCTGGCCCTGCCCCCAGGGCGTGATGTGGACGACCCATGGGATTTGCCAGACGTGGCGCGGCACATCGAGCTGCGGGCAAAGTCCGGCGAAGGCGTCGCGGAAGCGGGCGCGGACGATGGTGGCGAGCGCCGATTTGGGAAACAGGAATGTCTTTGCGGCGGGATGCCAGATGGCGCCATCGTCGGACAGGCCGCCGCCGGTGACCAGGCAGTGAACGTGCGGATGGTGGATGAGCCGTTGCGTCCAGGTGTGCAGCACGGCGAGCACGCCGGGCGTGCCGCCAACCCACCGCGGATCGCGCGCCAGATCGACGATCGCGCCGGCAGCGGCCTTCATGAGGGCACCGTAGCCATCGGCCTGCTGGCGCCGCAGGATGGCGCGCAGCTCTTCGGGCACGGTGACGGTGACGTGGAAGTACGGCACCGGCAACATCTCGGCCTGACGCCGTTCGAGCCAGGCTTGGGTCTGTGCGCCGTGGCACGTCGGACAGGCGCGGTTGCGGCAGGAATGGAAGACGTGCAGCAACGCGCCGCAGTCGGGGCAGCCCCATTGCTGTCCGCCGAGCGCTTCCGTTCGGCAGGCCACGATGTCGGCGATGGCGCGGCGATGCGAGGGCAGCATCGCCGCGCCATGAGCCTCCAGATAGCGACCGGCGAACTGGCGGAAAACGTCCGCCACCCCGGGCATCGGTCACAAGCCGCTCATCACCCTGTCGAGCAGCCTGCGCAGCGAGGCCCGAGCCGGTTCGGTCAAGTGGGTGTAGATCGCCGTGGTGGCGATATTCTCGTGACCGAGCGGCCACGCGCCATAATGCTTATCTATCTATGTCATTGAAACTGAAGGCTCTGCTGAACGGGATCCGATGTTAGCGAGCGCCGCAATGCGTTCCGCTCGCGATACGCAGCCACATCGTCCGCCTTGATCACCCACGGCGCGCCCCTGCACAACTGTCGTCCTTTGATGATGGCGTGCCGGATCATGCGCAGCGCTGTCATGACGCTCACTTCCATGATTTGTGCCGCGGCTTCAAGCGTTATCTCGCCCCGCTCTGCCCACTCGCCCTCGCGATAGACCACAATGCCATGGTGATGGCGGAAGGAGCGGATCCGCGCCACAGTCCAGCCGTTGCCGCGCCCGGTCGGTTTGCCGGCGCGATTGAGGAGCTGCGCGATCTGCTGGTCGGGCATCAGGCGCGCCAGCTCGCGGATCAACGACAAAGTATCCTCCGGTATCGTCCAACGGTGTTTGCCTACGCCATTGCGCCTCAGCTTCAACACGGTGTGGTCGCCGCCCTGCCAATGCAGGATCATCTCGATATGGTCGCCTTCGACGCGCACGACGATCTCGTACAGAGCCGTGCGCAGGATCCTCTTGCGTGTCGCTGCTGTCGCAGCCGGGTGCGACCAGGCGAGCTCTAGATCGGTGCCGAGCTGCATCAAGTGCTGCCGCTCCTTCTCGCCCAAGGGCGCCGGCTTGCTCGCCTGCAGTGCGGCGATCTCGCCTTCGATCCGGTGCGTCACCTGCAGCGCCTCGTTCCAACGGCGCTCTAGCTCGCCAGCCACCAGACGATTGGCGGGATCGACGGCATCGTATTGGCGGCGGGCATGTGCGGCCGAGAAGCGCGCCTGCTGCAGCTCCAGCTCGAGTTGCCTCTGGGCTGCTGACGTCTTGCTCGTCTGGGCTTCGAGCGCCTTTAACGCCGCCTCGATGCCGAGCGGCTTTAGGACCCGCAGCACCTCCCGGCTAATGGCCTCGTCGGCACGCAAGCCGCCGAACGATATGCATCGCTCGGTGCCGTGATTCACAAGCGCGCCCTCGCAGTGATAGCGCCCCGCCTTGCCGCCATAGGCCACATACATCTACCGACCGCAATGTCCGCAGCGCAGGAGCCCCGCCAGCAGCAGCTCTCCGCGCCGGACCGCTCCTTTGACCGCGGAGCCTTTGCCGGTCGCATTGTTGGCAATCACGCGCTGGTTCCGCTCGAACTCGTTCCAGGTGATGTAGCCCTCATGTTGATCCTTGAGCAGTACATCCCATTCCTTCTGGGGGCGCCTCAATCCACGCCTGACGCGCTTTCTGCCCTCCTCGACGCTGACCCTGCTCATGGTACGGCCAAAGGCATAGGCGCCGGCGTAGATGGGGTTGGTCAGAATGTTGTGCACGGTGTTGTAGAGCGGCAGCTTCCAGACGATGCGGCGCCCCTCTGCCGCGCTATGGCTTGCGACGGGCAAGGTGATGCCTTCGTCTCGCAGCCACACGTGGGCCTGGCGCACGCTTTGCAGCTCGGCGAACTTGGCGAACACCAACCTGATGGCGTCCTGCACTCGCTGATCCGCATCCTTCTCGATCCGGTCGCGCCCGGCCTTCACATAGCCGGCCGCGACACCGAGGAACAGCGCGCCGCGGCGCGCCTTCTGCTTCAACGCCTCGTGCGAGCGCTGGCGGAAGAGCGACAGCTCCAGCTCACTCATCGTTCCCTTCATGCCGAGCAACAGGCGATCATTGGGATGGCGCGGATCATAGATTCCGTCCTCGTCTATGATGATGGTCCCGACAAGTCCACAGAACTCGATCAGCGTGTGCCAGTCGCGGCCGTTGCGCGCGAGCCGCGAGACCTCGATCGCGAATACGGCACCGGCGCGGCCCCCACAGATTGCCGCCAGCAGGCGCTCGAAGCCCGGCCGCTTGATACCGCCGCCCGAGCGGCCGAGGTCATCATCGATAACCTCAACCGTAGCCCAGCCGAGCTGTCGGGCGCGATCGGCGAGCCCATATTGCCGCCGACGGCTCTCGTGATTGTGCAGGAGCTGATCGGCCGTCGACTGACGGATGTAGACGAAGGCGGCGCGCGCGAGATGGTCAGCCGTGATCTTGGTCATCGCCGACCTCCCCGCCCGCCAGCGCCGCCGCGATCTCGCGCAGCAGGACTTCCACTAACATTGCCAGCTGCTCCTTCTGAGCAGGAGCCGGTGTGACCTGTGGCTTGTCCTCTTCGAATAGGTCTGGCTGAGGACTTGCGCTCTTGAGCTTCATTCCTGACTTCCTCCATCCCTGGGTCGGGATGGAGGAAGCCTAGAAGCGTATCGACCTCGGCGCGCAGTGATCGCAGAATATCGAGGGAAAGCCTCGGCTCGGCACACAGCCGGTGACGCACCGCCGATGCGTCCACCATCCACGCGGGAATGCAGGCGACCGAGCCGTCGGGCTGCGGAATGACGACGAGCTCGGCGCCACGATAGGCGTAGCGCCGAATAATGAAAACGGTCTCACCGCACCGGGGATGGAATTGATAGAAGATCCGTCCCTCGACCGGGTGTTGGCGGGCAGTATGTGTCTGCTTCGAGCAGCACCTGGATGACGCGGGTGTCGACCTTCGCCTCGAGCAGCCGGGTCGCATAGGCATGGCGCAAGGTGTGGGGCGTCGCCCGCCGACCGCCGGGAAGCTGCGCCGCCGCGACGGCGTCGGCGAAAGTCCGGCTCAGGACGTTGGCAGCGACGGGACCGGCATGCCGGCCGTTGGGGAACAGCCATTGCCGGTCGCGATGCCCGGCCGACTGCCACATCCGGCGAAGGCTCTCGTGCACCGGGCGCGGCACCGGAACGACCCGTTACTCGTTGCCCTTGCCGACCACCCGCAGCAGGCCGCTGGCCTTGTCGATGGCGGTGACTGCAAGGGTGGCGGCCTCGCCGATCCGCAGGCCGCAGGCATAGATCAGGCTGAAGCAGCCGCGGTGGATGGGATTGCGGATGGCGCCGAGAATGCGCTGCACCTCGGCATGGGAGAGCGTCTGCGGCAGCCGTCTCTGCTTGGGAAGACGGATCTTTTTTTAAACAGCGACCACTCCACGCCCAGCGTGTGCCGGTAAAAAAACTGCACGCCGTAGTGACAGGTCTTGAACGTTCCCCGGGCGCTCCGCTCGCGAACCCCGAGAAGATACTGGCGAACCTCTTCCTCGCTCAGCTGGTCCGGCGGCCTGTTACGGCAATGCTTCGACAGCGCTCTGACCGCATCGAGATAGGCCGCCTGCGTTCGGACCGCCAAGCCAGCCAGCTTCATGTCCTCGACCATTCGTGCACGTAACGGTGTCATCGTCTGCTCCTTCGTCAGGGCCGGAGGGGCAATCCCGCAGCCAGGCAAACGATACCTTCTCCAGGCAAATCCGATGATGCCGCAAATCCCCTACGGCGCAGCCGTTCCGTTCAACTCAACGGAGATCAAAAGAAAATGGGGATGGTTGGCACTACACGCGCTGCCGACGGTCCTCGACTGCTAACCCCTTGATCTCGCTCGGCCCAGCTCTGCCAAAAAAGAAAAACCGGCCTCCAACTGCGCAAGTTGGGTTAATTTCTCTTCCTCCAGGTTCATGAACCACTCCAGCACCTCCCCGCCCGGGTCGTGCCTCCGGTGGTGGTATAGCTGGTCGGAGCAAGGCCGCGAGCGCGCGCTCTCCGATAGCGCCGTAGCGAGGGAGCGGCCTTGGGAGGCTCCTTATGCCGCACCGCATCCCATGTACCGGGCTGAATTGGGCCGCGACGGGCCGGGTCGTGCCCTTCTCCCACTTGATAACTGTCTCAGTCGAAACACCCATCCACGCTGGAGCAGGTGCAGCAGACACAACTGGCGCAAACGAAAGCCGGGCCTCAGCCGATTCAGCACCTCAAAACGCGAAGCAAGCCACTCTTTCCCAGGTGAGGGAGCGCCCTGGGTGTCCGGCCATGGCGCTTCTGCGACTGTGCCAACTCGTCAAAGGCGGCCGGAGCGCGTGCTGCGCGGCGAGGCCCCGCGACGGGGCGGCTCGCCGAGCAGGCGATCGAACTCGCGCTTGGAGAGGCCGTAGCACTCGCACGCCCGTTGCCGCAGGCCGCGGCGGTCGAGGATGGTGACGACACCGCGGCGATAGCGGATGAGCCCCGCCTTTTGCAGGCCGCCCGCCGCCAACGAGACGCCGGTGCGCTGCACGCCCAGCATCATGGCCAGGAACTCCTGGGTCAGCAGGAACTCGTCGGACTGCATGCGATCGTGCGTCATCAGCAGCCAGCGGCAGCAGCGCTGCTGCAACGTATGGAAGTGGTTGCAGGCCGACGACTGCGCGACCTGGTTGAACAGCGCATGGGCGTAGCGCAGCATCACCGTGCGCATCGAGGCGCTGCGCGCCAGCTCGGCGCTGAACCGGGCCGCCGTCATGTGCAGGCCGGTGCCGGGAACCTGGACATAGACGCTGGTCGGCGCGCGGTCGTCGCCCAGCAGCAGCGGCAAGCCGACCATGCCCTCGTTGCCGATCGTGCCGACCTCGGCAGCCTGGCCGTTGGCCATGGTGTTGACCAGGGAACCGACACCGGTTTCGATGAAATAGACGAAGTCGAGCCGCTGACGCGCCCGATAAAGCGACTGCCTGTAGCCCAGCGGAACACGCTGAAGATGCGGTTCCAGCCGCTGGTAATCCTTGGGCGACAGCAAACCGAGCAATCGGTTGGCATTGGTGTCCGCACCCTTCTGCTTGGTCGCCACCGTGCTGTTCCTCTTCAGCGATCTGCGGTAGATCGCGCTTCGTTCGGTGCGCCCAACAGGGACTGCTGTCGAGATGAATCGTGCTTTGCGGCCCAAGTCGGGAGCTTCGCTGTTCAATATGGAACAGAGCCGATCCACCCGACTGCAGGCTGTGAATTCGGTGAAGGGCTATTCCTTGGCCAATTCCGTATCAGCCGACCGAATCTTCGCGATGAGATCAAGCGCGAGCAGGTCAGTCACGAGCCTTGAGTTCATGCGCCTCACGGCTCCAACGAAGGACCGCCGGTCGACATCGTCGACGAGCTGCACGCCGGCAGCACTGAGAACGCCACGTGTCTCGGCTTCATTGTTCCGACGCATCTCAAGAAAGCGATCGACAGATGCGTTCGCCGCTTCCTTGATCAGACGTTGATCATCGGAAGGGAGCGTATCCCAAACACGCTTGGAGAATATCACGACGTAGATCGAGCGAGAGTGCCCTGTCAGGCTATAGAACTCTGCAATGTGCTTAAGGTGGCCTGCTGTAAAGCTTGCCGCGTCGGTTTCATCTGCTTCGACAACACCTTTCAGCATCGCCGCAGGCGCCTGAGATAATGGCATCATTACGGGTTTGGCGCCGATCGCTCCAAGCATGGCTGCCCAAGTGTCCCGTGTCCGGACTCTAACCCTCACCCCGGCCAGATCGGACAGCACTCGAATAGGCGCGTTCATGCTGATGAAGGATCTTGCGCCTCCGTCGTAGAAGCACAGTCCGACCAGGCCAACCCGCTCCATTGCCGTACGAATCTGGTCGCCAATCGGCCCGTCCATGACTTTGCGCACATGGGCGCCTGAGCCGAACATTGCGGGCAACGTTGGAGCGATGGCCTCAGGCAGCAACCGGTTCAACGAACCGAGGTCAATACGCGCCATGTCAAGCACGCCAAGCCGCAGCTGTGAGATAGTGAATGCTTCTGTGGTGCCACTATCTTCACGAATGTCAGCGATGAGCAGGCGCCTGTTGCTACGTTGCCTTAGAACGCCCGCCATGTATTGGACGGCGCGGACCGCGGGATGTTCGGGTGAATAGATGTCAGACGAATACAAATCTCGAGCGCTGACAGGCGACACGATGAGAACGGTGGCCGCCAGTGCAAGGGATCGTAAGTCCATGTGCTATCTCGGACTCCGGGTCGGCGAATGAGCACGACACCTATCGCAGCGGATAGTTCCAACTAATTGTGAGTTGCCCCAGGCGGGCATCTGCGCCGCATAGGGCCGTCGAACTCTATGCGGGTAAGTTGTGATCGGCGGTCTTTTTTATGCTTCAAGTAGCTAATAGATCACTGGCCCAGGCAACTGCCTGTGACCGTCCGGTGACCTTGTAGGGTTGGGACCCTGCGAGATTCCGGAAAGCGCATTTTGGACCTAGGCGTTCGGAGCCTATTCATCGTGCTCCCCGGCTAGGTCTAGGCCGCCTAGCCTATCCCGCCGCGGCGCCGAGCTAGGCCATCAGACTGAATTGTCCCCATTGCCGCCGGGAGCAACATAGGGTGAAGCATCAGACCAAAGGTCCATCGCCATGCGTTTCTCCCGCTCTATCAACGATCACTCCGATCCAACCGCCATCGAATATTGCCTCGTCGCCGGCTTGTATGCGGCCGTCATTGTCGCCGCCGTCACCGCCGTCGCGACCTTTTTCATCTAAGCCCGGAAGGGCCGCCGATTTGGCGCCTAGGCCTGTCACGCGGTCGCTGATCGCAATGTGGCCGATTTGTTCAGGATCGGCATGCGACCGCAGTTACGCTCCGCCAGAATAGGCCGGACCAGCCGGGCAAAGCGCTCCGCTTCGGCGTGGTGCAGATAGCCGGACAAGCAGAAGGAGTGGCAGCCCAGATCGATGAACCGCTGAAGCGTGTTGGCGCACTGTTGAGGATTGCCGACGACGGCGATGCCGGCCCCTGGGCGGACCCGGGTGATGCCCGTCCACAGGTGCGGCTCGATGAGGTCGCCATGGGTGCGGGCCAGTTCCTGCACCCGCTGGTTGGCAGCCGAGCTGCCGTAATAGGTGCGGATGAAGCTGGTCTGGCCCTCCGTCACGTCGCGCACCAACTCGTTCGCTGCCGCCCAGGCCTCGGCCTCGGTTTCCCGGCAGATGATCTGCAGGCGCATGCCGAAGCCAATCTCGGTCGCTCGGCCATGTCCGGCGGCGAGCTCTCGGATGGTCTTCATGTTGGCCGCGATCTGTTCGAACCGGTCTCCCCAGAACAGGTGCACGTCGGCATGCTTGGCCGAGATTTCCCAGGCCTGCCGGGAGCCACCGCCCAGGTAGAAGCGCGGGTGCGGCTGTTGCAGCGGGCACGGCTCGACCCGGGCGCCGCGTAGCGTGTGATAATGGCCATCGAAGTCGAGCGCCCGGCGCTGCGTCCACAACGCCTTCAGGATGGTGACCTCCTCGTCCATCAGCTCATAGCGCTGCTGCTTGTTCCAGGGCACGCCCTCGGCCGCCGCCTCGGTGTCACTCTGCCCGGCGATCAGGTTGACCGAGACGCGCCCGCCGGAAAGCTGGTCCATGGCCGTGATCATCTTGCCCAGCAGCACCGGATTGATGTAGCCGGGGCGGGCCGCCACCAGCATACGGATCGATTGGGAGCGGGCGAGCATCATCGCGCTGGAGATATAGGCGTCCCAGCAAGTAGCATCGACCGGTACCAGCAGGTACTCGAACTCGGCCGCCTCGGCGGCGGCGAGGACCCGGTCGAACATCTCCAGGGACGGCGGCACCAGTCGGCTGCGGTCGCCGTAGCAGGTGGTGTCGCCGGAGGTCGGCAGGAACCAGCCGAATTCGAGTTGTCGCATTGCATGCTCCATCTGCTTCATGGCCCTGCCATCCAACTAGGACGCTGGCATTCAGGGCGATTGCCGCTCGGGCCGACAGGCGGCCGGCGATCTGGTGGAAGTCGTCGGCTACCCTGGTGCTGACGCATCAGCCGGCGCATCGGTCGTTGACAACCGCCGGTCCCGGACTGGCTGGTGCAGCGGTCGTCTCGGAGCACCATGTCGGCGGGAGTAGCCGTCGACATCGTCCTCGGCCAGTGGCCGAGCAACGTCGATGTCAACCACCGCCGCGCCAAGCGACGCGTCGAAGGGCGTGATGCTGAAGGGCCAGGCGCTCAGGCACACCGCAGGCAGCTCTCGACTTGACATGTGTTCAGCGCGGTCGGTCCGATCATCGTGCTTGCCTCCGGAATTCGTTGCCGCCCTGCTACATCGGCAAATGCGAGCCAGGTCCGAGGATGCGCGTCTCCAACCGGACCTCGCGCGCCGCCAGCCATGGCGTCCCGCCGGTATCCTCGATGCGATCGTGGTAGCGCCCGACAGCGAACAGCCGGGTCTCGCCGTCCGGGTCGGTATAGTAGACGCTAAGTGCGGACACCACCTTCCATTCGCCCGGCCGTTCGCCCGGATCGACGACCTGGACCGTGGCATGGCGCAGGAACTTGCCGGGTAGCCGGACGTGCTGCGGCACCATTTCCAGCATGTTGGCGAGATCCTTGCGGCTGTGGTCGAGCCACACCATGTCCTTCTTCAGCTCCGGGCTGTAGGTGGTGATGCGGTAGCGATAATTGGTCCCGCATAGGGCGAGGTAACCCGCGCAATCCTCGACATCGAGCGTCATGCAGCTCTGGTAAACGAGGCGACGTATCGCCTCTTCGCTGAGCGCCATCGAGCTTCCCTCCAATCAGATCGGCAACCTTGCCGGGCGGGCCCAGCAGCAAAAATCGGCCGGGCCCGGGTCCGCCGGGCGTCGATCTCACTCAGCCGCCAACGCCACGGCGCGGTTGCTGGGATTGGCCGAGGAGCGTCCCATGCGCCGGCGCCACTCGGCATAGTAGTGGCGCAGGAAATCATCGTCCTGCGCGCCGCCGTTCTCGCGGCGGGAATGGATGCCCCAGTTCGGGTGCCCTTGCCGGTTCGAGCGCTCGACCGCTTCGACGAAGATGACGTCCTCGGCGACGTTGCGGCCGAACGGCCCCCAGTATTGATTGTGGTCGCGTACCCGCATGGTGCGGACTTCCGCCGGCTCGCCCTTCACGCCGAGGCCGCGCTGTTCGAGCAGCGTGATGCCGGGCCCGATCGGCGTCGACGTATCGATGCGGATGTTGGTGGCGCGCACGATGATCGTGGTGTTGGGGAACAGGTCCATCGAGCGCAGCTCGCCGGGGTCGATGCCGGGCATGGTCTGGTTGCTGCGGGCGTCCCAGCCCTTGTAGTCGGCATAGCGAATCTTCTTGGGGATCAGCATGCCGTGCCCGCCAGGATAGAGCTTCCAGCCGGTCTCGAAGTAGCCCGGCGCCCGGATGCCAGTGGTCCGATTCACCACATGCCCCCACTCGTGGTAGAGTTCGATGTTGGTCTCATGCCACTGCTTCCAGTTGGCGCGCATCTTCACGCGGCCGTAGTGGAAGACCTCCAGCGGCTGGGACCCCAGCACCTCCTCGAAATGCTCGAAGGTGTTTCCGGCATAGTCGGCGAAGTCGGGCGCCGCATCGTCCAGGTTGACGAAGACGAGGCCCAGTTTCACGGCGGTGCGCACCTCGCGCAGGCCGGCCTGCGCCTTGCTCGGACCAGCTTCCTTGTAGCCCTCGTCACGGGGCATGGCGATGCAGCGACCCTGGTGGTCGTACTCCCAGAGATGGAAGAAGCAAACCATGGTCTTGACGTTGCCGCTCGGTCCCTGCGCTACCGTCGCCGAGCGGTGCGAGCAGATGTTGACGAAGGTGCGGATACAGTCATCGTTGCCGCGGATCACGACCAGCGGCGTGCCGGCCCATTCGAGCGTGCGATAGTCGCCGGCATCCGGCACCTCGCTCTCGTGGCAGGCGAGCTTCCACGTCTTCTTGAAGATCTTCTCCTGTTCCTCGGAGAAGAGTTCGGGGTCGATGTAGATCTGCGAGCTGACATAATGGTCTTCCGGCATCGCCGGCGGCCGGTTCCATTCGTTTGCGGTACGCGCCATAGTCGTTTTCCCTTTCTACTTTGCAACCTTGGCCATGCTTTGCTCGGCTGTACCCAGATCGTCGCGGCCGGTCGGCCGCCCGCCTGTGCGAGAGCACGACGACCGAACGGGCAAGAAGTGGGCCGGTTTCCGGGAGCAAGGGCTCTTCAGATTGGTGTGGAGAACGGCGACGTGTCGTAGCCGACGGCGCCGGAGGTCGGGCACCATGCGCCGGCCGCCAACGGAGGCGATCCGCGTCGCCACTTGGCGCATCTGGCCACGCAACGCCCACAGCAGCTCCCAGGCACCACTCCGCAGCAACCTCAACGGTTGGTGCAGGCTCATCGGCTGACGGCCCTGGCGGCGCAGCAGAAGTGCCCTAAGGCGATCGCAGAAACCGGGCCCGGACCGCGCCAGCCCCTGCAGCCCTCGCTGCCTTACCGTGGTGTTTAGGGCGACTGACCCGGCCGCACCACCCACATTGGATTTACCTCTATCACGAGCCCGCGCTGCCAACATCACGGTCGAGCGCCGCAGCCTCTGACCGACCTCCTCGGTCGTCGCTGCTACCGGAAGGTCTGCCCGGACCAGAGAAGGCAATGCGCTCAACGAGCCCTCCCACGGATAGATGGAAGAATTTTACCACTATTCACAATCATTCTTCCGAAAGTCAAGCGCGGCGGCTGCGCAAACTTGCGCTGGCGGCCGGCAGCGCTTGATTTGGATCGCGTGGTGAAAAGCGTTTCCTCCAAGAATGAGAAGAGAACTAGAATAAATCGGAAAAGTCTCTTGACCTGGCGGTGATAGAAAATCCAATATCGCTTGTGTGGCGGCCTCAGCGGAAGAGATGCTGCAATTGGACACCGTAGTGCAGGCTAATGAGGCGGGCGTCAGGCGGCCAGACGACGGCCTGCGCCAGGACATTGGAGCGCTTCAGCGCGGCCTGCTTTTACTTGAACTGATGCAGCAGGCGGCACGGCCACTGACGCTGACGGAGCTGTCCGACATGGCGGGCCTCCACACCAGCACGATCCACCGGCTATTGCAGACCCTTCTGCAGACCGAGCATGTCTTCCGCGACACCGGAAAGCGTTACTACGCGGGCCCGAAGGCCTACATGCCGCTCAGCATGGACCATCCATTCAATCTGCTGCGCCGCGACGCCTACGATACCTTGCGGACCTTGCGCGACCGCTTCGACGTCACTTGCGCGTTGAACCTGTTCATCGGTGCCGAACGGCTGGTATTGGACCTGGCGAACGCCGGCGACTCGTTGTCACCTTACTACCAGACACACCTCAAGTCGCCGCTGCATGCGGCCGCCTCGGGCAAGCTCCTCCTGCTGAATTTCCCGCCCAAGCTGCGCGCCGAGATGCTCGGGCCGTCGCCCTATCCCCGTTTCACCTCGCGCACGATCACTGATCCGGAGGCGTTGCGCCTGGAGCTGGAGTGTACTGTCGAACGCGGCTACGCGGTCGCCTGGAACGAGAACTTCGAAGGCATCTCGGCGGTCGCCGGACCGATCGTGCCGAACGGCGCGCGCGCTTTGGGCGCGATCACGCTGGCCGGGCCCAGCCGTTACTTCGCCCCCGAGATCCTGCCGGAGATGGGCATGGCGACACGGCGGGCGGCTGATCTACTGGCCTTCGGGTCGCAGGGCACGCGGGCAGTGCTGCGTATGATGGCTTTCTGAACCGGCGACCGGCCGTCCAAGGCCGCCGGTCAATTGGGGGGAGCGGAAACGATGGCAAGAAATGCCGACCAGTGGGGGGATCCACCAAAGGTACCGCAGGACCACTATGTCAGTGCGCAAGTGTACAGCAACCCCGAGCTATTCGCCGAGGAGCAGGAGAAGATCTTTCGCAAGGTCTGGCGCTTCGCCTGCCACGAAAGCGAGGTGGCGGCGGTCGGCGACTACCGGACCTTCACCTGGGCCGGCATGCCCCTGGTGGTGATCCGCGGCACGGACGAGAAGATCCGCTGCTTCATCAATTCCTGCTCGCACCGCTCGTCGCTTGTCGCCCGCGGGCCGTCGGGCAATGCGAAGACGCTGACCTGCTTTTTCCATCTCTGGCAGTACGACACCCAGGGTCACTGCATCTCGATGACCCGCGACCTGGGGTACAAGGAAGTCGGGCCGTGCAAGGAGGATCTGGGCCTACGCGAGGTCCGCACCGCCGAGCGCCTCGGCATGGTGTTCATCAACCTCGACGACAACGCCCAGTCGTTCGACGACTACGTCGGCAACGCGTTCGCCCTGATCGAGGAAGTGATGGGGAGCGTGCCCATCGAAGTCTTCCACTATCACGAGACGCAAATGCGGGCCAACTGGAAGCAGTGGCACGAAACCAATATGGAAGATTACCACAACTGGGGACATGTGGTTAATCGCGTCACCGGCATGCAGGCAAAGGGCCATTTCGAGCGGAAGTGGATCCTGTACGGGAACGGGCACGGCACGATCGAGCCCATGAAGATCGAGTACGTGCGCTACAAGGGTTGGGAGGATCGCCAGCAGAAGAACCTGCCGGGCCTGGGGCCGGGCGAACTGCGCGCGGTCGATTTATTCCCGAACACCACGATCATCGTGAGGGCGACCTGCATACGCATCGACACGTCGACGCCGATCGCACCGGGCCAGACCCTGCTGGAGTACCGCGGCCTCGGAATCAAGGGCGAGCCTGCGGCGGAACGGGCCATGCGGGTGCGGGACCACAACCAGTTCTGGGGGCCCTTCGGCCGCAACCTGGTCGAGGACGTCGTCTTCGTCGAGGCAGTCGAGGAATGCAACCGTAACGGCGCAGCGCAGTTCAGCGTGCTCGCCCGGCGCGAGGAGATGCGCGCCCAGGACGACGGGTTGATGCGGCACTTCCACAACGAATGGAGCCGACGCATGGGCCGGCCCGCCAGCAACCCGGCGAACTGGCTACAGGCAGCGGAGTAAGGAAAGACGGGGCCCTCCGAAGGGAGCACGAAACGTTCCTGCTGAACGCGCCAGCAGGATCTCGAACACCAGCGCTACACCGGCGAGCGGACACAAGACCGCCGCCGCCGGTGGCACGCCAACCAAGCCCCGGTGGCGCGACAAGGGAGGAAAAGATGCTAGAAGGCAAGAATCTGTCACGTCGCGAGCTGCTCAGGATCACAAGTCGCTACGGCGCCAAGGCGGCGCTCTTCGCAGCGGTGACCGGGAGCGGGCTCGGCGCGCTCGGCGATTTCGTGGCGCGGGATGCCCGCGCCCAGGCAAAGGCCAAGTATCGCTTCCGCTTCGGCGGCAGCACCATCAACCGGAAGAACGACCGCTACCTGCAGACCGGCCTCTACCAGTTCATCGACTATGTCGAGAAGGGCAGCGATGGCGAGGTCAACATCCAGCTCCTGGAGAGTGCCGGGGCCTGCGTCGAGCCGAGCTGCGGCGAAAAGGTGGCGAACGGCGTGCTCGACCTGGGCACCTCGTCCTCGCAGAACTTGGGCTCGGTCTTTCCGTACTCGATCGCCCTCGACTTCCCGTTCCTCTGGCACGACCGGGCTCACGTGCAGAACATGTTCTATGCGCCGGAGATGAACAAGGTCTACCGGGACGTCTGGCGCAAGCAGTACGGCGTCGAGCTGTTCTACGCTTCGGGCGAGATGCGCCAGGTCTTCCTGGGCCAGAAGTTCAAGGATTCAAAGGATATCCGGACGCCCGCGCAGATGAAGGGCTACAAGATCCGCATCACCAACAGCGACATGATCCGTGCTTTCGCCGTTTCGATCGGCATGAACCCGATCCCGCTGGCCTGGACGGAGACGCTGGAGGGCATGAAGTCCGGCGTCGTCGACTGCATGGAGACCTGGCCGGCGGCGGCGAGCGGCTTCGGCATGACCAGGGTCTCGACGCAGGAGGTCAGGCTCGACTTCTGCCCCGGCATGGTCGTCGTGTTCATGAACACCCGCAAGTTCGAGCCGCTCCCCGACAAGATCAAAGAGGTCTTCTACACCGCCGGCTACAAGGCAATGAAGGATGGCTACGACGGCGTCACCTTCGCGCAGGAGATGGTGGTCGGCAACGGTCCGAAACGCGATCCGAAGTCCGACTACGGCGAGCACAACTTCAATCAGGTGAAGTTGACCGAGACGGAGATGGAGGCATTTCGCTCGCTCGGCGACGTGAAAAAGCAGGCGGCGATCTTCGACCCCATCCGCAAGAAACTGGATGGCCTCGCCGGCCTCGATGTCTACGGCGCCCTGAAGGAGTTCGCCGTCAAGAACAAGAACAAGCCACTGACACCGCAGAAATGGTGGGCTTGAGCCGCCCAGGTGCGCTCCCTCACGTCCATGCGGAGCGACCTGGGGGACTTCCTGAAAGTGTTGCGCCCGGCCCAACGAACCTCGTGCACCGAGACGGCGTGGGCCGGCGGCGGGGCATCGAATCGCCACTCGTGAACGCGACGTGCGGCGCACGAGCTGAGATATCGATGGGGGGCACCATCCTGGTCGAATCGGTTCAAGCGCATTGTTCACCCAGTTGGCCCGTCATCGACGGCGAGCCGATTCGCCGCTTCGCTTCTCGCACGGCTCGGCGATGGCGTCCGTGTCGCCCGCCGTCGTCGAGAACCCGCCCTACCGAATGCACATGCGGTCCGGCAGGTCCTCACAAAAGGGCCATGCGGGCAGGCAGGCGCGGCGACGCGCGCGCGAGAGAGAGAGACTCGAGCGGTGCCCGACCGGTTGCCGACCGCGCGCGGGGGTGGCGGACAATGACGGATAGGGCGCGCCGAGCGACCTCGCGCGGCGCCGCGGGCTGCTTTTCCAGCGGGCTGCGGGTGGGCCTGAGCCACCGCAACGGGCGTGGGCGATCGACAGTCAGGGAACGTACAGAGGGGTGCACGATGAAGGTGGATCGGGAAGCGGTGCGGGAGCTGATCGGCCGCTCGTGCCTGCTGATGGACGAGGAGCGCTACGCCGACTATCTCGGCCTGTGCACCGACGACTACAGTTACCGTGTCACCGCGTTCAGCGCCGAGCTGCGCAAGGACATGATTTGGCTGGAGCTCAGCCGCAACGACCTCGGCAGCATGTTCGACATGCTGCCGGAGCACGTGAAGCCGGAAGGCACTTTCGTCCGTCACGCCAACGTATGCGCGATCCAGGCGAACGGCGGCGCCGACAGGGTGCACGTGACGAGCACGCTGACCGTCTACTTCACTGACCTGCGCGGAACCTCGCGCCTCTTCGCGATCGGTCGCTACGAGGACGAGGTCGACGTTTCCGGCGAAGAGCCGCGCCTCAAGGCACGCGACGTGCGGCTCGAGACGCGCGCGCTGGGCACCGGCTCACAGATTCCACTTTGAGCCGCGCGATCCGCGAACCTCGAATGAAGAAGGCTGAGGCAAGGCGACCCGAGCCAAGCAAGTCGACGACGCCGACAGGGACCGGCCGCCGGAATGAAAAGGGGAGAGTGCCATCGTGAACGGACGGTTCGACCGAATCCTGACGACGATCGAGAATCTCGTGATGTTCGTCAGCTACGCGTTGCTCATCATCCTAGTCGGCGGCGAGACGCTCCGCCGCGTGATCACCCGCGAACAGGCGGCCTGGGGTCCGGAAGTGGCTCTCTACGCCTTTGTCTGGCTGTCCTGGTTCGCCATGTCGAGCAACACCCGCCTCGGCCGCCATCTCGCCTTCACCGAGTTTCGCAACATGATGCCGGCCCGGATGAAGCGCTGCTTCGAGGTCTTCGACTGCCTGCTGTGGTTCGTGATCGGCGGAATCATCATGTACACGTCGATTCAGGTCGTGCACACGAACATCCGGCTCGGCCAGGTCGTCTTCGGCACGCCAATTCCGCTCTGGATTGCCAGCATCGCGGTGCCGCTCGGCTGGGGCTTCACCATGCTGCGCGTCGGGCAGAACCTTCTGCAGATCTTCCGACTGCCGGACACGCCGACTGCCGAGACGGACCTGCCCAGTGGTTCCACCTTCTAGCCGGAGCGAGGAGAGTCGCATGGTGGACGTATCGACCCTTGAGATCAGCCTGTCCGTGGCGGTGGTCTTCTTCTTGTTCTTCACCGGCACGCCGATCTTGCTGTGCATTGCCGGCTGGGTGGCATTCGCGTCCTATTTCCTCGTCGACTTCCCGCTCGTCAACATGAGCATCGTCTCCACGGAGGCCGTCAAGAGTTTCGTCTTCCTGGCAGTGCCGCTGTTCGTGGCGACCGGGGATTTTCTCACCGAGGGCGGCATTTCACGGCTGCTCGTCAATTTCGCCCGCAGCCTGGTGTCCTGGATGCCTGGCTCTACGGCGGCGACCGCCATGGTCTCCTCCGGCCTGTTCGCCGCGGTCAGCGGCTCCAACTCGGCGACGGCGGCGACCATGGGGCGGCTCCTGGGGCCGGTGATGATGGAGCGCGGCATTTCCCGCCCGCTCGCCGCGGCGATGGTGGCAGCGGGCGGAACCGTCGGCGTGATCATCCCGCCCAGCGTGATCTTCCTGATCTACGGCATCACCCTGGACGTTCCCTCGGTCGACCTGTTCGTCGGCGGCGTCATCCCGGGCATCATCATGGTCATCTTCCTGGTCGGCTGGGCGGTCATGCTGACCGGCAAGACCGATCCCTCGGCCGGACTCTCCTCATTCAAGCCGCTGGAGGTGATGCGCACCGCGGCGGTCGCCTGGCCGGGTTTCCTCGCCATCGGCATCATCTTCTTCGGCCTGTTCTGGGGCTATTTCAGCCCGACCGAGGCGGCCGGCGTGGTGACCCTCTACTGCGGGCTGGCCGGCTTCCTGTTCTCGCGCGAGCTGAAACTCGCCAGAGTGCCGTCGATCCTCATGCAGAGCGCCTCGATCACCGGCATCGTTGTGCCGATGGTGGTGTTCTCGGTACAGCTGCAGCAGGTCTTCAGCGTCATGGGCGTCTCGGATGCCATCCAGAATTTCCTCACTTCCTTCGCCTCCGGCCATGGCCGCTGGGCTGCGGTCGTGGTGATGATGCTGATCATCCTGGCGATCGGCGCCCTGACGGAGTCGATCGCGGTCGTGCTGATCTTGGGGCCGGTGTTCGCGCCGGTGGCCGAATCCATCGGCTTCGACCGGATCCACTGGGGAGTCATCTTCGTCGTCGGCACCACCATCGGGTTCATCACGCCACCCTACGGCCTCAACCTGTTCGTCGTCTCGGCCGTGCTCGACGTGCCATATGGACAGGTCTGCCGCGCCGTCCTGCAATTGCTGGCACCGCTGATGCTGGCCTGGATCATCATCATCCTGTTACCCTGGACGGCCTTGGCCCTGCTGGGCCAGTAGGAGCATTCGATGCACGCTTTCTCGAGCGTCGAGGAACGGGCCGAGGCGGATCGACAGCTGGAGGCGATCCGCCGGACACGCGGTGACGGCGCCCTGTGGCGCCAGGACAAGGAGCCGTTCCTGATGGCGCTCGGCATGGTTTGCGGCACGCCGTTGGTGGAGGAGGAGACCCATGCCCGCGAACAGCAGGGCGCGAGCCGGCACGAGCGCGGCGAGGCCCTGCCCAAGGGCCGAGAACCGGGCGAGAAGGCGAAGGTCGGGTGAAGGTAACGGTCATGACGGCCGCCGGCGCGCTCGGCTTCCAGGCGCCGCCGGGGGAGAGCCTGCTGGCGGCGGCGCTGCGCCAAGGGGTGGCGCTGCCCTACGAGTGCGCCACCGGGACCTGCGGCACCTGCCGTGCCCGCCTGCTGGACGGCGAAATCGACGCCGGCTGGCCGGCGGCGCCGGCCCGGCAGGCGCTGAAGCCGGACCGCCGCGAGTTCCTGACCTGCCAGGCGAAGGCCCGCAGCGACTGCACGCTGCAGCCGCTGGAATCTTGTAGCCCCTGGCCGGACGGCGTCGAGCGGCCGGCGCCCTGCGACAGCCGGGTCGTCCAGCTGCAGCCGCTGGCGCGCGACATGCTGCGCTTAGTGGTCGAGACCGCACGGCCGCTTGCCTTCCAGGCCGGCCAGTTCGTGCTGCTGCAGGTGCCGGGCGTGGACGGGGCGCGGGCCTATTCGATGGCCAATCCGCAGTCGCAGGCCGACCGGCTGGAGTTCGTCGTCAAGCGCAAGCCCGACGGTGCGGTCAGCCGCTGGCTTTTCGAGACCGCCGCACCGGGCGACGCGGTGCGCCTGTTCGGCCCCCTCGGGGCCGCCGTGTTCGAACCGGCGCTGGGGCACGACCTGTTGTTGGCGGTCGGCGGCTCCGGGCTGGCGGTGGCACTCGCGGTGCTGGGCCGGGCTGACGCCGCCGGCTATCTGGGCCAACACCGTGCCCGGCTGTTCTTCGGTGCGCCAGCATGCGCGACGTCTGCCTTCTGGAGCAGCTGAGCCGCTGGCGGGAGCGTCATGGCGAGGCCCTGCAAGTCACCGTCGCGCTGTCGGACCTAGCGCCGACGGCGGCGGACCAAGGCGCCTGGCCAGCGCTGCAGTTCCAAACGGGCCTGGTGCACGAGGTGGTGCAGCGGAACCTGACGCCCGGCGCCGGCAACGAGATGGCCTTCCTGGCCGGACCGCCGCCCATGGTCGAGGCGACCCTTCGCAGCCTGGTGCTACAGGCGCGCTTTCCGCCTGCCCGCATCCGCTTCGACAAGTTCAGTTGATCGATGCAAGCCCGAGGAGTCCGTAGCTGCATGTCCTGGAAGGTGGTCTGTCCCGAGGGAGCCGTTGCCGAGAACGATCTGAAGGAGTTCGAGGTGGATGGCGTGATGATCCTGCTGGCCCGCGCCGGCGACGACTATTTCGCCTATCCGCCGCTCTGCCCGCACCAGGAAGAGCCGCTGCGCAAGGGCGGCTGCGACGGCAAGGAGATCTTCTGCTTCAAGCATCTCTGGCAATGGGACATGCGTACGGGCGCCTGCACCGGCACCGAGTCACGCGTCCCGCTGAAGATGTACCCGGTCCGCAAGACCGACGGCACGGTGCAGGCGCTGATCGAGCAGCCGCTCGAATACGAGTACGAGGTCTAGGCGGCGGAGCGCGCGGAGGAAACCCATGCGGATGCGAGACAAGGTGGCACTGGTCACTGGCGGCGGGACCGGGCTGGGCCTCGCCTCGGCGAAACTGCTGGCGCGGGAGGGCGCGCAGGTGGTGCTCTGCGGCCGTCGAGCCGAAGTGCTGGCGCGGGCCGCCTTGGAGGTCGCCCATGGTTGCATTGGCCTGCCAGCGGACGCGGCGGACGAGGCCGCGATCCGTGACGTCGTCGACGAGACGGTGGCCCGCTTCGGTCGCCTCGATACGCTGCTGCATGCGGCAGGCGTGCAGGTACAGCGCGCGGAACTGCCTGACGTCTGCCTGGATGCCTTCGAAGCGACCCTGCGCGGCAACCTGACCAGCGCCTTCCTTGCGAGCCGCGAGGCCGCCCGCGCGATGTGCGATGGCGGCTCGATCGTGCTGATCGGTTCGATCGCCGGCGTTCTCGGTACCTCCATGCGGCTCTCCTATTCGGCGGCCAAGGCGGGCATGCAGGGCATGGTGCGACAGATGGCGCTGTCGCAGGGCCCGCGCGGCATACGTGTCAACCTGGTGGCGCCGGGGCTTATCCTGACGGCGATGACGCAGGACATCCTGGGCGACCTGTCGGAGGCAGAACTGAAACGCCTCTCGGGCAGCTTCCCACTGCGCCGCCTCGGCCGACCCGAGGATATCGCCCATGCGGTGCTCTGGCTGGCGAGTGACGAGGCGAGCTGGGTGACCGGCCTGACCATTCCCGTCGACGGCGGCTTCAGTTCGGCGAGGCCGATGTGAGACAATGAGGGCGGTCCCGAGACGGACCGAGGCGCACATGCCGAAGCCCGGCCGCGGTGTCGGTTCGGGGGAAGCCTATCTCACCGTCACAGTGCTGATCTGGGGGACCTCCTTTCCGATCGCCAAGCCGGTGCTTGCGGTGATGGACCCCTGGGTCTTCGGCTTCGTCCGCTGCGGCCTGGCCTCACTGCTGCTGCTGGGCGTGCTGCGGATGCAGGGGCGGTCGCTGGCCCTGCCCCGGCACGAGGTGCTGCCGATGGTCGGCCTCGGCCTGTTGGGCGTGACCTGCTTTCAGGGACTCTGGGGCGTGGGACTCGCCCACACGACCGCTTCCAAGGCGGCGATCCTGATCGCCACGTCGCCCGTCTGGGGCACCCTGATCGCGCACTTCGGCGGCGAACGGCTGAGTTCGTCGGGTTGGCTCGGCGTTTTCCTGTCGTTCGCTGGCGTGCTGCTGATCGTCAACAATAGCCTGGTGAGCCTGACGGTCATCGGCGGCGGCGCCGACCTGGGCGACCTGATCTTCCTCGGCAACGCGATAGCCTTCGCCGTCTACAGCGCCGTCAGCCGGCCGTTCGTCGCCCGGCACGGGGCGTTGAAGACCATGGTCTGGGTCCTGCTGTTCGGTACGTGCGGGCTGTTGTTGCTCGGCGTGCCCGGCTTCGCCGCACAGGACTGGGCGCAGCTGCAAGGGCCGCTGCTGCTGAACCTCCTGTATGTCGGCTTCGGCGCTTCCGCCATCGCCCAGGTGACTTGGTACGCCGCGCTCTCGCGCCTCGGGCTGGTGCGGACGGTGGTGGCCATGTTTCTCGTCCCCGTGATCGCTGTGCTGACTGCGTTTGCATTCCTAGGCGAAACCGTTTCGCCTCTGCAGGGCTGCGGTGCCGCCCTGGTGCTGGGTGGCATCTGGCTGTGCCGACGGCGCCCGGCCAAGTGATCGTCTCGCCCGGCAGCTCCTCACGGTACCCGTTGCGTGGCGCAGACGGGGCCGCTCAAGAACACCTCAAGCCGTTCCCGGCGATCCTGTGGAAGCAGCCAGCTGCCGTTGAGGTATCGGGTGAGGGTCCCTGGGTCCCATCCGAGGTAGTTGGCAACCTGGTCAAAGGTCATCCCGGTCGCTCGGCGCTTGGCAGCGAGCCGCTCTGCCAAGGTCGTGGGCGCTGGTGACGGATCGTAGCCGAGGAAGTCGATCACCGGCCGGAAGCGGGACGCGATCGGCCGGGTTCGGTTGATATAGGTAAAGACATCGCAATGCAGCTGGTCGGCGGCTTCCCGCTGGAGGAGCCCCAGCTCCTTACGGCGCTTCTTGAGTGCTCGCCGAGTGTTTTAGGCTCTTCGGAATAGTCCTTCTTTCTCAAGGCCTTGAGGGTCAGCGGCACGCCCGGCAAAAAGGCAACGCGTCTCTGCGACTGCCAAACTGCCACCAACTGGAAGCGCGCGGCGGGGGTTGGGTACCCCTTTTCGCGGTTGATCACTCAGGGCAAAGCCGCAGCCCGGCAATCGCAGCAAGTCCGTTGACACCGCCGCCTTCGCAACCATACCCATTAGAATATGGGCCAAGATCGATCACAGCCGCGGCCTGGCACCACCTCGGATGCGCCGCGCGGCCCGCTGTCGCCGGCCGAGCAGAGCGCGTTCTTCCGGCGGCCGCTGCTGGCGCGGCTCGCGACGGTCGCGCCGGACGGCGCACCCTACGTCGCACCGCTATGGTACGAGTGGAACGAGGAGGACGCCTCGTTCTGGTTTGTGATCCGCGAGCGCGCCCGCTTCATGCCGCACATCCTGCGCGAGCCGCGTGTTTGCCTGTCGATCGCCAGCGAAACCCCGCCCTATGCGCGGAGCACGATCATGGGGCGCGCCGAGATCGTCGGCCGACCGGGCCAATCCGACGCCTGGCGGCCGGTCGCCGAGCGCATGGCGCGCGCCTACATCGGCAAGCGCGGGCCCGGCTACATCGACGGCACCGCGCACTTCCCGCGCTGGCTCGTGCGCGTCGTGCCCGAAACGATGACGACATGGCGTGGCGGCGGCTGGGCTCGCCGCTACACCGACGACGGCTGAGCCGCATGGCCTTTACAAGCCGCGCCCGCTGCTGGCGTAATGGACGACGCCTGCACAGCCAGCGGCGCAGGGGGGCGGCGCCGCGTCACGGAGTACCTCGATGAACCCGACCGGACCGGCCGAGCCGACAGCGCCCGCAGGAATGAGACCATCGCGCCGTGCCTTCATGGCCACCGCCGCCGCGACGGCCGCCCTGGCCGGCGCGCGCGAGGCCTCGGCGGCGTCTGACACGCTGGTGTGGGACATCGCGGCGGGCCCGCAATACGTCGATCCGGTGATGGGCACGAGTGCCCAGGCCAACGTGATGGTCCTGCAGAACGTCTATGAGCGGCTCGTCTGGTACGACGGCCCCAAGATGGAACCGATCCCCTGGCTGGCGACCGGCTGGGAGGCCAAGGACAACGGCCAGCGCTACGTCTTCAAGCTGCGCAAGGGGATCAAGTTCCAGGACGGCGCCAAGTTCGACGCGCACGCCGTCAAGTTCAGCTTCGACCGCGCCGTGCTGCTCGACGACCCGACCGGCATCGGCTCGTTCTTCCCGACTGGCACCGCCGCGCCCGGCCTCTTCAAGGGGGCCTGGGAGTTCAGCAAGTCGTTCGGCGTCGGCAAGGACTATTCGCAAGCCGCGGTCGACGCGTATCTCGCTGCGGGCGCGGTCAAGGTGATCGACGAGGAGACCGTCGAGTTCAACCTGGCGCAGCCCTACGGCGCGTTCCTGTCCGACATGGCGACGTTCATGGGGTCGATCGTGTCGCCCTCCTATGTCATCGCCCACTGGAAGAAGCCGAGCGATCCGCAGCGCGGCTTCGTGCCCGGCATCACGGCCGGCCAGCGCGACGACTGGATGCTTTCGAATGCCAGCGGTACCGGCCCCTACACGCTCGCCGTCTTCGACAAGGCGACCGCCAATGTCGTGCTGAAGGCCAATCCGCAGTACTGGGGCGGGCCGGCCGGCAAGCTCAAGCCGGCATTGCAGAGCGTCATCATCCGAACGACGCTCGACCAGGCGACGCGCCTGCTCGACATCAAGTCCGGCACTGTCGACATCGCCGACATCGCCACCGCCTCGATCTTCGACGTCATCGACAAGGCAAAGTGGCTCGATCAGCAGAAGATCGAGCCGATCACCCCCGGCATCAGCGTACCCGGGCCGTTCCCGTGGCTGACGATCTACTTTGCGAAGATGAACCTCAAGATCAAGAACCCGGACGGCAGTCTGGCGGCCTTCCAGCCGTTCCAGGACATCCGCATGCGCAAGGCGTTCGCCTCGGTGATCAACGACGCCGACATCCGCCGCAACGTGTTCAATGGCTTTGCCCAGCCGATCCCCTGGGGCCTGACACCGGCGCAGTTCGGCTACGACCCGGCGATCAAGAAGGCCTACTCCTTCGACCTGAAGCTGGCCAAGGAGTTGCTCGACGCCGCCGGCAAGGATCTCGGCTTCTCCCCGGCCAAGCCGCGCGACATGGTCATCATCTCCAACGCGGCGGCGCCGTGGCAGGGCTACATCGCGACGCAGATCGCCTCCAACATCAACCGGCTCGATGTCGGGCTGAAGCTCGACGTGAAGGCGCTGTCCTTCACCGAGTACGTCAACTCATGGCGCTCGCAATTGACCGGGTTCAGCATCCACAGCACGTTCTCCCTGACCGCCGATCCCAACTCGTGGCTCAGCATGTTCGGCACCGCGGCAGGTTTCTGGGCCAGGACCAGCTCCTACGACAACCCGAAGGCGGGGGCGCTGTTCAAGGAGCAGTTCCAGTCGGTCGATCCCAAGCAGCGCGCCAAGCTGATCTCTGAGATGATGCAGCTAGTCAACGACGACGTCGCCTGGGTCTGGCTCGGTGCTGCGACGGCCTACGGGCAGCCAACCTTCAATCCGAACGTGCTGCGCTCCGGCGTCAAGGGTTTCTACTACAACCCGACCTACCAGGGTTTCTATTTCCCGGCCTTGAGCAAGGCGTAAGCAGCGATGCGGCGGGTCTGACCGCGGGGGCGACCGGTTGGGATTGCTGGGGTACACCGTCAGGCGGCTTGCCGGCCTCGGGTTGGTGCTGCTTGGGGTCAGCATCCTGGTGTTCGTGCTGCTGCGCGGCATGCCCGGCGTCGACCCGCTCTCGGCCTACATCACGCCCGGGCTGCCGATGAGCCCCGAGGCGCTCAAGGGACTGAGGGACGAGCTGCACCTCGACCAGCCGTTGCCGCTTCAGTACGTCTACTACGTTGCCGACCTGCTGCGCGGCGACTGGGGCTATTCACGCACCGCTGCGCAGCTGGTCATCTCGGCGCTGATCGACCGCCTCCCGGCGACGGTCGAGCTGGCTGTGTCGGCGGTGCTGCTCAGCACCGCGATCGGCGTGCCGGCGGGCATCATCGCCGCCCTGCGCCGAGACCGCGCGCCGGACATCGTGGTGCGCGTGGTGTCGATCACCGGCATCTCGTTTCCGGTGTTCTGGCTCGGCATCCTCCTGCAACTCGTGTTCTTCTACTATGCCGGACAGCTGGGGTTGCCGGCGCTGCCGTCGCGCGGCCGCGTCGACGATCTGGTCGCGCTCCAATATCCGCTCTCGCCCATCACAGGATTCTTCCTGATCGACAGCCTGCTCACGGGCAACCTGGCGTTCTTTGCCAGCGCCCTGGCTCACCTCGTGCTGCCCGCCTTCACCCTCAGCCTGATCGGGCTCGCGACCATCGTCAGGATCATGCGGGCGAGCATGCTCGAGGTGCTGCGGCAGGACTACATCCTGCTCGCCCGCTCGAAGGGGCTGCCGCTGCGCACCGTGCTGCTGCGGCATGCGCTGCGCAACGCGATCACCCCCGTGCTGACCACCGCCGGAACGACGCTGGGCATCCTGCTGGGCGGCGCCGTCGTGGTCGAGACGGTGTTCTCGTGGCCGGGCATCGGTCGCCTCGCTGCGCAGGGCATCCTGAACAACGATAGTGTCTTGGTGGTCGGCTTCGCGCTATTCGTCGCGACGATGATGGTCCTGGTCAACCTGGCGGTCGACATCCTGTACGCGGTGGTCGATCCGCGCGTCAGGTACTGACGTGGCGGCGGATACGCTTTCGGCCGTCGGGTTGTTGCGACGCAACAAGCTGGCGATGTTCGGCGCCGGGGTGTTCCTGGCTCTGCTGATCGTCGGTGCCGTGGCGCCGTATCTCATCCCGGCGTCGATCGTGCGCGACGTGCATTTCGCCGCCAAGCTCGCGCCGCCCGATGCGCGGCATTGGTTCGGCACCGACGACTACGGCCGCGACCTGTTCTCCATGGTGCTGCTGGCCGCCAACCTCGATCTCAGCGCGTCGATCGGGATCGTCGTGGCCTCGACCGCGATCGGCATCGTGCTCGGCGCGCTCGCCGGGTTCGTTCCTCGCCTCGATCAGCCGCTGATGCGGATCACCGACATTTTCCTGTCCGTCCCCAACCTGGTGCTGGCGATGGCGATCGCCGCGGTGCTCGGCCGCAGCATCCCCAACCTGTCGATCGCGCTGGTCTTCGTCTGGTGGCCGATCTACTGTCGGTTGATGCGCGGCCAGGTGCTGAGCGAGCGCGAGAAGCCCTATGTCAAGGCGCTCCAGGTCCTCGGCGTGGGCCGCCTGCGCACGATCTTCCGCCACGTCATCCCGAACGCGATCTTCCCGGTGATCGCGCGCGCGCCCGCCGATGTCGGGCTGGTGCTGATCACCATGGCGGCGCTGAGCTACATCGGGTTCGGCCCCGGCCCCTATGTCCCGGAATGGGGCAGCCTGATCGCGAGTGGGCAGGCCTACATCTTCCAGGCGCCGTGGCTGGTGTTCTTCCCGGGAGCAGCGATCTTCCTGACCTCGCTGTCGCTGAACCTGGTCGGAGACTGGGCCCGTGACGCGTTCGACCCGCGGCTGCGGAGCTGAGCGGCGTGACCCGGCTCGGCGAGACGGCAGTCCTGGAGGTCGAGGATCTGTGCGTCGAGCTCAGCATCGGCGGCCGCTGGGTCCGCGCGCTGAACAATGTGAGCCTGAGCGTTCGCCCCGGTGAGGCGCTCGGGCTGGTCGGGGAATCGGGTTCCGGCAAGTCGCTCACCGCGCTGGCCGTGGCGGGGCTGCTGCCCGAAAACGCGCGGGTGGTGGCCGGCTCGATCCGCCTGAAAGGCGAGGCCGTGCTCGGTCGCAGCGAAGCCGAGCTCAACCGGCTGCGGGGAAGGGCGCTCGCCTTCATCTTCCAGAACCCGACGAGCTATCTCAATCCGCTGCTGACGGTCGGGGTGCAGATCGCCGAGGTGTTCGAGGTCAGTCCCGAGCTGCTGGCAAGCGAGGATGGCGGCCGGCTGCGCGGGGGCGAGCGGCGGAAGCTGGCCTGGCGCAGGGTCGTCGAGCACCTGCGGCTGGTCCACATACCGGATCCGGAACGGGTGGCGCGGCAATATCCGTTCGAGCTCAGCGGCGGCATGCAGCAGCGCGTGGTCATCGCGATGGCGCTGATCCGCCGGCCGAGCCTGGTGATCGCCGACGAGATCACGACCGCGCTCGACGTGACCGTGCAGGCGCAGATCCTCAGGCTGTTGGCCGAGCTCAGAGCCTCGATCGGCATGACGCTGCTCCTGATCACTCACGACATGGGCATCGTTGCGCAGCTCGCCGACCGCGTCGCGGTGATGTACTCGGGCAGCGTCGTCGAGACTTCCGATGTGGCGAGCCTGTTCGCCGCGGCCCGGCATCCCTATGCCAAGGCGCTGCTCGAGGCGGTACCGCGCATCGACGGCAACGAAACGACATTGCGGGCGATCCCGGGCGCCATCCCGGCGATCACCAACCCGCCGCCGGGCTGCCGCTTTCACCTGCGTTGCCCGCGCGTGTTCGGACCCTGCGCCGGCACCGTGCCGCCTGCGGTGGCGCTGGGCGAGCAGCACAGCGTCGCCTGCCACCTTTATCGCGACGGGCCGGCATGAACGCGCCGCCGGTCCTCGAGGTCAGCGACCTCGCCAAGCATTTCTCGCTGCGCGGCGGCCTGTGGCGCAGAAGTGCCGGGTTCGTGAAAGCGGTCGACGGAGTCGGGTTCGCGATCGCGGCGGGCCAGACCTTCGGGCTGGTCGGCGAGTCGGGCTGCGGCAAGAGCACGCTGGCGATGCTGCTCGTGAAGTTGCTCGAGCCGACCGGCGGCCGCATCCGCCTCGACGGCAACGACATCGCCGGGCTCGAGGGCGCCGCGATGCGCGACTTCCGCAAGTGTGTCCAGTTGGTCTTTCAGGACCCCTACGGCTCGCTCGATCCGCGGCAGAAGATCGCGAGCGCGCTGACCGAGCCGCTGTCCACGCTGGGCCTCGCCACAGGCCGCGTCGATGCGATGCGGCGAGCCGAGGAGGCGGTCGACCTGGTCGGGCTCGACGCCGAGGTGCTGCGGCGCCTGCCGCACGAGCTGAGCGGCGGCCAGCGCCAGCGCATCGTGATCGCGCGCGCGCTCGCGCTCACGCCGCGCCTGGTGATTCTCGACGAGCCGACCTCGTCGGTCGACGTCTCGGTGCAGGCGCAGATCCTCGGGCTGCTGCAGGATCTGCGCCGCCGGCGCGGCCTCACCTACCTGCTGATCTCGCACAACCTGGTCGTCGTGCGCTTCATGAGCGACATCGTCGCGGTGATGTATCTCGGCAGGATCGTCGAGCGTGCGCCGGCCGCCGACCTCTTCACCGCGCCGAAGCACCCCTACACGGCCGCCCTGATTTCCGCCATCCCGCTGCCCGACCCCAGGCGCCGCCGCCTCGCGGCGCTGGCCGAGGGCGACGTGCCGAGTCCCGTCAACACGCCGTCCGGCTGCCGCTACCATCCGCGCTGCCCCTACACTGAACGTCTTTGCCGCGAGCAGGAGCCGGCGCTGACTGAAGTCACCAGCGGACACTTCGCGGCGTGCCATTTTCCGGATCGAGCGGCTCACGGAGTACCGCCACGAGCCCCCAAAAACCGAAGCCGCCCGGTACTGTAAGCGTGAGCGGCGTCTGATGGCAAAAGGCCGCGGTACAAATGCAACTGCATAGCCGCGATCAGCTGCAAACGTGCGAGATAGTTTGACCGGCGGGGTTAGTTGTTTTTGGGACCGTACACCGGGTGGCCCCGATTTGATCTAAATCAATGCTTCCATGGCTTGGGCTCGCAGTATTCATCAATTGGGGGAATAATGTTGGATGCGAGCTACTACTCGCTCATCGAGCGCGCGCAAGATGGGCGATTCGTTGCATGGGTTCCGGATCTTCCCGGCATTTCGATCACTGGCGATACTGAGGAAGAGGTGATCCACGCGCTTTCCCAAACGGTTCGGCAATGCGTGCGAGAAATGATCATCGAGGGCAAGCCGGTGCCCAAGGCCCGCCTGATTGACGAGTTGCCTTGCGGGTGCACGGAACATCAAGTGCGTCGCCTGCTCCTGATCATCGGCTAGGTGGTTGGGAAAGAAATGGAGAAGCCGTACCTGTTCTTTTGCCCGGTTACGGGCATGAACGTGCAGGGCTTAACGTCTGATGACGCGCCAACCGAGAATGGCAAGTATCGCCTGGAGATGGTGCAGTGCCTTGCCTGCGGAGGGTTTCACTTGGTTGATCCGTCGAAAGGGCCTTTGCCACCGGCTGACGACGAGTGAGAGTTGCGGAAAGGGCAACGAGACTGTCAGTGGCACGCCCGGCACCAAGGCAACGCGTCTCTGCAAATTGCTCGCGTTGATCAACTGGAAGCGCGCCGGGCCTTCTGTCCCTTGCGGCCGCTCAGGACCTCAGCATACTTGGAAGCGTTCGATAGAGCGCAGGGTCCCTTTGTCCGCCTGACCATTCCCTGCGCGGAGATCCTCCTCACGCATTGGCAAAAGATGCCTTGTCGACGTCCACGACCGTCTCGGCACCGGTAGCCACGACAACCTTGCGCGTTGAAATCTCAGCTTCGTCGCAGAGCTTGCGCATGTACGGAACGGATTCCTTTGCGGTTGCCTGAATTATGGCTTGGTCCTCCTTGGACAAGGTGCCCCAAACCTGCTTCGAGAAGACAAGCGCGCCAGGCGCCATCGAGTGCTCGGTCGGGCTGAAATATTTCGCCACCTCAAAATGGCAGGACGTGAAATACAGCGGCAAATTGTTCACGGCGGCATCGATCACGCCCACCTTCAGAGCCTCGAATCCTCTTTGGTGCGAGATCGGCATCGGCGTGGCACCGAGCCCACGTACCAGGAGTGCTGCGACGTCTCCCTACTATGATCGTTCGGTCGCCAGCACGACGAGAGGCCCTCCGTTCAGCACGCGCTGACCTTGGGTGTCGCTGCGCCGAGCGTTGCGCGCTGTGCCCTGCTGAACTCCCACCGCTATCGCAGCGGGATATTGATGTTAAGACTCGGGTAGGCTGGCGCTGCGTAACCCGGGTCGTAGTACATGGGCGCCGGGGCATAGTAGACGGGCGGCGGCGCGACATACACCACCGACGGCCGCACGACGCGCACAGGAGACTCGACCACATAGTAGGGTGCGCGGAATCGCTTGCCCCTACCGCCTTCACCGCCCTCGGCGGTCGTAGCCAGCGTGGCGGCGGCGCCGATGATACCGACGAGCAATCCGGCCTTCTTGGCTATCGACATTGCAGCCTCCTGTTTTCGCCACGACGACAACGTCGGCAATGCCTGCTGCGTTCCATTTCGGGATTGGGGCTAAATTGTGCCGACACGTCGGCCGAGGCCGAGTAAGTCGATTCCTGCGATTCAGTCGTTCACTTGATCCACTCCGGTTCTATGCCGTGGAACGACCTGCCATGGTGGTGGTCTTCCTGTGACCGGCGGGCTGGCGCGATCACGAATGATTCGCAGAGCGGCGACTTTACGCCGCCACAATCCGCTGCATGCTGCCTCGCATGACCAACGGCGCGGCCGATGCGATCCCGTTTGAAAGTGCTCTTTCCGATATCGTCTGGCCCGCCGCGGTCTCGGGTCGCGGCATGGCCAGCCTCTCCCTGCTGTTCCAGCTCGAGCGCACGCAATGGTGGTCTGCCGACCGCCTGCGCGAACGCCAGCAAGCGCAGTTGAAACGCCTGGTTCGGCATGCCGCCACTCACGTGCCGTTCTATCGCGGCCGCCTCGGCACATTGGCCGATGCCGAAGGCGAGGCGTTCTGGCAGATCTGGCGCAGCCTGCCGTTTCTCACGCGCCAGGACGTGCAGCAGGCCGGCGACGATCTGCTCAGCCGCACCATCCCCGACGGACATGGCGAGCTGTCGGAGATCTTCACCTCGGGCTCGACGGGAAAGCCGATACGCGCCGTGCGTACCGACTTGTGGCAGCTGATGTGGAGCGCGGTGACGGTGCGGGAGCATCTCTGGCATGGCCGCGACCTGTCCGGAAAGCTCGCCGCCATCCGCGACTCGACAGCGGGCAAGGCAGCCTATCCCGCCGGCGAACGCCTCGAGCGCTGGGGGTTCTCGACCGGAGAGATCTTCAAGACCGGCCCGTGCGTCAGCCTCAACATCACGACACCGATCGACGACCAGCTGCAATGGCTGCGCCGCGAGGAGCCCGATTACCTGCTGACGCACCCGACGATGCTTGATCGCCTGGTACGACGAAGTGCCGAAACCGGCGTGCGGCCAGGCCGCCTCAAGCAGGTGCTCACCATCTCGGAGATCCTGGCGCCCGGCCTGCGCGAGCTCTGTCGCCAGCGGTGGGGCGCGCCGGTCGTCGACACCTACAGCACGCGCGAGGCGGGCTATCTCGCGCTGCAGTGTCCCGACGCCGGGCACTATCACTTGCAGTCCGAGACCGTGCTGGTCGAAATCTTGGATTCGGCTGGCAAGTCCTGCATTCCCGGTGAGATCGGGCGCGTGGTCGTCACACCGCTGCACAATCTTGGGATGCCGCTGCTTCGCTACGATGTCGGAGACTATGCCGAGGCGGGCGACGCCTGCCCGTGCGGGCGCGGCCTGCCGGTCATCCGGCGCATCCTGGGCCGGCGCCAGAACATGCTGCGTGCCGCGGATGGCGGCGAGCATTGGCCTCTGCTGTCGTCGGACGATATCGGCAAGCTTTTGACGTTGGCGCCGATCCGGCAATACCAGTTCGTCCAGACCCATCGCGACCGCATCGAGGTGCGCTTGCAGGCCGCGCGACCGCTCTCCGACAAGGAGGCGCGGAGCGTCGTCGACTGGGCTCGGACCAAATTCGGCGACGCGTTCCGGATCGAACTCGCGTTTCCAGCAGAACTGGCGCGCACGGCATCGGGCAAGTTCGAGGACTTCATCTCCTTGCTGTGAATCCTGCCAACTGGCTTCGCCGCCCTCGCGACGGATCGGATTTCCCGAATGGGCTCTTAGTCTTACTGACTCAGTAAGACTGGGTCACTAAATGGTTGAGGGGCTTTGGCCTACCCGGCTACGCCAACGATCTTCACGACGAGTTCCGCTTCGGCGGAAACGGCAAATCCGTCGGTCTGGAGGTTGGCGGCGGCAACGCTCTCCGCCGAGGCGTCGACACCGGCCATCACCGCCTTTGCCCAGGCGACATCGCTGAGGCCGTACGTCAGGGCAAAGTGGGCGCCAACCAGACCCTTGTTGGCAAGGACCTGGGCATCGTCCGAGGCGCCATGGGCGCCATTGATGATGGCCAGCAGGAAGCTGTCCTTCGAGACGTGGCCATTCCCCAGCTCGCCGCCCCAGTACGCCAGGCCGGGGGCATCAGGCGCTCGATCGAGCACGTTGTTGTAGACCGTGGCGATGAAGTCCTGGATCGATTGACCGTGCGGATAGGCGGCTGCTGCTTCGGCCTGCGTGAAGAAGCTGCGGGCGATGTCCTGCAGGGATATTCCATCCTTCAACTGGCTTCCCCAGTACGCCAGTCCCATGGCGTCCGGCGCGCGATCGAAGGAGGCGCAATAGAGTTCGGTCAGTTGGCTGATCTCTGCCGATGACAACGCCGCCGTCTTGGTGAACCACGTGAGCTCGAGCGCGCTATCCGAGAATTCCAGACGCTCGACTCCGATCAGCGTATCGGTGCCGTCGGTGCCGACATTGTCCTCGACGGTCACGGTGTCCGCGGTGACAAGCACGGTGTAGTCTTCGGCCAGACCGGCGAAGACGGCGGTGTCCACCGTATGCACCGGCGCCTGGTCGCCGACCGGCTCGATGCGCCCGAAGTCCAGGAAGGCGGCGAACTCCGTCTGGTCGTCGCTGTCGGTGAGCTCTTCCCACAGATCGAAGTTGTCGCTGATGTCGTGGTTCGCGGTGTCGTTGCCGTTGGTATTCTCGATCTTCTGCCCGCTGATGACGTGCACGTCGTCGATCGAGAGATTGTCCTGATAGTCGGTCCACGCATCCAGCAACGCCTGGCCGGTCACCTCGACGCCATTCAGCTTGTAGGCCCCTGCCGGATCGACGTGCTCGAAGAAAGCTTCCAGCCGGTTCTGGTAGTTCTCCCAGGCCTTCCAGTTGGCGTTGTCTCCGGGAGGATTGATCGCCTCGGCGAGCGTCACGACCACGGCGGGATCGCCGACGATGTTGCCTTCGGCATCCAGGTGATCGCCGATCAGGAGGTCGTCGCCGGCCCCACCAACCAGGATGTCCGAGCCGTGTCCGCCGACCACGATGTCGTTGCTGGCGGCGCCGGTCAGCGTGTCGTTCTGGCCCAATCCATTGATGTAGTAGCGAATATCGTCGTCCGTCCCGATCAATATGTCGGCGACTGCGTTGCTGCCTTCGATAGCTTCGTCGTAAGTGTAAAGGCCACCTCGGATCGTAATTGTCGCCACGGGACACTCCTCCATTCCTGAGGTTTTAATAACGCCCCACGAGAGGTTTGGTTCAGACCGAATGCTACGCGTCACAGCATTGTCACAGGACTGGCCGCCAACCCTGGCGATTCGGTCGTCGCGATGGAAACAAGGGCGATACAGCCAGGCCGCGCTCTTCTCGCCATGGCCGGCGCCGGTCAGCGCCCCCACTTCGATCTCCATTAGCCGCTCGGCGGCAAAGGCGATCATCTCGCGTAGAATGTCCGCGTCGGGGGTCTTCCACGAGCGAACGCAGGTTCATCATCTCGTCTGTCATCGGTGGTTCCTAAGTTGCTGGTTGGATCTCGCAACCCGACCCTAAACCGGAAATCGTCGATGACCGCCGCAAGGCCGCTACGGCGCTATCAAGCAGCGCGCTCGCTCGCGGCCTTGCTCCGACCAGCCACACCACCACCACCACCACCACCGGGGAGACGACCTATCGCGGAGCCACATGGCCTCGTATGCGCCCATTTCCTGGCGCGGCGAGATGGGGCCTGAGATTGGGCCCGGGGGGGGGGCGCGGCGGAGGGCTAGCTGCATGAGAACACTTTGAGGGGTGCTGATTCTACCAATTAGGACACGCGATGAAAGGCTTGGGTGTGGCCTCTCGGGGGCGTGCACAAACTTAACGCCCTGGGTCCGGAGGCGGCTGCGGGAGGGCAGCTGCGGCATCGGCGCAGAGGAGCTCTTCAAGAGCACGGGCCCGATCAGCGGGCATCCGCCATGTGCCGTTGAGGTACCGAGTAAGGGTGCCCTCATCCCAGCCCAAGCGCTTCGCGACTTGGGAGAACCTCATGCCGGTCGCCCGCCGCTTGGCCTCCAGGCGCTCCGCGAGGGTCGTGGGTGCCGGGCTCGGGTCGTACTCGAGGAAGGCCACCACTGGCCGAAACTGATACGCCACGGGCTCGGTCTTGCCCTTTTCCCAGTTGGCGTAGGTCTCCTTGACGACGCCCAGCCGAGCGGCGGCCTCGCGTTGGAAGAGGCCGAGTTCCTTTCGGCGCTTCTTCAGGTGCTCGCCTAACGTTTTGGGGGCTTCGGAATAATCCTTCTTTCTCAATGCTTTGAAGGTCAGCGGCACCCCCGGCAAAAAGGCAACGCGTCTCTGCAATTTGATCGCGTTGAACAACTGGAAGCGCGCCGGGTTTTGGGATTGCCTTGCTGCCAATAGCGCAACGCGGTGCGAAGCCGAATGCCGTATCCCTTCATTGTCGCGTGATCACGGCGGAAGCGCGCAATCGTTCGGGCCAACGCGGGTTGCCGGATCTCCAGTGTTCGAAACAGCAGCTTTTCCTCGTTGGGCTGATGAACCGCTTCGGATACCTTCTGTCCGGCATCGACTGTCGTCATCCCCAAGAGACATGGCGGCCAAGCTCGGTGGGTTGAGGTTTTGTCTTTGAGCCGCAGAGAGAATGTGATTCTGTTATCGCGTGATCTCGGCGTTCGATGCACTTCCTTCCGACCCTGCTGCGGTGCGCGCGCTGCTCGTTGCGGAGCGCGCCGCCCGGCAGGAGGCGGAAGCGGCGGCGGCGCACGCCCAAGCCGAGGCGGCCAACGCCGTGGCAGATCGGGCCAGTAATGAAGCGCTGATCGCTCATCTGAAGCTGGAGATCGAGAAGTTGCGCTGCCAAACGTGTCTCGCCTGCGGATTGGTCCACATGGTGAGACCGCAAACTGGGCAACTCATGTCGGAGAAGTTTCAGCCGCGCGAAGATCGATAGCGCTGTTTTCGGCTGCTTCGAACTCCGGCACGCCGGGCAGCATCAACCACTTTCACTATTTCGAAGAGCGGTGTGGAACTGCCAACGATCGAACTTCATTGAGCGTGTCGTTGTTGATCCGGTCTACGCAAGCTGACGTCGATAGCGAGATGCTCGCGGACTTGCCAAATCGCTCCGACGAGAGCGGACGTGGTTGTCACTCCGCCAAAATCCCGCTCATAGAAGATTTCCGCCACGGGCCGCACGGTCCAATCGTGCGGACCATCGACGATCAGGCCGAGAAACAGGTCACCGTTCTGTTGCCGGGCAATCGCGGCAGCAGCATTGAGATGGACCGTCGTCCAGGGCCACTGTTGTGACACGATCGCCGCGACGCTGCCGCCGGTGGTGCCTGGCTCGTCATTGACGTTGGGCAACAGGAAGCCGAACTCCGTGGCAATGCTCGGACCCGACATGCCCTGCAAGCTACCCTTGCGCAGCACGCCTTTGAGGAACACGCCGGCGCCGACCAAGCTGGTGCCATGGGCGTCGTCCGACAGTCCATGGACGACCTCGCCCTGCAGCACAGCTTCCCAATTTGGCGCAAGGCCGTAGTTGAGAACCACGGCGGGGCCGCGAGCGTGCGTGTCCATCCCAGCTGCAGGTACTGCACAGGTCCGAGTTCGATCTCGACCTCTCCAGGATCGACTACAGCGGCATCGGTACCATCGAAGGGCCGGTACGCTACCTCGCGGGGCCGCCTCATCAGTACGGCTGTATGATGCTTCGATGATCCCTGACTTCGACAACGTCGGGGATGGTCTCAACCGCGATGCGGGAGGGCTCACGCGTAACCTCCTGTTCGACGCTTCCCGTTAGTTCAACGATACCGTTCGACACGGTAACAGTCGTCGCCCAGGGACTCGTCCCCGGTATGCTCAGAAGCGTCTCGATTACTTGGTATCGGATCATGTCGTCGTCTCTGCTTGTGGGCTCGAGAGAGCCTTCGGGTCTTGCCGCCAGAGCTCGCATGATGTCGGCCCGGCTCACCACTCCAATAAGCTTTGCCCCTCGTATAACGGGCACCCTTCTTATGTGATTATTCTGAAGAGTTCTAACCACATCCGCTAACGAAGCGTCCTCTTCCACAGTGATAACTTTTCGCGTCATCACATCGCGGGCGTGCATGCCGTGAGATTTCGCCTTGGCAGTGCTCTCACTCTCGATTTCGTAAGCTATATGATTCTTATCCTCAATTTCGTAAGATATTCTAAATGACGACACACGTTCAAATTCGGTGCCCAACTCCTGCCGATGAAGTAGATCGCCTTCGCTCACAATGCCGACGACTGAACCGCGATCGATCACTAATACCGCGCTGATATGCCTTTCGCTGAGCAACTGAGCGATTCTGTGAACGGTTGTTTCCGGCTCCACGGTGGTGATATTGGCCGTCATTATGTCCTTGGCGCGGATCGTCAGGTTCGAGCGCGCATGGATCGGAATGTTGGCTGTCTGGATCATGTCAACCTCGCTCACCTTGCTATGAAAAGTGGCACCCGGAGGGCTGACTTCCTTGATCTGCATCAATGGTCCGAAACGCATATCATCTCCGGCGAGTTCGTCGCTGCACACGAGGTGCTGGGGAGTACTCGGCCGGAATAGCGACACCCCGACCTCGACAACCGGCGAAAGGCACAGCCATGGCGTCCAATGAAGAAATCGTCCGGCGTTTCATTGCAGCGTGGTCTCGACTGAATGTCGACGAACTCGTCGGCTTCTTTACGCCGGATGGGACCTATCACAACATGATGGCGAAACCGGTGTCCGGCCACGAAGCGCTGCGCCAGTTTATTGGTGGGTTTCTCCGCGGCTGGACTGCCACCGACTGGGAGATCGTCAATATCGTCGCGCAGGGCGATCTGGTGATCGCCGAGCGTGTCGACCGTACCAAGCTCGGAGAGAAACAGGTCGATCTCCCATGTTGCGGTGTGTTCGAGCTGTCTGGCGGCAAGATCAAGCGGTGGCGCGACTATTTCGACTTGGCCACCTATACGCGGGCAGTCGGCTGAAGGTGGGCGCCGTAGACCGGTCCATTTGAATTTCGCGCCGCATACGCGGTCGAAGGCGGCCGGAAACGTGGGCCAAGGGCGATTTGTAAGAACTGGCTGTGCAATGCCGGGCGCTACGAGCGCACGGCGACGCGACGCGATCAGCGCTCCGGCAGCTACGATCGCAAGCTGCAGACCAAGGCCGGCGAGGTCACGCTGAAGGTTCCGAAGCTGCGCCGGCAGGCCTTCTCGCAGTACCTCTCAAACCAGTGCAGCGCCGTTAAGAGCTGTACGGCCTTAAAGTCGAGACGCTGACTTTTCGGCTAGTACCTCATCACAGTGATTTTGACAGGTTGAATCTGGTCACTTTAGGACCGGCAAGTTTTCCGGGGGCACGAGGAGCTCGATGCTTCGGGCGACTCCGGGCTGTCGTCGGATCAGTCCGAGGCGCTCGAGGGTTAAGACCATTTGGTGGACCGAGGGCGGAGTGACCTGGAAGTGGCGCTGCATGTCGGCTTCGGCGGGCGGGCGTCGGAAGATGCGGGAATAGGCGTGGATGAAGGCCAGATACTGGCCTTGCGTGTCGCTGAAGCGGTGCTCGCCGCCTGAATTTGGATTCATCGGTCGATTCTTGTGGGCCTCCGACAAGGAGGTCGCGATGAATGTACGTTATCGAGTGGAGCTGAGCCAAGCCGAACGCGGCGAGTTGGCCGCGATGTTGAGCGCCGGCAAGCATGCCGCGCGCAAGCTCAAGCGCGCCCAGATCTTGCTGGCGACCGATGCCGGCAGCAGCGACGAGGAGATCGCTCGGGCCGTGGCGGTGGGTGGCTCGACGGTCTACCGGACCAAGCGGCGCTTCGTCGAAGGCAACCTGGAACGGGCGCTGAGTGAGGAGCCCCGTCCGGGGGCGCCGCGCAAGCTCACTGGCCGGCAAGAAGCCTTGCTGGTGGCAACGGCCTGCGCCAATCCTCCACAGGGCCGCGCCCGCTGGACCTTGGAACTGCTGGCCGATGAGATGGTCAAGCTGACCGAGCATGACAGCCTGTCGGGCGAAACGGTGCGTCGGCGGCTGGCCGAAAACGACCTCAAGCCGTGGCGCAGGGACATGTGGTGCATTCCCAAGGTCGATGGCACTTACGTCGCCCGCATGGAGGATGTGCTCGACCTCTATGCCGAGGCGCCCGATGCCAAACGGCCGGTGGTGTGCTTCGACGAGAGCCCGGTCCAACTGATCGGCGAGGTCCGTCAGCCCATCGCGGCCAGACCCGGCCAGCTCGAACGCTACGACTGCGAGTACCGCCGCAACGGCACCGTCAATCTCTTCATCTTCCTCGACGTCCATCGCCCCTGGCGCAGGGTCAAGGTCACCCAGCGCCGGGCAGCCCAAGATTACGCCCAATGCATGCGCGAGCTCGTCGACGTCCATTATCCCGATGCCGACTGTATCCGGGTGGTGCAAGACAATCTGTCGACCCACTCGCCCGGCTCGCTCTACGAGGCCTTCGCGCCCGCCGAAGCCCGGCGCATCTTGCAACGTCTGGAGTTCCACTACACGCCCAAGCACGCAAGCTGGCTCAATATGGTCGAGATCGAGATCGGCGTCCTGCGCGGCCAGTGCCTCGACCGCAGGATCGATGATCCAAAGCGGCTCGTCCGTGAGATCAATGCCTGGCAACGACAACGAAACGCCATCGGCGCCAAAATCAAATGGATGTTCACAACCGACAAAGCGCGACGCAAAATGGGCCGCGCTTATCCCGTACTCGGCAAAGAGTCATAATCACTGTGCAGAGGTACTAGTGTCGGGCCCCGACCGCTTCCGAACTGACGCAGCTTACATGTGCGAAACCATCAGAGATCTTCCGCCAGCGAGCAGCCGCACGGGCCGTCAGATCGGCTTGGCTAGCGACTGCGCGATATTTTTGGCGAGCATGTCGAGCGTATAGAACTTCATCAGCTGATCGCGCCCCCAGGACAGCTCCAGCGACTCGATCATCATCATCGAGGCCAGTCGACGTGAGTCGTCCTGGAACGTCTCGGCTCGTGGCTTGCGACGCAGCTCGTAACGGGCGAGCGCGCCGGGTAGGAAACGGGCGTCGGTGCGGCCAAGCTCGTCGTCGAGCACTGCGGCCGACTCCAGGGCCATCGACGCGCCGACACCTGCTGTCGGGAGAAAGGCGCATGCTGCGTCGCCCAGCAGCACTACACGGCCCTTGATCCAGTTCTCGCTTCGCGCGTCCGTGAGATGCCACCAGAATGTCTGTCCGAGATCGTCGGGCAAGCTCGCCATGACATCGGCAATGCTGTCGCCAAGCGCGGCGAAATGCGCCTTCACCTTGCGGCCGTCGCGGCCGACCGCGTCAGGCCCCATGATGCGCGTCGGCGTGGCAGCGACAACGCCGAGGCCACCTTTGATCGGATAGATGCCGAGGAAGCGGCCTGCGCCCCAGTGCTCGACGACCGCGGTGGGCGGGCGCGCCGAGCCGCGCACGACCCACACCCAATAGGCCGTCGTCAGCGCGGTGCGTGTCTTCAGGCTCGCTACCGCCTCGAGAAAGCGCACGACTTCATCGGCGTTCAGTACCACCGGCAGCTTGCGCGGCTCGCGCGCGTAGGGGATGCGCTCCGGGATCTCAGCCTGCCCCAGCGTCACCCCATAGAAGAACCGCAGCGCGCAAACCGTCTGGTTCAGCGCCGGCCACGAAATGCCGGTCGACACCAGATGCACCTGGAAGGCGCGGACGTCCTCCACACTCAGCCGATCCGGCGAGCGGCTAAAGTATCGGCTGAACTTCGTAACCGCATACAGGTAGGATCGCTGCGTCGCCGGCGACAGATTGCGGACGGTCATGTCCTCGATCATGCGGCGGCGTAGAGGGCTCATCTCGGCCATCGGGGGCTCCTGTCTTGAGGGTTGGGCTTCGCAACCGCAATCCTCTCAGACAGGACGCCTTCCCTCTAACCCTTCACCCCAATCCCGCGGCAGCGGGTTCGTTCAATCCCCTCCCGAGTCCTTCAGAACGGAAAACGCTCTAGGGAACGTCGGGGACTGGTCCTACTGACGGGATCCACTTCAGGTCAGAAGTCGCTTATGCACCCACGCTGGTCTTGGACGATGGAGCCTCGCCCTCCGAAACGCTGGCGATCACGACCTATCTGGACGACACCAAGCCCGAGAAGAATCTCATCCCGCCCGCTGGGAGTATCGAACGCGTGAAGCTGTTGGAGCTTCAGACCTTCATCACGACCGAGATCCATCAAAAGTTCATTCCGGTGTTCCGTGACTATGTGACGGAGGATGCGAAGAACCGGTTCCGCAACATGCTGATCAAGAGTTTTGGGACATTGGACGAACGATTCGCCGACGGCCGCATTTACCTCACCGGCGAGACCTTCACAGTTGCCGACGCCTATCTGTTTTCGATAACGCCGTGGGTAGAGCGCACTCACGTGAACATCAGTCACCTGAAGAAGCTTTGGGCCTTCCAGGATCGGGTTGCTGGCCGACCTGCCGTTCAGGCTGCCCTCCTGGATGAGGCAGCGGCCGCAGCGGGGCGCCCGCTCTAACGGGCCAACTATGTCGTCGTCCGCCCAGGCGCTGGCCGTCTAGCGCTGCGTCGGGGATAAATGATGAAGCTGGCTAACAGCACGGGCAAGGCCGATGAGTCAGCGTTCCTGCTGACGCCAGTTGCGACGCGAACATTGCGGCCTCATCTGCCGTTTGAGCCATCACGCCTCAGGATCGACCATTGTCAACGCCATCGCCACAAATGTAAGCTTTGGTGCGAGAGGACGTAAGCCTAGGAAGATCGTTAGCGGGCCGATACCGCCATGTTCAAAGGGCACGATCCATATCTTGTCGCGCTCTCGGTGGCGATCGCGATTCTGGGTGGTTACACCGGCTTCGGCCTTGCGGCGCGCATCCGCGCCACGCCGGGCGCGAGCCGGCGCGTGCTGCTGGCGGGCGCCGCGGGATTCCTGGCGGTCGGCATCTGGACGATGCATTTCATCGGCATGCTGGCCGCGCCGCTGCCGATGGATGCGGTCTACCTCGTGCTGCCGACCATCGTCTCCTTTCTCATCTGCGTACTGGTCGTCGGCGTCTCGATGTTCTTCGTCAGCGTCGGCGAGCCTTCCATCGCGCACGTGACCGCCTCCGCCCTGCTGCTCGGCCTCGGCATCGCGTCGATGCACTATGTCGGCATTCACGGCCTGGCGGGCGGCTTCCATATCGAGCATGAGCCGGCCCTGGTCGGTCTGGCCGTGCTCATCGGGCTGGGCGCCGCCTATGGCGGGCTGAGGATCTTCCTGGCGCGCCAAGGCGGCTTGCGGCTGGCCTTGAGCGCCGTCGCCTTTGGCCTTGCGGTGTCCGGCATGCACTACACGGCCATGTACGGCATGCATTTCCGCCCCGGCCACGAGCCTGCTCACACGGTCGGCGGTCCGGCCGTCTCGGCGCATGCCCTCGCCCTGATCGTGGCGATCCTCTGCTTCCTGGTCGCCGCTGCCTTCCTGCTGTTCCTGGTCCCCGAACCGCGCCGGCGGACGGCCGAGGCGACCGCCGGCGATGTCGCAAGCCCGCCGGTGCTGGACCCGGCCGTCGCGACGATGGTCAGGCCGGAGCCCCCTCCCGGACGGGCGGCTGCGACGAGCCCGCGGCTGATGGCGGCGCCACTGGGCGGGCTCGGCCAGCCGCCGGTCGCGCCGGCCTCCCGCCTGCCGGTCGAGGGTGTCGACGGGACGCATTTCATCGACGTCGCCGATGTCCGGAGCGTCAGGGCGGATGCTCACTATACTCGCGTCCACGACGGCACACGGGAGCGCATGTCCCCGTGGTCGATCTCGGAAGCCGAGGCACAGCTCGATCCCGCGCTGTTCGTGCGGGTCCATCGCAGCCACATCGTGGCGATCCCGCATGTCACCTTCATCCGCAAGGAAGGAGACGGCGCCGTGGTCGGCCTGGATGGTCCGGCGCCGCATCGGGTAGCCATGGCGTCCAAACGTGGACTGTCTCGCGCCGTAGCGTAGTGACGTTTGCGGCATATTCGGCGGCCGAGGCTGATGTGCTCGGGGAATCGCCAACCCGTGCTTGATCGCGATCTCCTAGCCCAACTTGCGCAGAATCGACACCCTGCATCAACGGAATCAATGAGTTAGCCGGAAAGTTGGCACTACATTTTTGGTTCTGATGTGGCTCAGGCGCTGACCGCGAGCGGTAGCTCGATATCGTCGGTGCGCATGCGCTTGGGCAGGACGAGGCCAAGGCGGTCGAGCAAGGCAGCCTGAGCCGGGTCCGGTTGAGTGACGCAGCGCAGGCGGATCTCGCCGTGCATGGTGGTGGGCAAGATGACGTCGTGCGACTGGATGCGGGCGAACTCTTCGAGCACGGTGCGCGGCGAGTTGCCGAGGCCTGAGCGCTGCTGCCACATCTCGAGGCTCTTCCACAGCACGAAGGCGAGAAAGCAGACCAGGATATGGGCCTGCACGCGATCGGCGCGCTGATGCCAGATCGGTCGCACGCGCAGCTGATCCTTGTGGATGC